>NZ_JAJKFV010000029.1:732658-1071487 GCF_020966775.1 Rhodopirellula halodulae | reverse complement strand
GCCGCATCTGCCAAAGACAGACCAGCGGCCGAACGATTCTCAATTTCGTCGATCACCGGTTTTCCGCGAAGTGCAACTTCCGTCAGCAATCGCATGTCCGAACTCGCGCACGGATCCAGGCTTCCACGCCCAACCATCACCACTGCGGTTCGCTTCTCAAGCTTCGGATCATTGGAAGGCTGGTTGATGCCCAATGACTCGACCAGTCGATTGCGAACCAAACGAATCAGTTCGGATTGCCGAGACAAAGGCCGACTGAATCCGGAAATCCGATCCAGCGTGCCGGTGATTTCCGCGACTCGCCGAATCTCATCTGGGATATCGGATTTGGCATGTCCCGCAGCGAACAAAAGCAAAGGCGCGATGACGATGCGGCCCGCTCCCGCATCGATCAGATTTCGCCAACCTTCTTCGATCGTGGGCGATTGAAACTCCAACAAACAAGGTTGGACGATCGATCGCATTGCGAAGCGGTGGGACATCCGCTCGGCAAGCTTCTCGCCAAGTTGGAAAAACTCTTCCGTCCCACGTGGGTCGCGAGTCCCATGCCCGACCAAAAGTACGCCACAAACTTCGCCGGTCTTTGATTCCGCGTTTACGTCCGCATGAAAGGACGTTTCACTATCAGCGTTCCTTGCGGAAGACGGTGACTCACTCACGTATTCGTCCTCCGGTCAACGATCATTTCCCGATTCAACTCAGCCAATGCAACGCCGCCCGCGGAATGATTCACAGGGGCATCGGACCGGCAGCGAACCACCGGCCGGTGCATCACTATGTTGAGGCGGAAAGCCTACTGAACCTTTTGTGCGGATGAGAAACCTTCTTTGTGGAGATCCGCCAGGGCCGCGGTCACATCGAAACCCGAATCGTACTTGACGACGACTTTCTTGACGGTCAACGCATTGGGGTCGGGCTGGTCGACCAAAACCACTTCGCTGACGGCATCGTTTTTCTGCAAGGTTTCCTGGACTCGCGGGAAACAAGCGAATTGGCAGTGCATTTCAGGCACTTCCAACGTCAGCGAGCCCGCTTCGGCCATCACTTCCGGCGTCGCCACGACGGCGGTTGCGGGTTCGGCCGATTCAACCGGTCCGTCCTTTGGTGACGAGGAAATCGCAACCATGATTCCAACAGCAGCCAAAGCAGCAACGACGTAAACAATCGATTTCATTGGAGAAAACTCAACAACGGGTGGGAGGGGATCCGCGGCGGGACCGTCAAATGCGAGAGCGACAGCAAAACGGACGGACGTTTCAGACCGATCAAGCAGTTTAGCTGAACTCGGGCCGGTCGCCCGCGCACGTTTTGAATCAGCTTACTGAATCAGCTTAACAGTGCCTCAATCAACTTATCAACGCACGCTCGGCACTCACAACCGCCTTCTACGCAGCTGCGGCAACGGGAGTTTCCTGATCCGACGAGCGAATCGCCTCCACCGCCTTGCGAAGCGGTGCGTCCAAGTCCCAGGCAGATCGAATGGGTGTGTTTTCAGCCTCACCATCCACCGATTTTTCGCGGTCGGCCTCACCGTTTTCGGAGTCAACGCTCGACGAACGATCGGTCGATGCGGAAGATTCAATTGCATTGGCACTGGAAAGTTTCAAAGACGGGTAAGAGGCTTCCTCCCAGAACTTGGCCAAGCGCGGTAAATCCTCTTCCGCGATTTCCGCTTCCATTCCTTCGTCTGGGGAAACGCCCCACTCGTCTTCTTCCGTGTCGTCGATTCCGCGATGAATATTTCGATCACTCGGTCGGTAATACTTCGCGACCGTCAATCGCAATGCACTGCGACCGTATTCCAACGGCAGGATGTTTTGAACGGTGCCTTTGCCATAGCTCCGCATCCCAACAATGGTCGCCCGTTGGTGATCTTGCAGAGCCGCCGCAACGATCTCACTGGCACTCGCCGAATGTTCGTCAATCAAAATTGCCACCGGCAAATTCGCGGGAACCAATATTCCTTCGGTCGCATACACCTCCTCTTCAATGACGCCACCGCGAGTCTTCGTACTCACGATTTTGCCGCGACTGAGAAACATGTCGCACACGTCAACGGCGGCCGTCAGCAAACCGCCACCGTTGCCACGCAGATCCAAGATCAACCCCGACACATCGGGCTCGGGCATCAATCGCGACAGCACCGCACGAAGCTCGTTGACGGTCTTGTCACCGAAGCTGGTCATCCGCGCGTACACGATGTCCGGATGTTGCTTCAGACGATACACCCAGCGATCTTCCTCATCGCGATGATCCCCGATCACCGATTCCAATTGAATGGTGTCTCGCTGCACCGTCAGCTTCTCATCATCTTCCCCGCGACGCACCAACAATCGAACCGTGGTGCCAATGGGGCCTCGCAATCGTTCACTGACCGACCGAATGTCCATGTCGCCGACATACTCCCCGTCCACCTCAATGATTTGGTCCCCGGGCAACAAACCGGCTTGCAGTGCGGGTGAACCGACCAAGGGAGTGATCACACGAACGGGCGAGCCTTCTTCGGGTTGATCGACAAAGATGCCGATCCCCGCGAATTCTTGTTGGATCGTGTCCTGAAAGGCTTGGTAGCTGACCGGCGGAATGTATTCGCTATGCTGATCCAACTTGGAGGTCATTCCGCCCATCGCGGAAGTCAGCAATTCCCGTCGATCCACTGGTTCCACGTAAAAGCGATCGATCATCTCCAACGCTTCGCCAACCATCATCGCGGTCCGTGTCCGCAGGTGCATCAAGTAGCACGCAAAGGAGATGACCATCACGGTGCAAAGCAACGTCAGATTTCGCGGGAGCATAGCGTCAACCGGAGGAGAATGAATGACAAGTGTCCCTCATCCTATCAAGTCCGACCAGCAGCTCTACCGTCGGTTCGACTCAGACGCGATTCAGTTCGGCCGAAGCGACCGCCGGAAGACGGACACGGAAGCAGGAACCTTGTCCCGGCACGCTTTCAAGAGACACCTCGCCATCTTGAGCCTGCGTCAAGTGCTTCACGATTGCCAGCCCCAATCCCGTTCCGCCCTTTCCGGATTCTTCGTTGCGGCTGCCGCGATAGAACCGTTCAAACACGCGTTGATGTTCTGAACAGGGAATCCCAACGCCCGTGTCTTCGACCGCCAATACCCAACGGTCGGCATCCTCTTCAATCGACACGCGCACTTCGCCACCAGCCGGCGTGTAGCGAATCGCATTGCCGATCAAATTATTCGCGATTGTGAGAGTCGCTTCGCGGTCGGCGATGATTTTGGCCTTTCCCGGAAAGACTTCAGGCACCAATTCCAAATCGTTTGCGATGGCCACCGGCTCGTAGGTCCGAATGGCATCCTCCACGATCTCCGTCAACGAAACGCTCGACAGGTGCAAGTTAGCGGGACCGGACTGAGCCCGAGCCAACTGCATCATCTCGTGGACCAAACGTTCCAATCGCAAACACTGAGACGTGATTTGCTTCATGAAATGCAGTGCCGCGTCGGGGTCGTCTTGGACCGCCAACTCGACCGTCTCGGCGTATCCTTTGATCGCAGCCAGAGGCGTCTTCAGCTCATGCGACACATTCGCAATGAATTCTCGCCGCATTTCCTCGACTCGACGAGACTCCGTTTCGTCACGTAAAGACAATTGCAAGTTGGGTTCTTCGCCGGTGTCGATCAAGTCAACTCGCACCCGCAAAGGACGTATGGTTCCTTGGTCGTGAACCTCCACCGTGAACTCTTGCGGTTGATGTTCTTTCACGGCGGACCGAATGGAAGCCAACAACTGTGGCACTCGCACCAATTCCGTGAAGCAACGTCCCAGCAACGCGTCTCGTTTTTTCAGTCCCAACAACCTCACCGCCGACGGATTGATCAACAGAACCGAGAAGTCTTTGCTGAGCACGATGACGCCGTCGCTCAACTGCAACAACGCCGATGCGTTCTGGCGAGTTTCCGCATGCAGGCACCGCAAACGTTCCTGCCACTTCTGAACTTCTTCGTTGCTGTCGCGAACGAACGCGGAGACGGCGTCATCCTGTTGCGAACTGTGCCAATGTCGAAAGACGAGCAGCAACCCGATGATCACCAAGCTGACCAATCCGACCAGCCAACTGGATGCTCCCGCCACGACCATCACCAAAATCAAAACCATCCCGGCGATGGCGGGGCCGAACGAGCGGATCGGCGACTGCGAAAAGCAAATGGGCGACGGGCGTAGGCGAGCGTCCTGTTTCATTAACATGTCTGTGTCCACGATGAATCGCGGGATTTCAATGGCTGGTTGTTTCTCAATCCATTAACAGCCATGCTGAAATGGCCGTTCGCAGCCATGCTGAACTGGCTGCTCGTCGCAAGCACGTCGATCCATCCAGGCACCGCCAAACGTGACAGTTTAAACGCCGGACTCAGGTCTCGGCAGTTTCGAAAATAGAATATTCAATGAAGCTTTCTGATTCCCAGCAAGGATCTCGCCCGGGTGGCGATCGCGCGGGTGCGACCCCCGAAGAATCAGAACGCATCGGATCCCACTCGATTCCTCTGGCCGACATCGCCGGAGGATGCCTGACCACGCTCGGTTCCGTTGGTCTGTCGTGCGGTTTATTGTTGATCAACGGTGCCTTCGTCATGGCTTGTTTGTCGGCACTCGCCGCTGCGGGCGTGAAATGGTTCGAGAATGAAAAGCTCAGCCAGTTCTGTTTGTTCGCCGGCCCCGTCGCGCTGTTGATCATTCAGTGGATGATGCTCGATTACCTTCGCTTTCTCTGGCGTCGACGTCACGCGGGCTAACTTTGCGGCTCACCCAACCAGCGGCGTTCGCAAGGGAAACTCCCTCGTCCGTGGCAGGGCACCACCGTCCGAGGGTGTGACTGAAGGTGTTTTGTTGTTCCAAATGTTGGAATCAGACGGGTTTTGACGGTTTTGAACCAGCGGGAACCAGCCTGGTGGCTGGAAAAGCTGTTACCGGTCACGTGATTTGCGTAAACTGGGAAGCCTCTTCTCTTTGATTCAACGCGCCATAATTCTGTGACGGTGCCCTGTTGTCCGGACCAGCGTCCAACTCGACTTCCCCCCCTTCGCGGCCGATGGAACGGCTGAAGAAAGATCGCTGCTTGCGCGATAGTCGGCCAAAGTGGAACATGGCTCCATGGTTGATCGCTTGGGGACCGATGTGTTTGGCACTCACTCTCCTGGCGTCCGTCGCGGCGTACGCTCAACCGCCGGGGACGACTCCCACTCCTGAGATCATTCGAGGCGAGGCCAGCGGAATTGCCCCGGATGCGTTTTTATTTCTGGACGAATCGGGCACTCCCGTCGTCATGCCAAGAATGTCCTTCGAAGAGATCGATCGACTCAGACGACTGGAACAGGGCATCCAGGTCCAAGATCGGCGAGCGACCCTGCAGCGAATCGATTTGACGGGTGGCGTTGAGAAACAACGCGCGGAATTGGAACTGGAATGCCATTTCGTCATCGACCCTCGCACCCCGCGCGAAGGAACGTCGTCGCCCATCGTACTTGATCTGGGTCTGCATGGGTTTCATCTTTTGGAACCGGCCATCGTGGAAGCGGTAACGGACGATCCACGGGAAGATTCCACCCAAGAAAAGTCCGATGACGAAACCGATGCGTCGGCAAAGTCTCTCGAAAGCGAATCCGACCGTTTGAATGGGCAACTCGCTCGAGCCTTCGTGCGGGTTTCGGCCAACAAACTCTCCACGCGTGATGAATCGCTCGATTCGTCCGCTGCATCTTCCACATCATCCAACACCAACGGGTCCACTCGAAATGGTGGACTCGGTTACGAGTTGGTTTTACCGGCTGAATCCGCAGCGTCCGATGCCCCCATCGATTGCGTCTGCCGAATGCGAATGTCGACTCGCGTTCGACGCCTGGGGCCTCGCACCAGTTTCTTGCCACTTTCGTTGCCCGACGTTCCAACTCGATTGGAAGTCGCCATCGTGCCGCCCACGATCAACGACTCGGGATCAGGCGACTCAGGATCAGGCGACTCAGACGCCCCACGTCCATTGATCTCAGCCGAAGTGGTTGGGAATGGCCGAGAGGTTTTGCGACAACTGTCCAATCGCCCGACTCTCAATGAAGGCAAGCCGGCCGAGACGGCATCGTCTCGGTTTGAAATTGATAGTCAGGGAGGCGAGTTTGCATTCAAGTGGCAATGGCTTCCATCGGCCACGCAAGCCGCTCGTCTTTTGGAAACGGAATCCGAAGCAATCGTTCGCTGGGAGTCCCCCGCCGATCCACCGACGATGCAAGTTCAATTGGTCGTTCGCAACTTGCGTGGCCAATTGGATCAATTCGCCGTCGAACTGCCCGAACGCGCGGTCTTGCTAGGCAGCCCCGAAGTGGCAATCGACGAGGTCTCGCGTGAAAACACACTGGCCCCTGAACCCTCCGCGAGCGAGGATGCGACCACCGCCGCATTTGAATCTGGCGAAGCGATCGACGTGGCGGACTCGGGATGGACGATGAAGCTGTTGAGCGAAGCTGAAAACGAAGCTTCCAATTCAACCGAGTCGTCCTCTCAACGCATTCAGTTTTCGACCGATCGCACCGACGCGATGACATCTACTTCGCGGGTGGAAGTTCGCTTGCAATTGCGTTTGCCGGTCCCGGAAGCCTCTGCCACCTCCCCGTGGGCAATGAACCTGCCGCGAGTACCGGACGCGATTGGACACCGCGGGACCGTCACCGTCGTCACGGCCGAGGATCATCGTCTGCGTTGGCGTCCTCGTTTGGGCGTGGAAGCGATCGCATCCGATGCGGCGACGGTCAATGTTGGGGAACGCACCCAAAGCTTTCGATTTCTTCGCGACTCGTTTCAATTGCCCGTTTGGCTTTCCGGCAAACAACGTCAACAACGTTTGTCCGTGGCAATTGACCTCGCCGTTTCAGATCGCTTGGCGCGGTCGGTCATGACGGTTCAGTCCAGTGGCAGCGGCATTGATCCGCAAGACATGCAACTGGACTTAACAGGATGGCAACTGACTCACTTGACCGCCGATGATGACGAAGAAGAACTGGATATCTCCATCTCAGATGGGCTGGTGCAATGGCAAGCCGACGCATCGGATGGCAAATGGCCACGCGAGTATGTCATCACGACTGAAAAGATCTTGCAAGAACCTGGCGCCGAACCATCGATCACGGAAGATTCGCAAATACTGGCACTGACACTGCCGCGTTTGCAAACCAATGAATCCTCCAGTGCGATCACCGAAGCCATCATCAAAGTCGCAGACGCCAAACGTCTGCAGTGGACGGTCGATCTATCACAGAGCGACAACTTGCAACGGACCGGTACCGAAACACAGAATCAATTCCGTTTGCTATCAGTCGATGGGCCTTGGACCGTCGTAGGAAACTTCAGTCAGCAACCACTGAAACTGAGTCTGTCCGGCGGAACCAGCATGGGCACACAGGGAAGCCAGTGGATCACGCATTCCAGTTGGAATCTTGCCAGCACCATCGACCTGGAAGGCATTCTTTCCTTCGTCGTCCCCACATCTGCGTCCAACGGAGCTCAGTGGTCCGCGGTGGTCAACGGAGTGCCCGCGATGGTCCGCCGTCGCGACACCGATCAAGCCAACGAGGATTGGTCGACTTTCGAAATCGTCACCCCGCGTTTGTCCACCGGCGATCACGAGGTGGAACTCACCTCCCGCTTGCCGCTTCAAAACTGGCTGCCAACGTCCACGTCCGACACAGCTAATCAATTGGTCAATCGGAACTCTGAAACAGATCCGAACTCACCTGCCGCAGCCTCCGCATCCGATGAATCGCCAACCTCGCCATTGCCCGCAGACCAGCACTCATCGCACTTGGCTTGGATGGGAATCCCACAACCGATTGCGGATCAGATCGCGTTGGAATCGGACTATCGGTTGAGTATCCCGCAAAACATCACCGGTGGCAAAGGAAAATCGTGGTCAATCTCAATCAGTGATGGGCGTCAACTTCCCGAAGCACAGAAATTGAGCCCCAATGCGAACGGACGTTTGGCAGCGAATTTGAATGAATGGTCGTTCACGTCCATCCCCGACGCACCTTTCTCGCTGGAGTTCGCAGAAGAAACCGTGGAGACGACCGCGGTTCGAGTTTCGCGAGCGTTGATCCGCAGTTTAGTGGGTCAACGCACACGCCATGAACAACTGATCGCGGTGATCGAAGACGGACAACAAATCGGCATTGGCTTATCAAGCCAACTGAAAACCATTCGAATTGAAACTCGCCTCAATGGCAATTTGGTGCCGACATCTCGGACCCGCGGCGGCTTGAAAGTCGACATTCCGAGTCGTTCGGCGACTCTTGCTTCCTCCACCAACACATCGGCAACACCGAATCCCGGTTCGACGAGATCATTGCTGGATGTTCGGATTTGGACGGAAACCGAAACCAGCCCGTGGTGGACCACCATTCAACCTCTGATGCGACTTCCGGTTGGCTCCGCACAAATTGATTGGCAACTTTCGGTACCGACCGATTCGCATCTCTTTTGGGCATCCTCGTCGGCTGGTCGCATGATGCAGTGGCAACGAGACCAACTGCGTCTTTCTCGCGAGCCCATTTTGGATGATTCCGAGCTCGTCGAATGGGTGACGACGCCGTTTGAATCGAACCAAACGACACTGGCTCTGCTCAAAGAGGCGTCGTCCAACGCCTCGTTCACGGTGCCCAGCAACCAATACCTGTTCTATTCCAGCGACCCCTATGCGTTCTCAGCACTCACCATCTCGCGAACGATGATGTGGTTGGCGGTGGGCAGCATTTCGTTGTTACTTGCGGCTTCAACGCAACTTTTTCCACGCAGTCGTCACCCCTTTGCCATCATTCTATTGGCGGTGGTGTTGGCGGGCGTGTTGGTGGCTGCTCCCGACGGTGTCATCGTGACCGCTCAGTTGATCATGATTTCTTTGGTCTTGGTGATCGTCTTCTACGCGATTTCGGCACTGATTTCGCCGACCACTTCCGATCGAGTGCTTCAATCGTCGAACGCCTCGCGCGGATCGGCACAACTACCGCCGTACGGTTCCACTCGCGCGAACCGTCGCAATCAAGGCTCCTTACCCGGGTCCCGATCCGCCGCCAAAGGTTCGCAGTCTCGCCCCACGTCAACGGGCTCCACTCGACGACGCCAAAGATCCGGCGTTTCAATCGATGAAGACATGGAATCTCCAGACTCGGTCCCCGGCGATGATCTGCGAGAAGACTATGATGAGGAGGGTGCCACCGCGAGCCATTCGCCGGGGTCCTCATCATGATTTGCAAACCTCAGCGACTGAAGTGGCGGGGTGTGTTCTTGTTGCTCGCGTTCACGCTTGCTGTGCCAACCCACGCGATCCAGCTTTATGCCGACGACCCACCGGCGGAACAGGAGACGAGCGGTGCCCCCGACGCATCCGAAGAAACGTTGCCGGATGAGGCTGAACCGTCAGAAGTTTTGACAACGCCGCGGGCCACGGATTCCCCTTGGGACACGCTCGCGACGCAAGTTCAGAGCAACGCTTCTTTAAGATGGATTTCTTTGTTTGGATCCCAAATCGCGAGGCTTGTCCCCGATGACTACCGCCCCATCACAGTCCAGGAACTCACTCAGACACTCGAGGAATTTACGGATAACTCGGATCCCGAATCGAGCGACGGGCTAACGCAGTGCGACATGGTGGCGACCATCCGAAACGGGTCGCTGATCAGCAACGCCAGCCGCATGAAGCTTTCGGAGCAAGCCGGCAACCGTCAAACTCTCGGGAAAGTCAGCTTCGCCGTGCTGCGACTGCGAGAAGTGGATGAAGCATCAGGACGCGAGTTGGTCTCGGATGCTTTTGAAATCCAATCCACCTCCGGAGGAACACTCACGCTTGCCAGTCAATCCAGCGAAGAAACTCTCGCGAATCGAGAGCTGGCTTGGGATTGGAAACAACAGGGAACTCCTACATGGGACGGCATGACGTGGAATCTCACGCTGCCCCATACCGTCATCGCACGCATCTGGATTCGGATACCCAATGATCAACGATTGACGTGCGAACAAGCCGTGGTGCTCGATGTCGAAGATAACAAGCTTCCGGAGTGGCTGGATCCCGCCGACTCAACACGAATTTCGCTGACCTCATCAAGTGCCGCATCGAGAGATGGCTCGGACGACGAACCGCAACGTTGGGTTTTCCTGGAATCCGCTGGCTCTCAAACATTGGATCTGCGTCTTCGGCCACGGTTCGCTCCCGCCTCCACGGAGAACCCCGCCACCGTCCTGCGGGATTGCCGGATGACCTACCGGTTTGACGGATCCGTGCTGAGTTGGGAGGCCCGTTTGAAGATCGATCCTCAACCGATCCAGTCCATTCCCGCGTGGATCTGGCTTCACAGTGATGTCACCGAAGTCCGGGTCGATGACCGCGAGGTTTCGTTCCACGCGGAGCCCGTCGGCAACGTCACGGTGGCCGATTCGCCGAATTCAACGTCGACGATGGCAACACGAGTTGAACTGGATGTGCCAGCGGATGTTGAGGACGTGTCCTCGACCGAATCACGAACGATCACCGTTACAGGAACCGTTCCGGTTGCGTCCAAGTCCAATCACATCAACTTGCCCGAACCAGTGTTCTCGTCAGAGACATTGATCTCCGCAACGCCCTGGCAAATCCAGTGGTCCATGCCTCGCCATTTGAATGTCGCACGATGGGATCTGCCCGATGGCTGGCAAACCACACCACCAGCCAGCAATTCAAAACTGAATTCAGACGCGACGACAGACAGCGGCGATAGCATTTGGACAGCGACCGGTCCGTCACCCATCAACTCCTCCGCCGCAGCCACTTTGTTTCGCAAAGACGAGACCGTCGACGGCGAACCACTGATCGGATCCTGGCAACTTGAACTCGCGAAATCGCAAATTGCTTCCTATGCCGACCACCAAGCTCGCTTCCTCATCGAAGACAACACGATCCAAGCTCGCTGCGTGATTCGCGTCAAACTTACTGACGATCAGCTTGTCCCCATTCAGTTGGAAGCACAGGACGGATTCACATTTGAAAGCATCTCCGTCGGTACCAACCAGCGAACGGTTGCCATCAACGCCCCCAATCGCCGCGGGCGGCGACTGACCATTTGGCCAGGACCGGACGAGGTCGAAACGAATGACAATGGGGGCCCGACGCTGACGATCCGCGCCACCGGCCAGCGTCGTCGTCCGCCCAACCAGCCCCAGATCCCATCGCTTTGGATGATTCGCGTGGTGGATTGCCCGGGCCAATTGACCGCAGCGGTCATCCCGCCGGCCGACATGGGTTGGACGGCAGAAACTGCGATTTCGCCAGCTCGAATCGAGTTCTCGGATCTGTCCATTGAACAACGTCGTGAATTCGCGCCGCTGCCTGGTGATGCAATTGTATTGAGTCACGCCATCGACCAAACGCCGCCGCTGACGCTGGAAACTCCCGACAGCACTATCACGGGCTCCTGTCTCTCGCGTTTAACGATGGTGCCTCGCGGGTTGCAGCAGGAACTCCGAATCCAAGTCGAAGGGCTGCCGCAAACTGCCCGCCGCATCAAAGTCCGCATGGCGTCGCAGTCGAAAGACTTCCCGCCAGAAAAGATCGACTGGCAAGTTCAACTGACGGACTCAGCGACTCCGACCTCGATTGCGAAAGACGAAATCCAACGCGTGTGGGTGCCACGGCAAACCTTGCCCAATCGCCAATCCCTGACCACTCCAAACGACGAATCCGCGGCCGCAACCAACTTGCCGATGGACGATCCAGAATCTCCTGCATCGGAATCTGGATGGTTCGAGTGGACCATTCCGGTTCCGCGTCCGTTCGGTGATCAGTCGACGTTAATTGGCATCTGCACATACGCCAACGACTCTACGCCCACACGTCAACTCGGAAACGACGAGACGCAACAAGTCTTCCATGTTGGTCTGTTTCGACTCTCGGAGGCCACTTCGCAGACCTGCGAATTGCAAATCAATTCTAGTCTTCAGTTGGCACGCCCCACCCCGCAACTTGTCGGAATACCTTCTCTTCAGCAATCGCCTCGCGAAAATTTGCTTCGCTACCGATATGAGTCGACACCTCATTTGGTCGTCTCGATCAACACTCGGTCCAAAACGCCTCCGTCGAATCTCGTGCTTCGTCAGAACACGCACGTCGTCGCGTCCGCCAGCGGAACGGACATCGCCCACACTCGTTTTGAAATGGTCGCGACTCAACCCATCGAGGTTTCGTTGCCTTGGGACGCTCATCTGATCAGCACTGAACTCAATGGCACCGAAGCGATCCCAGAACACACCCGTCAGCATCACCTTCGATTTGCTACCTCGGCGACGGGTGCCGTGACGCTGGACGTTCACTGGAGCACGACGTCCTTTGAACGATCATGGATTCGCGAAACACGAGTCAATGACCTTCAAGCGGTTGGACTCACGCTTGGCAACCAGCTCAACATCACCCCGGCGGAAGACAGCCTGATTCTTCCTTGGATTGGTTCCGACGAACACCCACGATTGATTTTCCTCCAATGGGTCATCGGGATCGGTTGGGTGAGCGCTTTGGGCATCCTGGCACTCAGCCTGTGGGTCGGTTGGCAAGCACGCTGGGGGCTGGCTTGCGGTTTGGCTCTCTCGCTGTTCGCCGTTTTGCTGTGGCCGGAAACGTTTGTCTCAATGACCGCGTGGGTCGCACTACCGCTGACACTCGCACTGCTGAAACTTGCAACCCAGCACTGGCAACTCGCCCGCCGAGCCACGTCGTCCGATTCGTCACGGTCACGAGTTCGATCAAACTTCGGCACGCCAGCTTCCAAGACCGCCGAATCAGATCCCACCAGCGACTTTTCCAGCTCTGCGTTGTTGCCGTCGTGCCTGATCTGGCTGTCACTCTTCGGTTTCTCGGCACTTGGCACTGGACCAGTCTTCGGACAGACGATGGACATTCTGGTTCCGCTGGACACGAAAAATCAGCCGATGGGCGACAAGGCCTACATTCCCGAATCACTCTACGAAGATTTGTTTCTGGTACGACCGGACGAACGTGAACAACCGATCTCGTTCTCGCAGGCCAGCTATGAATTGGATTTTACGTCCGAACGTTCGAAACGTGCCATCAGTTTGCTGCAAGAGGACTCACCCATCGAACTGGTGGCTCGTTTTGCATTGGAAACGCCGCGCGTCAGCAGTCGGCTTCGGCTCCCATTTCCTTTGGACACCGTCGAAGAAGTCGTCTTGGTGCGGGCCGACGATACCACTCGCGTATTGACTCGCGCCAGCGATGAACGCGGCGGCACGTTGGTCGTGGTTCCTTCCGGTACTCAATTCGATTTGCGTGTGCGTCTGCGCTGCGAAACGACTCACTCTCCCAACGGCACGCTCGTTGAGATCACTCTGCCACAATTGCCGCAAGCACGCTTGGTGATTCGTCGCGACTATCGCATTTCGAACTTTCGCGTGGTGACGGACGATGTGGCCTGGCCCACCGTGGACCGCGCCATTGGATTTGGCATCATTTCCTCCAACCAATTCGCCATCGGTCCCTGCCAACGACTTCAAATCCAAGTGCAGAGCAAGCCAACCGCGGACGCGTTGGCCAGCGGCGTATCGCCAGCCAGTCCCAGCTTCCTTTCCGTGGAGGACGCATCGCCCGACACCTCTACCGCACCTTGGAACTTTGCGTCGCAGTGGCGACGGCGGTACTGGGTCAACGCCACCTCGCGTCACTGTTCGGTCGAGTGTGAACTGGCTCCATTGCAACAGGTCCCTTCCGGAGGCGAGGTCGTCCTTCGGTTTGATCCCGACACCAGATCAACGCCTCGTCTGATTTCACGGGCGTGGAGGGTCCTGAAGCGAGAAACTCACCAATGGAAACTCACACGAGTATCGGAGGCGGATCTGCCCATTCGCTTGGTTTGGGATTTGAGCGAAAGCTGGTCGCAAGCAAACCAACTTGACGACGACGAAGACGGATCGAGCAATGACGTATCGAGCAATGAGGAAACGTCCGTCGCCGAAGAAGCACCATCGGCCGAAGAAACTTCGGGCGAACGCACATTGAATTGCCCGGACGTCGAACTCACCAATCGCTGGATCGATGCTTCCGGCGATCAAAGCATTCCCACACCGTCGCGACAATCGTTTGGCGAGACCTTTGTGGCGTGGACGCTTTCCAGCGAACTGCTGCCTGTGTGGCCGGTCTCTCTGGGCATCGAACGCACCGCACCCGAGCAGTTCTACGCACAATGGACTGGCACCATCAGCCGCATTGATCGAGCTTCCAAGAGTTCGGGGTCACCTCCATCGGTTCGAATTCGACTGCAAGCCGAACGACCATTGGTGATCGAATCAAGACAAGAGATTCATTTGGACGCCAGCGGCCAACACATGAGGTTGGAAGCAACCATCGCGCCCACGACAATCGACGCATCCCCTTCCACAGAAACCACGACAACACCGGTTCAATTCCAGCCCAATCTGATCAAAGTCGTGCTCCCACCAAAGACACAACTTTTCGATTGGACGATCCGTCAACCTGGTCTTCCGGATGATCGCCCGTCGAATTTGGCCAGTCCTTCTGCAAACGCGGCGGCCACGTCCAACAACGAAAACGCTGACAACTCTTCAACCACAAACGAAGCATCCAGCGAGACCGCACGATCGCTCGAAGCAAGCCGCGTCTGGACCTTGATTCGTGAGGGCAATCGCGATTGCTTGTTGATCCAACATGAGGGTCGCGGTTTAGAACTGGAGTTGGATGCCAACCTTACAATTCCAAAGAATTCAGACACTCGGCTGGGTCTGATCGACATCACTCCTGTCCATCAATCCCAACCGGTTCAGTCTCGCAACAACGTCATCCTTTCACGTGCCGAAGACACCACGATTCGTTGGAAATCCGAACCAACCACTCCCAATCAAACGGACGTTGAAACGGGTCCAGCCGCGATGCTGGCGGCGGGAAAAATACTCGTCAACGATTGGCTAGTCGAAGGCTCCGTGGTCGACGAACTCGGCAACGCACAGTTCCGAGTCAATCAATCACAACATCCATTTCTTGCAGACACCCGAGTTTCCTTGCGTTGGGAAGAAGGTCGATGGACAGCCCAAACGGACATCCAACTTCAATCGAAACGGAAACCGGACTTCCTAGACGTCGAAATGCCATCTCGTTGGTGTGATGCGTTGCAAATTCAACCGCTGTGTGCGTCGACGCGTCAACCAACCCTGACGCCGGCACGCCAAGTTTTACGCATTCGAATGGCGGACAAAAACATACGCCACCTTCGTCTCACCAGTCGCTTGGCAGCCGGGGATTTGGTCCGAGTGAGCGTGCCGAAGATTCGAGTGTTGATGGCCCAACGATCGCGAATGGATATCGTGGTCCCCAATCGGTTGACGAACGCGGCGATCCGATGGGAAACCAACGGCGTGGATCCTTTGGTCAGCCCACGGTGGGAACTCACTCAGCTAGAATCCGGCGAAGACCAATCCGAATCAGATTCACTTCAAGACGATGTGAGTTTCTTTCGCGTCTCCAACGAGAATTGGTCCGTCGAACTCGAACCGCTTCGAAAGACCAACAATGTCGCTCGAGCACTGCTAGCCGATCATCAAGTCTTGGACGATCGATACATGATCAGCCGCTACGACATCCTACCGGGAGATGCGTCTTCTCTTACGCTGCAACTTCCTGATGGCGTCCGGTTCATTTCAGGTTGGGTCAATCGTTTGCCTGCCGACATCGTTCCGATTGACGATCAGGAACTGCAATTCCTACTGCCGCTCAGTCGACTCAGCCAAGGAATTGAAATCCTCAGCGAGCTCACGCCCGAATTTGATCGCGCCGAAATGCTCGGCTGGAAAGAACTCGACTCGGCGGAGCAGAACACGTTCACCCGATTGACTTCTCGCCTGACAAGCAATCATCACGCCGAGTTCTCACGAAATCTGCAACAGGCATCCACCATCGCCCCACTTGATTCGCGTCAGGGTCAACGCTCGGACTCGGATCAGAAAGACGCTGCCTCGCAATTACGTTGGCAAGCAATCACGCCATCCCAGCGTTGGCAGATTTTGGCAACGCACACCGTGCGTTCCATCGCGGCGACCGCTGACTCGCTAGCCGACCGACGCGACGAAGAGGTGGCGGCTTGGATTCGAACCTGGCTGCAACGTTATGATGCACTGTGTCGCTCGGCCGGTGTTGGATTTGATCCATTGAACGCGGACGCACCCGAATCGCAATCTCTCGAACAAATGTCGAACGAGTTCTCGTCACGTCCCGCTGATGCGATTTTTAGTTGGGACGAAATGGAGGCCTACCTTTCCCTGCAAGTCCAGCGTTATGCCGCCAACGAATCAGATGCCTGGTGGCGTACTTCCGAAACAGTCATGTTTGCTGACGGGCAATGGTCTGCTGTCTTGACGGAACATCATCCAGATCGCTGGCTTACCGCAAGCCAGTACTGGTCCAGCGACCCGAGCTTTCCACCACCATGGTCGTCCAAACCTCGCACTTCAATGTCGCTCGCGTGGGCTCAACATGGTATGCGTGCCTTGCTGTTGCTCACCAGCGCTGGACTGCTCATTGTATTGCGGTTGCAACCGAGCCGAAATCATTCGCACCAAGCCGACTGGGTGCAACGCATGCATCAACTGGTGAATCATCCCTCCACTTGGATCTTTGTGTTGGGATGCATCGCGTTGGTGCTGGCACCGTTCCCAGTCGCGATCGCCTTGATGGTCACTGCGATCATGCTGAGTGGATTCGAGTCCCTTTGGACGCCGCTACGAAAACGCCTGCGGGTCTGGGCATCCGCATTGACGATTCTCTTTGGCTTCCTCTGCACCACGAGCACTCTCGCCGCTCAGGAAGCTGAAGCGAAGCCAAAACGAATCATTGCGGAAACCGAACAAGCTCCCACTGCTGACGAAGTTCAAAGGTCTCTCCAGTTCCATGATGGTTGGCAATTGCAACTGGTGGCGTCCGAACCGATGATTCTCGATCCGGTCTCCGCCGCGTTCGACCCACAAGGCCGGCTATGGGTGGTCGAGATGGCCGACTACCCGCTCCCACTCGCCCCATCGAAGCGACATGGTCGCATTCGTGTGTTGACCGACACGAATCGTGACGGACGAATGGACCAAGCCAAGACGTTCGCGTCTCAACTTGATTTCGCAACCGGGGTGCTTCCATGGCCCGTGGCGACCGATGCGGATTCATTCTCATCGCACCAAACCGCGATCAATGGCAGCAAACAAAACTGGAATTTTGGCGCGATCGTCACCTCCGCCGGCCAAATTGCTTGGCACAAAGACACGACGGGTGACGGCCATGCGGACCAGGTCGAAACATGGTTCCATGGATTCGCGATCGGCAACGAACAACTACGAGCCAATCACCCCGTCCTCGGCCCCAACGGATGCATCTACGTTGCGAACGGTTTGAGAGGTGGATCGGTCGAGTCGGTCGACAAACGATTCTCGGTCGCAAAGGAACCGCTTGCGTTGACGAAACACGACTTCTATTTCCATCCCATCTCCGGCGAGTGGGGCAGGGTGACCGGAAACAGCCAACATGGTCTTTCCGTCGACGACTACGGAAGACGAATTGGATGCAGCAATCGGAACCCGGCAATCCAGGCGGTCCTACAAGCTCAAACGGTCGATCGCTCTCGTTTATCCCCCAGCGACGCGATTCACGACGTTGCGTCCACGGGAGAAAACTCCTTGGTACGTCCGCTCGCCGACGCGTGGACAACCAGCCACCTGCATGCCGGCCAGTTCAGTGCCGCCTGCGGAGTGCTCGCGAACGACGACGATTCGCTTTACGTGTGCGAACCCACGGCCTCGGCGGTCCAACGCCAACAACTCTCGTTCAGTGGTGACACGTGGCAATCTCAACGAGTTCAACATCACAATGAATGGCTTGCCAGCACACACACTTGGTTTCGCCCGGTCGATCTCGTCGCCGACCTCGGCGGCAGCGTGCTTGTGGTGGACATGGCTCGAGCCGTCATCGAGCATCCCGACTGGGCCCCTGACGAGCTGAAAGAACGGCCGGACACAAGGTACGGAACAGACCTCGGGCGTATCTGGCGAATGACACCAACGCCAGCAAAGCGTTCTCCCGTGCGGATCCAATCGATCAAATCGGCCTTGGAATCGCTTCGATCCGCCGACCCTGTGCGGCGAACCTTGGGGCACCAATTTCTCATTCATCTGATGGCCGAACGCCGCGCCCCGGAGACTTCCTGGGCGGACCAGACATTGGCGTCCATGGCAGCCGTCTTGGAAGAGGAATCGATTCCCACCGCGACCCAGGCGAGATTGGCTCTCACTTTGGCAAAATCGGGACAGTTAACGGAATCACAGCGAAACAGATTGCGAGGGAGCGAAGAACCTCGACTTCGAGCCATTGCCGCGTCGATGTCAGATCCCGCGAGCGAGAATCAAGAACTCGTACAACTCGATTTATTGAGAGATCCCAGCTCACTAGTCCGCCAAGTGGCCTTGGAGTCGTTCCTGAACACTTCGCGATGCCAAGAAATCGCGCAGGATCCTTCGTCAGAAAGCTTCCACCAAGTCATCTCAGAGCTCGAACGACTTGCCGGTGAATCAGAATCGTCCGCTTGGATCGGTAAGCTGCTAACGACCATTCCATCCTCAATGCAATTTGAGTTGCTTCGTCGCGTCCTGGTAGCATCTGATGAATCACGGCAAACGCTCTCCCCCACGTCACCATTGGTCCAAACCTGGCTCGAGCAATCCGCGGCGTCACATCTTTCTCAAACCCTCGACTTGATCCAGCAGCAGGACGACGCTCTCAGCCAGCTAACATCAATTGCATGTTGGGTGCGTGGCACAACGCCGGTCGTCGCTAGGAAAACGCTTGTTCTCGGCAACCGCGAGTGGCTGGCGGATCTACAATCCCTTGCTGAGAACTGCTTGTCGGCCCCATCGCAATCGATCGATCGAAAGCAAGATGCCGTGACCTTCCTGGGTTTGGTTGCTTTAAATTCAGATGTCCTGAGAGCTCAGCTCGAACCAGCATCCCCCGAGGCGTTGCGGTCGAGTGTTCTGCAAATCCTGTTGCAACACGACCAAGACTGGACGCAAGAACAATTGTTGCGGCATTCAGGAACTTGGCGACCAAGCGAGCGGCGAGTGGCATGCCGCCACGCAGAGGCCAGTCCAGAGTTTGCTGGTTGGCTGATGCAGTCCATTCAAAGCGGCCAATTGCCCCGGACGTTCGTGGACGCGGGATCACTCGAAACCCTGCGTCGGCATCGTGACGCTGGCATTCGGGAACAGGTCGCTGCAACATTCGCTCCTCCGGCCGATCGAGCCAAGGTGTTGCAGGAATACGCCGTTGTCGCAGAACGATTCTGGCAAGCGGATGTTGAAAACGGACGCAAGCAGTTCGCTCAGCACTGTTCCAATTGTCACCGCATGGAAGGTGTCGGGCACGTGGTCGGACCAGATATCAGCGACAGCCGAACCAAGTCGGCGGAATCACTTTTGCTCGCGATACTCAACCCGGACGCTGCGATTGACGCTTCGTTCACGCGGTACCAAGTATTGACGGTGGACGGGGAGATTGTGTCCGGTTTGCTTTCCAGCGAGGATACAGATTCGGTCACGCTGCTGGAGGCCGAGACCAAACTTCGCCACATTGAACGCCAGGACATTGAATCGTTCCGATCGATGGATGCTTCCTTGATGCCCAGCGGGTTGGAACAATCCCTTTCGATCGAACAAATGGCCGACTTGGTGGCCTACCTCAAACGCTGGCGTTACAACGCCGAAGGTTCCTGATGCAAGATTCTGACAACGCGGAATCCGGCTCGTCTCCTTCGCGTCTTTATCTTGACCATGCGGCCACATCTTGGCCCAAAGCGGCGGGGGTCACGAATGCGATGACCGATTTCTTGACTCATGGCGGCGCTTCCGCATCCAGAGGCAACTACGGATCGGCTCAGCGTTCAGATCAAATCGTCCGATCGCTGCGAAACCTTTTGGCTTCATCACTCGATGCCGAATCGGATGCTTGCATCAGCTTCCACTCGGGATGCACGGCAGCGTTGAACGCGATCATTCATGGATTGATCGGCCCTGGCCAGCATGTCCAACGTGGATCGCATTGCCTGGTCTCTGCCATGGAGCACAACGCTGTTCGCCGCCCCATCGTCGCTGCGGCTCGAACGGTGGACGCAGCTTTGGAAGAGATCCCATGCGACACCGAAGGACGACTGCAGGTAGGCGATGTGATTCAAAGGATCGAAGCGCACACGCGACTGGTTGCAATCACGCATGTCTCCAACGTGACGGGAACCTTGCAACCGAACGACGAAATTGGTTCTGAGATCGAGCGTATCAATCGATCCAGAAGCCCTGAACAAAGAGTCTTTTTCCTTTGTGATGCCGCTCAATCTTTCGGCTACCTGCCCGTTTCGGCGACATTGTCCCATGCCCACGCGATTGCGGTTCCAGCTCACAAAGGTTGCGGAGGGCCACCGGGAATTGGTGCGTTGTACCTTCATTCGGACTGGCACAACGTCGTTGGCACCTGGATGCAGGGTGGGACCGGCAATCGAAGTTTGGACGATGACATGCCGAACTCGATGCCGCATAAGTTCGAAGCGGGCACGATGAACTTGCCCGCGATGGCGGGATGGATCGCAGCGTTGCAATCGTCCACTTCGACGGCGTTGACGAGGAGCAACTCGGACTCCGACCAAACCGAATCGGACGAATCCAAACTTTCGCGTCTCTCGCAACAGCTGCACAACGGTCTTCGTTCCATCGAGGGCATTCGCGTGATTGGAAATGCGGGGCCACTTCCGATCGCCAGCATCGACTTTGGACCCGACCTGCCACCGGACGACGCGGCCGCAATCCTTGATGCGGAATTCGGCATCGAAGTCCGTTCAGGACACCACTGTGCGGGTCGAATCCATCACCATCTGGGGACAGAGTCAACCGGCACCGTGCGGCTCAGCGGCGGCCATGGGACAACCAGCGACGATATCGCTCGCGCCGTCGACGCGGTGTCCGAAATTGCCCGCCAACTCCGCGGCCTGGATTGTTGAGCCAGCCCCTCTTCGCCGTCGCCAGGCAATCTCCCAACAGTCTGATGCCGATTCGCCCGAGTTCGCGGTCCAAATTCCTGCGATTTGAGCAGTCATTGACTGTCATTACCGGATCGAAAGAAGTTGGGCATGGAAACAATGATGTTGATCGGTTTCAATGATGCAGTGACGCGAAACCCACATTCGCCGCCTCCACACTGATTGAAATTTTCATGGTTGATTTGCCCACCACGACGCCTCCAACCCCGCCCGTTTCCGGCAACGATGAGACGGACGCTTTGCATCCGCTCAAGCCCTATCGTTCGCTCGAAAACGAAGTGCTCCAGCAACGCATTGAAGCGGTCCGGCAGGAATTGGGCGACGAACTGCTGATCTTGGGGCACCACTATCAACAGGACGAGGTGATTGCGCACACGGACCTTCGCGGCGACAGCTATCAGTTGTCCGAAATGGCCGCCAAGAGCCAAAGCTGTCGCACGATCGTGTTCTGTGGCGTTCACTTCATGGCGGAAACGGCGGACATCCTCGCGAACCGTCCGGACCGATTGGAGGCCCGCGACGGTCGGCGAGTGGACGTGCTTCTGCCCGACATGGCCGCCGGTTGCTCGATGGCGGACATGGCAGCGATCGCACAAGTCGAAGCCGCTTGGGAAGACATGTCGGAGGTGATCGATACCGAGCAAGTGATTCCCGTCACCTACATCAACAGTGCCGCCAGTTTGAAAGCTTTCTGTGGTCGACATGGCGGGATCGTTTGTACCAGCAGCAATGCCAAGGCCGTGCTGGAATGGGCGTTTGAACGTGGACAACGAGTCTTCTTCTTTCCCGATCAGCACTTGGGCCGCAACACCGCTCTGACGATGGGAATCACGGAAGACCAAATGCCGGTTTGGGATCCGTACGCGTTGGAGATGGGTGGAAACAGCGACGAACAAATCGAAAACAGTCGTGTCATTCTTTGGAAGGGCCACTGCAGCGTTCACCAAATGTTCCGCGCCGAACATGTGAACCGTTTTCGTTCCGAGCATCCCGGTATCAAAATTTTGGTGCACCCAGAATGTCCTCGCGAAGTCAACGACATTGCGGATGTCAGTGGCAGCACGGGCAAGATCATTCAAACGGTGAAGAACTCACCCGCCGGAACCAAGTGGGCCATCGGGACGGAATTGCATCTGGTCAATCGACTCAAAGACGAGCACCCCGAACAAGAAATTCATTTCCTCAGTCCCGTCGTTTGCATGTGTGCAACCATGTACCGGATCGACCTCACCCACCTCTGTTGGACGCTCGAAAATCTGCGTGACGGGCACTTGGTCAACCAAATTCGCGTCGACGAAGAAACGACGAAGTGGAGCCTGATTGCATTGGAACGCATGTTGGCTGTGAAATGACCTCGTCTATTGAATCAGCACCAATCCCATCCGAGACTCCATCGAACGCACCGACTCGCAGCGAATTGGTCTTGGTGAGTTTGGTTGGTGCGTCGGCCGTTGGAATCGGAGCCTTTGGGGCACACGGTCTGCCTGACTTTCTCGAGAGTTCTGGCGTGGACGCAGAAACCCTGGCCCGGCGTTTAGAACAGTTTGAAACCGGCGTGAAGTATCACCTGACCCACGCGGTGGTGTTGCTGGCGTTGACGCTTTCTTCATTGCCGCGAACTCGTTTTTTCAACGTTGTTCGCTGGCTGATGTTGGCGGGGGTCATTTTCTTTTCCGGCAGTCTTTACGTTCTGGTTGCAACTAACACGCCGGTCTTGGGTGCGATCACACCCATCGGTGGAGTTTGCTGGATCCTGGCTTGGTTGCTGATTGTTGGTTTGAGAGCCTCGTCGACCAGACATTGATGCTTTAAACTTCCGCCCATGAATGCATCGCTTTCGACCGAACAGTTGTCCTTTCCGGCTCTTTGGCAGCACCCGCATCTATTGGACTTGGAAAGGCTATCCGCGGCCGAAATCCTGGCCATTCTTCGAACGGCAGATCAACTGAAAACGATGACAGACGGCTGTCGTCGAAAAGTCTCGCTGTTGGCGGGGAAAACCTGTGCCAACTTGTTCTTCGAGAACAGCACGCGGACTCGAAACAGTTTTTCGCTGGCCGCCAAACGGTTGGGCGCGGACACGGTTGAATTCAGCAGCAGCGGCAGCAGCGTTGCCAAAGGCGAAACATTCGTCGACACGGCCAAGACCATCGAAGCGATGGGTGTCGATTGGGTGGTCACACGTCACTCGACCCCCGGCACACCTCACCTGCTCGCACGCGAATTGGATTGCTGTGTTCTAAATGCGGGTGACGGACCGCATGAGCACCCCACGCAGGGCTTGCTCGACATGCTGACGATCCTGCAGCACCGCATTGGCTCAGATTGGCGGAACGAATCCGCGGACCCAGAGACAATTTTTTCCGGCATGACCGTGGCTTTGGTCGGCGACATTGCTCACAGTCGCACCGCTCGCAGCAATCTGTGGGGGCTTCGCAAATTGGGGGCTCACGTGATCATTTGCGGACCGCCAACGCTGGTCAGCCCACGCTGGGAAGAACTTGGCTTTGAAGTCGCCCATCGCTTGGACGAGATCGTTCACCGATGTGACGTTTTGAATCTTTTGCGAATTCAATTTGAACGACAAAAGGCACGCCCCTTCCCAAGCGTTTACGAGTACGCGGCGCTTTACGCCATGAATGGTCAACGCTTGCGACTCGCCAAAGATGACATCCTGATCATGGCCCCCGGCCCCATCAATCGTGGCGTCGAAATCACCCCCGAAGTCGCCGATGGGCCTCATTCGGTCATCCTGGAACAGGTGACCAACGGAATCGCGGTTCGCATGGCTTCCCTGTGGCTGCTCGCCAACGCCAAAGACAACGCAGCAAGCTCGGAGACTCACGCATGAATCATTCCACTTGGGTCATTGATGGCGGTCGGGTGATCGATCCGGCAAACAGTGTCGATCGGGTTGCTCGTTTGGTGCTGCACGACGGGAAAGTCCACTCGCTCGACACTTCCGATGGAGACCTTCCACCAGATGCACAGCGTTTGGATGCGTCGGGAAAAATCGTGGCTCCCGGATTGGTCGACTTGGCCACCGAGTTGCGGGAACCCGGCAGCGAAGAAGATGAAACCATTCAAACAGGAAGCGATGCGGCACTGGCGGGCGGCTACACAACCGTGCTTTGTTGCAGCAGCACCAAACCGTTGATGGACTCCGCCGCATCAGTTCAGTTGGTGCGTCAAATCGCTCAAGAAGTGGACGGCGTTCGCGTGTTGCCAATTGCTTGCCTGAGCAAAGGACGACAAGCCGAACAGATGGCGGAACTTGGCATTCTGGCTCGTGCTGGTGCAGCGGGCTTCAGCGATTCGCCGCGGCCGATGTCAAACGACGCGCTCTTGAAGCGGGCGCTCGACTACTGCCGCATGTTTGACCTGCCAATCTTTGACCGGCCCGAGGTTCCCGAGTTGGCCGAAGGCGGGGTCATGCACGACGGGCAAATCGGTTTGATCTTGGGCCTGAAGGGATTGCCCACCGAAGCCGAAGACTTGGCGGTCGCACGTGACGTCCGTTTGGCGGAAGCCACCAAAGGACGACTGCACGTTGGCCCCGTCAGCACGATGGGCGCGATCGACATGATTGGTCGCGTGAAATCACGCGGCATTCAGATCTCAGCTTCGGTGTGCCCGCACAATTTGTTTGCCAGTGACGAATTGCTGCGATCCTACGATTCGAGATACAAGGTGCACCCGCCGATGCGTAGTCCTTCGCATGTGGAAGCTCTTCAAAAAGCCGTCGCCGATGGAGTGATCGACGCGATTGAATCGGGACACATGCCGCGAGCCCACGAGAAGAAAGCCAACGATTTGGACTTGGCTCCCTTTGGTGCCAGCGCCCTGGAAACCACTTTGTCAGCCGTCGCGACGGATTTGATCGAGGCTGGAATCTTAGACTGGCGTCGAGCCATCGAATGCCTCTCTGTCGCCCCCGCTCGCATTGCGGGTGTGTCCGGTGGCAGCCTCACGATCGGCGAGAACGCTGACGTCACGGTGATCGATCCGAACGCATCTTGGAACGTCGATCCACGCGAGTTCCGTTCGCGTTGCCGATCCAGTCCGATGGCAGGGCGAACCTTGTCCGCCCGCGTCACTCATACCCTGGTCGACGGACGTTTAAAATTCCAACTGCAACCTGAATGCTCGGCGACGTGAGGCAAGCTCACCGTCGATCGAAGTTCCGCCACCAATCGGAAATGCATGGCTTCCGCTAACTCACAACAGTTCCCCAAGACCTCTCGCGTTGTTCGCAGCCGCGATTTCACACGAGCCTTGCGTCGCGGAAGTGTTGCTGCAAACGACTGCCTAGTCGCCTTCGCAATTCGGAAGGACGAATCCTGCACATCGCCTCGACGAATTGGAATCACCATTCCGAAGAAGACTGGCAACGCAGTTGTTCGCAATCACTGGAAACGCTTGATTCGAGAGTCCTTTCGTTTGCACCAAGCCGACCTGCCAACCGGATACGACTTTGTGGTGCGTCCGAAAAAAGATGTGTCGGCCGATTGGGAACGTATTCATCAAGGCTTTGCCAAACTTCTCGCCCGCGCCGTGCGACGCGAACAATCAAGCCGCAACCGCTGAAGCCTGAAGCCGCCTCGTGGTCCGGTCCGCAAAAATAACCACGGCAGCCGCAATGACGGCGAGCACGACCAGCAACAACACGCTTCCGTCGTATTGAGCAGGAGAAACCCACTGGAACTCTTGATACTTGAGTTCTAACTCAGCGGTTTCTGGTGTGACACGTTGAAGTGGCCAAAGGCGTCCAACGGAACCAATCATCAATCCAATCAGAACCGCCATGGTGCCATCGCGGTGGTGTCGCAACAGGTAATTCAGCAATCGACTGAAAGCCAACAAACCGAACAAACAACCGCACGCGAACACGGCAAGCTGACTGAGTACGACGGCGTCGAGCTGTCCCTTCACCACGCTCTTGATCATTCCAATCACGGGCTCGTAAACGCCGAGCAACAACAAGATGAATGCTCCGCTGATTCCCGGCAAAATCATCGCGCAAATGGCGAGGGAAGCGCTACCGAACAAGAAACCGTAGCTGGCGTCCCCATTGGTCGCCGGAATCATGGAGATGCCCCACGCCACCAACGCGCCGATGCAAAGCAAGCCCCACCTAGGGCCCGTCCAAGACTGCACGTTGCGTCGCACGACCCACACGCTGGCGAGCACCAGTCCAAAAAACACCGCCATCGTTTCATTGACACGGTGCTGCAAGAGCCAGTGCATCAATCCGGCCAGGGCACCAATCCCGATCACGATTCCCAACCCCAATGCGATCAGAAACCGAAGATCCAAACGACGAAACAGTTCGCCCCATCGCCCGCGTCGCAGCATTCCCAACGAGGTGCCATCCACGTGACTGATGGCCTTGATCAACCGATCGTAGTGCCCCAGGATCAGAGCAACCGTACCACCGCTGACACCGGGGACCGTGTCAGCGGCTCCCATGCAGAACCCACGAAAGACATTCAGCAGGTCCATCGAAACGCGGTCACGTTTCGGAGCCATCGATTCGTCACAATCGCTTTTGTCGGCAGAACAGTCGGAGTCGGCGGATGCGTTCACAGTGGTCACGTCAACAAGAGGAAGCGGGGTGAAATTGAATTGCAGGATGCCGTCGAAGGAAGGATCCAAGTAACCTTAGATCGAACTGTCCAAACGCACATGCCCACTCTAATCGAGACACCCAATCGTGCAGGAACTCATTCGCGTCATCGTCTTGGCGATCGTACAAGGAATCGCTGAGTTCCTCCCGATCAGTTCGTCCGGGCACTTGGTGATTCTTGGCTCCTTTTTGGGCGACCTCGGTGAGTCGGTTACGCTTGAGATCATTCTTCACGCGGGTACGTTGGGTTCGATCTTGGTGGTGTTCTGGCAGCGCATTTGGGCGTTGCTGCTGAAGGACCGACGCGTGATTGCAACGTTGGTGATTGGCACCTTACCGGCGGTTGTGGTTGGATTGACCATCAAATCTCAATTCCCACATGTCCTTCGCAGCCCATTGTTGGCCGGATCGATGCTGATCGTCACTGGCGTGATGCTCATCATTTTGGGACGGCTAAAACCTCAGAACGGCACCTACGACAAACTGGGACTGGCCCCCGCGTTCTTGGTGGGATGCTTTCAAGCCTTCGCCATCCTTCCCGGAATCAGCCGCAGCGGATCCACCATCCTAGGTGGTCGGTTGATGGGATTGAATCGCGACGATTCGGTCACGTTCTCTTTCTTGCTGGCGATCCCGGCAATCCTGGGTGCCACCGTTTTGGCGATCAAGGACCTGATCGAAGACGGAACATCAGGCGGAGCCTCATTGGCCGCCTTGCTGATCGGCGCCGCTGTCGCGTTTGTGGTCGGCATCGCAGCTCTGAAATGGCTGATTCGCTGGAGTCGTGAAGACCGCCTGCATTGGTTCGCCTATTGGTGCATTCCGGCTGGGATCTTCGTGGTTGCTTACAGCCTTCGCTGACGGTATCTACTTTTTTCTAAAAAGTTTTCAACATGGTGGATCCGCGATGCTGCATTTTTCGCCCGCTGGACGAACTTCTTTCTGACTGCCTAATCGGCGGGTAAGGGGATCCACTGATTCCTCCACAAATGTGTTCTTCAGTACAGTAAGCCGGCGTGGTTGAGCCGGTTAAGAATGCACATACCACCCTTATGGGAACCAGCAGGGACCGGGAACCAAATTTCGCTTGCGGCATGGCGCAATGAGTTGCACTTTGTAACTGACGTAGTCGATGTGAAAACCATCGATAAAATCTCCGTCATCAAAGTGATTCCCATGCTACGCTTTATGAAGAGTGACGGAATCACTCCTTTGCCCCACCCCAAAAATGCCCCTCCCGAAGATCTATGGCAAACGTTCAACTGACCGAGAGACAACAAGAGGTATACGAGTTAGTCAGATCTTTGATCCGGGAACGAGGCTACGGTCCAACCGTTCGGGAGATAGGCGAGCACTTCGGAATCCGAAGCCCCAATGGTGTGATGTGCCATTTGCGTGCTCTTGAACGCAAAGGCTTGATCACACGAAAAGCGAACAAGTCGCGAGCGATTGAGCTCACCGGCGAAGACGCACGTTCGCCGACCGGTCTTCCCATGGCCGGCATCGTTCGCAGCCAACCGACCGACATCAACTTGCAAACCACAGAAGTGGTGGACCTCGGCAAGATCCTGGCCAACGGGGATCGATTCGTTGTTCAAATGTCAGGCGACTCTCTAGTCAGTCAAGGAATTCACGATGGCGACTACATCGTGATCAATAAGCAAGACAGCGTGCAGGCGGGACAGCTCGCCGCCGTGGAAACGATGCCCGGTGCGGTTTCGCTTCGCTACTGGCATCCGACCAATGGACACGTGGAACTTCGAAACGGTGATCCAAACTCGGCTTCGATGACGGTCCCCAATCCAAAAGTCGTCGGTGTCGCGGTCGCTTCGGTCCGCACCGTTCTTTGACGAACGCGGTTTGATACCTCACGCAGTGCTGTGATCCCTCCCGCACGCTCCGCCTGCGTCGATCATTCTCCCAGCACCGTGCACACGCCGAGTATTTGTGAAGTCTTGATCGGTCCCCAAGTCCGGCTGTCGATCGACACGGGAACATTGTCCCCGACGACAAACCAATGATCACTTCCGAGGTCCCATGACGTCTCGGGTGCCACGCGATACTCGATCCGGCGCCAGAGTTGAAGTTCGCTGATCTCCGCAAAAAGTCGACGATCGACCCCCAAAGCAACGGGAGCCTCCGGTGTCACTTCCGGCAGCCAGTCCCCCAGACCGGAATCGTCCCATCGCGAATTTTCTGGGACTGAGTTCAAGGGCAGCGGCTGAAGCTCCAACACACCACGATCAAGGTCACTCACGAGGTCCATTCTTGGCCCGGACAAGGTCCAACGCATAACTTGCACAACCGGTTGAAGTCTACCGGCGGCGGCATCATGACCACTCGCGATCAGGCCGGAGTCACTCCCCTCGCGCCGCCGAAAACGAAACCGCAAACCGACCGAACTGACCGGCATCATTCGCCTCGACAAGCCTAAATTCGTGGGACAATCGTCCAACACTCGGCTGCTTCGGTTCCCACGATACACGTTGCGGTGGTGATAGATCAGCCACACCCAGCCCGAACTCTCTTCCCGCGAGGCCGGCTTCAGAAACCATCGAGCATCGTCTTGCCGTTCCAATTGGGCACCGCCACCGGGCCCGGCAATTGCCTCGCTCCATCGTGATCGGATCGCCCCCACTCGGAGCACATCTTGGTCAATTGGAATGCGAACCTCCCCTGGGCTGGCAACCAATCGCCCATCGACGCGTAGCCGCGAATGAAGGTCAGCAGAAACGTGTTGTCCTGGTCCTGCGATCAATCGCTTGACGTGCAACCGACCTTGATGACGCAGCAATACCATGGGCGAATCTTCAGTGGCCGCGGCACCCTCTTTGGTTTTCCGCAGCATTCCCTTCAATTCATCCCTCTGAATGGAACGTACTCGCAACACGGTCGAAGAACACTGCGACACAAGTTGGTCGTCTATATCGGACAGGTCATACCCACAGTGCCAGCAAAGTGGACGTGATCGAGCTCGTGAACTCGCCCCCGATTGCTGCGAGATCAGCGACTGCCAGACGCCATGGTCCACGCGATGTTCGATCGAGCATTGCGGGCATAAAAATCGAACCGTGGGACCCCACAACGTGGGTGCCATCGAAGGACCGGCGACCTGAAACAGAAACGCCTCTTCCGATCGGCGACATCCATCGATCAAAATTGCCGCCGATGCGGCGTTGAGGGTCAGCCAGCCTCGCCGCGAGCCGAAGCGGAGCCCGCGAAACCGATTCGCGCGAGATGATGGCGAGACCATGAAAAAACGGTATCCGAGAAAGATTGATCTTGCGGCAAACCACTCTCGAACGCTAACAGCAAACGAGAACGCACGGATGCGATCAAAATGGAACGCCATCGGAAACCTATCATGTCACATCAATTCATCGGTCGCGACAACGATCCGCCTTTAGCCATTTTGGTGGAAACGCTCGCTTCACCCATGTTGGTCGCTCACCCGGCACCTGTTTGCCTGGAAGTCGACATGGACGAGTCCCTTCGCCTCCCCGTCGATCACCCCTCGTTTTGCCAGCTGATGGAAAGCCTGGTTCGCCAGGCGTTGCTGGAGATGCCCGAAGGTGGCGAACTGACCATCACCGGCTGTGAGACTCATACCGGCGTCGAGATTGAATTGGCCGACACCGGATCCGTGGTCGCCTCGCGTGCTTGCAAGCTTCCACTGATTGCCGCGGCATTGTCCGCCGAACTGAATTGGCAAGATTGCCCACAAGGCGGTGGCGCCGTAACCGTCAAGTTCCCACGCTACCAAGCCGCCCAACGTCGAGCTGCTTGAGATGTTCAATCCAGTCGGATCGACCACGATTGGTGCGTTGGAGCAAACGTTGGCGTTCACCGAACGACGCCACGAATTGCTCGCGGGCAACATTGCCAACATTAGCACACCGGACTATCGCAGTCGCGATCTGGACCAAAACGCATTCCAAACCGCGTTGGCCGAATCCATTCGTGATCGAGGCAAACCGACACCGGAATCCAACTCAATCACCCAACCTGATCTTTCCCAAGGACACATCCCCGAATGGGTGACTCACCCGTTCGAAAGCCCGATTCGAGGTGGATCCGTGGGGATGCCACGACCAGTCAGCGATGGCATTCCCGCCAACGAATTTTCCGCCTTGAGTCCGTCCAGAAAGACCGAATCCGTCACCCGCGACGACCAATTCACCGGTCCTCGCGAAGCCATGGAGCAGGTGGTTTATCACGACAACAGCGACGTGTCCCTGGAACAACAAGTCACCGAGATTTCGAAGAACCAACACCTGCACGACTTAGCCGTGACGACGCTCCGCAGCCAGTTCGAACTGCTTCGTGCGGCCATCACCGAACGTGCCTAACACACACTTCTCATTTTCCTTTTGGAGATCGCCATGATCAGTGCACTGGATATCAGCACCTCCGCGTTGGTGGCTCAACGCACACGGCTCAACGCGATCTCAGGCAACATTGCCAACATCTCGTCGCTGGTGGACGAGAACGGCAACCCAAGCCCCTACAAAGCTCGCCAAGTTGTCTTTCAAACCGACGAAACCGCCAGCCCAGGCGAAGCGGCCGGCGTCAAAGTCTCGGAAGTGATGGTTGACGAATCGGAGCCGCTTTACCGCTACCAGCCAGAACATCCGCTGGCCATCCAAGAAGGGAAATGGGAAGGCTACGTGGCCTATCCTAACATCGACCTGACCACGCAGATGGTGGACGCACTCGAGAGCACTCGCGCCTACGAGGCCAACGTGGGCGTGATCGAAATCAGCAAGAACATGAGTCGACAACGACTCACCATCTTGGCCTAAACCATTTGCTGCTCACATGAGCCGGGGATGCACCGTTTCCCAAACCCTGCCGTACTGATTTTCCATGCGTCCCGTCGCTTCGTTCCGTCCGCCGCCCACCTTCAGCCAACTGCAAGGTGGTACGTCATCGCAGATGGGCAGCGCGGGACAAAGTGAAGGCACGCAGAACAATCAAGCGTTCTCGTTGCTGGATCCAGACGCAACCAACGCATCATCCAATGACTCCGCCTTCGGCGAACTTGGCGACCTTTTGATCAACCAAGTCAAAGGCGTCAATGCGATGCAAAACAACGCCGACGCAATGGTTCATTCCATGCTCACCGGCGGCGACGTCAACGAAGCGGAAGTGTTGACGTCGGTTCAAAAAGCCGACCTGGCGTTTCGAATGCTGATGCAGATTCGCAACAAGCTGATGGACGCCTACCGCGAAATCCAACAAGTTCAGATCTAACTAGTTCGCCATGCTTCAAAACGCACTCGACCAGTTCCGCAGCGTCTACGCATCGATGCCAGTCCCCTCGCGAATTATCGCGGGACTGCTGCTGACCGCGATTGTGTTGGCGCTCGGGTTCTTGGTGCGTGGAAGCACCACGACGAGCACGGAATACTTGCTGGGCGGTCGAACCTTTAGCGAACGCGACCTGGACGCAGCAGAAGTTGCTTTCGGCAACGCCGATCTTCGCGGCTGGGTTCGCGACGGTCGTCGCATCAAGATTCCCATCGAGTCACGCAGCGAATTCTTGAAGGCTCTCGAAAGCTCCGCCTCCCTTCCGCTTTCGCTTCGCACCAGCGTGCAAGCCGCGATCGATCAAGCCACGCCGTTCGAATCCAATGAACAACGCATGGCTCGGCAATTGAACGCGAAGACTCGCGACATCGCTCGCAGCATCATGATGTTCGACGATGTGCGAACCGCAACGGTGGAGTACGACCAAGGCGAACGCATGGGACTTTCGCGAGCAAGGCCTCAATCAGCAAGTGTCACCGTTGAACCTGAAGGCATGGATCCGCTGCCGCGCGCTCGCATCATGCAAATCAAAGACATGGTCCGATCCTCGTTTGCGGGCATGTCACCAGACGACGTCGTCGTCACGGACACCAATGGTGACTCGACATTCGAACTGGCCGATGACGACGATCCATTGTCTCGGAAACGTCGCGAAGAAGAACTGCGGTTCGAACAAAAGATTCGCAATCACTTGATGGGATACGGAAAAATTCACGTGGCCACCCACGTGGAAATTGATCCGACCATGAGCACCGAAAAAGCCAAGCTGACCTACGCGGATCAGCCTACCACGCTCAACGAAACCTCGCGCAAACGCGAGACGGAATCCTCACGCCCGGTGCCTGGCGGAGTCCCGGGAGCCCAGCCCAATGCATTGAGCAGCAACCGTCCCGTCAAACTGGATGCGTCGGCTCAAACCACCAAGACCAAAGAAGACGAGCGATCAAGCAACCGTGTAGCGGGTCAAGAATACGAAACCATCCGACTCGCGGGCCTGCCGGTCAAACGCGTGAAAGTCTCGATCGGACTGCCGCGAAGTTACTACAAGAAAGTTTGGACGAAGCAGCAACTGGAAAGCAATCCGGACGCAACGGTCGATGACATCACACCAATGGAAACGTCGGACTTGGTTGCATTGAAAGAACAAACCGAGACCGAAATCCAGCAAGCCGTGACGGCGTTGCTTCCCGATGTCGCTGCTGGTGAAGACCGGTTCCCATTGGTGCAAGTCTGGGACTACATCGACCTGCCCGAACCCGAATTGGATGCACCCGCCACCACCGCCATTGCCATCTCATGGCTGTCGGATTCGTGGCAGACTTTGGCGATGCTCGCCTTGGCTGCCGCGGCACTCTTTATCGCTCGCAGCAGCGTGAAATCGTTGGGCGGAAACGCCGATCCAACGGACTTCAAAGAAGGATTTGGATTGGAATTACCCGCCCCACCGATCAACGTGGAAGAGTCGCCTGAAAAAGTCGAGGCGATGGAGATCACAGGTGGAACGTTGCAGGAAGAACTGGTCACGCTGGTTGAAGGCAACCCTGAGGTTGCCGCCAACGTTATCCGAAGCTGGGTCGGCGAGGCCGCCTAAACCAACTGCGTGCACCTTCACCGCGATGCGGCAGTCGATGCCGTTGTGTAGTGGCCGATCAGTGATCGCAGCTGTCGCAACCCGATTGGCAATTACCGAGCTGGCAACCACCATTCTGGCAACCATGACCGTGTGCATGTCCTCCCGTGCAATCGCAATTGCCGATGACATGGGGGCTGGTGTTGCGGCAACGGGTGCGAGTCTCATCCGCGTAGCCTGCCCAGATGCCGGAGTACGAAGGTCGGCTGCGGAAGTATTCCAAAATGGAGCTCGGCGGTGGCAACGCTGGTGCCTGGTGAGGTCGACATTCGCTCAACCCGACATTGCAACCAGCTTGGCAACCTTCGACGATTTCGCCGCAAGTGTTGCAATCTTTTTTGCTCGCCAAGCCCTTCAACTTAGCCCCCAATCCGCACGAAGAGCAGCTTTGGCACCCAGGTTCCACCAACTCACCGCATGAACTGCAGCCGGCCCCAAAGTGCTTTCGCAAGTTGAACTTTGGACCGCAACTGCTGCATCCTGGCGTTTGGCATGGTCCCGCTGAATCGCATCCACCGCAATCGGCGGATGGACGAACCACATAAGGATTGATGACCGGCGATGGCTGGCCCGGGAACGACACCGTTTGCGTCGAACTGGCAACCACAGAATGTTGTGGCATGACAACATCAGATTCGTTCGCATGATTCAACACAAGCGAATCACCGCTTGCTTGTTCCTCCGACGCCTCTTGGGTCCACTTGCCAAGCAAGGAATCCAAGTCCGCGTGAGCTGTTGTACCGACCATCGCACAGGCCACTACAAAACCAAAGGAGAACAACGAACGCGACATGGGACATTCCTATGAATTGGAAACCAATCAATCGAGGCGGTATCGGTGGCATCGACATGCCCCCCCTCCACTGTGAACCCTTTCTTTGTGGTCTCGCGTAGTCGGCACATTCGTTCCAATCTGATTGATGGTCGTGCCACCGTTAACGCCGTTACAAATTCACATGTTTGCTCGTTGACGACAGGCTCTGCTTTCGCAATGCTTGCGAGATCCGTCCCTGAATTCCCTCTCTTTCTCGAGCCAAGATTCGAATGTCCGCACTGGATAAACAACGCCGCAAGAAGCTCCAAGCTGTCGTTGATCGAGATTATGCCTACCGCTCTTACTACGACGATGACATCGAAGTCAAAGGAACGGGCCGTTGCGGATTCGGTGTTTATGCAGCAAGGCAATTTCAACCGGGTGAATTGGTCTTTGAAGTCACAGGACAACTGATCAACAAGAAGCACTACGAAGGCAGTGAATACGTCATGGATCTGCACGAGGACTGGTACCTCGAACCCAGCACTCCCGGCGCGTTCATGAACCATTCGTGCAGTCCCAACTGCGAATTGGTTCAGTTAACGGATTTTTCGTTGGGCGTGGTCGCGATCTGCAACATCGAGGCTGAAACTGAAATCACTTTCGACTACGCGTGGGAAGCCTTTGACTGGAATCCTAAATGCCAGTGCGGTGCCCGCAATTGCCGTGGATGGGTGGTTGCACAAGAGGAAGTCAAAAAGATGAAGCGTCTGGCGAAAGGCCGGAAAAACAAACCTCGCTGATCTCTCTCTTGCAGAGCACAAAGCAATGCAGGGGGCCTGGTGAGTGATCAGTAGCGTTGGCTCACCCGCTGAGCTCGCAAATTCCGCGAAAGTCGCAAGTAGGCTGAATCGCCGCCGGTCACGCTCCTTCCCCGCAGACGGTTTTGGAGGGGCGGTGGCTGGAATCGTGGAGCAAAGGGGTTAATCTGGAACATTCGCGTCCATTGCTTTGCTCCCGATGTTTTTCCCGCCGTGTCGCTGATCTACCTCGACTTCAATCGCACCACACCGATGGCTCCTTCGGTGATCGAAGCGATGCAGCCCTATTGGTCGACGCACTTCATGCTGCCGACGCAATCACACGTCCACGCGTCGGCGGTGAACGAAGCGATCGAAAGCGCCCGCGAATCGGTGGCTTTTTTGATCGGTTGCGAACCGTTTGAGCTGGTCTTCACCAGTGGTGGGACCGAAGCCAACAATCTTGGCATCCTCGGTGCCGCGGAGTGTGACCGAACTTACGATCCCGTCGAAGGCCCGCCGCACCTGCTGATCAGCACGATCGAGCACGACGCTGCGATGCAGGCCGCACTGCAACTCGGACGAATGGGATGGGACGTTGAACTGGTCCCCTGTGATTCCAACGGCCATGTGGATGCGGACGAATTTGAAAAACGTTTCCGCGAATCGACACAGCTGGTTTGCCTGCAGCTTGCCAACCACGTGCTCGGCACCGATCAACCTGTTCAGGAGCTTGCCGATCGCTGTCGCCATCGCGGCATCCGCGTTCATTGCGACGCAACTTCGGCGGCTGGAAAGATTCCCATCGATGTCACACAACTCGGTGTCGACACGTTGGCGATCAGTGCTCACAAGATGTACGGCCCCAAAGGCAGCGGTGCGTTATTTGTCCGCCGAGGGTTGGAACTGAAACCGATTTTGTTTGGCGAGAGCCGAGAAATGGGACTTCGGGCGGGCAGCGAAAACGTTCCCGCCATCGTTGGTTTCGGGTGTGCCGCATCCATGGCCGGTAAATGCATCAATGATGCTCATGAGACGCTGCGTGAGCTTCGCTCGCGTCTGATTGACGGGCTGCGAACCAATCTCGGAGACAACGTCACCATTTTTGCAGAGCATAACGACGGCCTACCGAATACGGTCACCGTTCAAATGCCGGTCGAAGCAAAACGCATTCAAAAAGCCGCACGACATTTGGTGCTGGCTTCAGCCCAATCAGAATCCCCACCAGACGAAATGACCCGTGTGCTGCGGGCCATCGGCTGCACCGACAAACAAATTGGCCGCTGCATTCGCGTCTCGGTGGGTTGGACCACCAGCCGAGACCAGATCGATCGTGCGGTGAACCTGCTGACCGAAGCGTCCGACTGAACGCCTCGAGATGTCCGCGGTTAGATAACACGCTTGAGTCTTGGTACGGGTACCGTGCGAATCGCCAGCCGAAGCCAAGGCTGACCGTCCATTGCTTGGCGGGGAAGTCAGCAATGCTTTGCACCCAAAAGAAAACGGCTCGCATTCCAAAGGAACGCGAGCCGTTTTTGGTTTGTCAAAACTCGCCGGGTGACGGTCCGTCACCCGTTGAGAATCGAGTCAAAGCTCACTGACCGCAGTTGGTGCAACCAGCACCGGTTTGCATGACGGGAGCAGCAGGAGCTGCTTCGACGACTGGAGCAGCTTCATAGCTGACAGCAGCCGCGCCACCGCAAGAGGTGCAACCAGCACCGGTCGAAACGCCAGCAGCACCAGCACCGTAAACAGGAACTTGAACAGTGGTTGGGACTTGCTTGCAGACCTGAACTTGAACTTCCTTCATCGTTTGAACAGGAACGCAAACGCTGTAGGTTTCTGGCACTTCTTCGGTGACGGTGTCATAGACAGTCACGTTGTAGGTGCGGGTACGAGTTTCAGGAACGTTGACCGTGTACGAAACTTCGCGAGTACGCTGTTGAGTTTCCATACGAGTCTTGTTGACCGTACGAGTACGCTCTTCAGTCGTCATGGTCGTTTGAGGAACCATGCGAGTGCGAGTTTCCATGCGGGTCTTCTGGACTGGGATCGAACGAGTACGAGTCTCGATACGAGTCTTGGTCACAGGAACCGACTTCGTGCGAGTTTCGGTCTTGTAGCTCGTGACGTTGTATTCACGAGTACGCTCTTCTTGACGGCACTTCTGAACAGTAACCGTACGGGTACGCTCTTCGGTCGTCATCGTCGTGTAAGGAACCGTACGAGTACGGGTTTCCATACGAGTCTTTTGGACAGGAACCGTACGAGTACGAGTTTCAGTCTTCATGGTCGTCACAGGAATTTCGCGGGTGCGAGTTTCCAAGCGAGTCTTTTGGACAGGAACTTCGCGGGTGCGAGTTTCGGTCTTGTAGCTCGTGACGGTGTACTCACGAGTACGCTCTTCGGGACGAGTCTTTTGAACCTTAACCGTACGGGTACGAGTTTCGTTTTGGTACTTGGTCACGTTGACCATACGCTCACGAGTCTCGGTACGGCACTTGGTGACAGGAACCATGCGAGTTTGAGTCTGCGTGGTGTAGCTGGTCACGTTGTAGGTGTAAGGAACTTGTTCCGTTTGACGCTGGTACGAAGTAACAGGCACTTCTTCGGTGACCAAGTTCGGCACGTAAACGCGACGGTAGGTCACGGCAGGAGCACAAGCCGATCCGGCTGCAGCACCAGCAGCAGCGACGCTTCCGCATCCGCCACCACAAGCCGACGAACCACATCCGCTGGTGCAAGGTGCACACGATCCGCAGCTGCTTGCACATCCGCCACAAGCCGAAGACGAGCCACAGCCCGAACCAGCAGCGTAGACGCCAGCGCCATCACCGTAAGCACCACCAGCTGCAACAGCTTGGCACTCGTATCCGCCCAAGTCCTTGGTGACCGTCTTCATCGTGGTCACAGGAACGCACTTCGAAACGGTGCGATAAGCGGTCTTGGTTTCGGTCACAGGAACGCGAACGGTGTAGCTTTGCTCCACTTGCTCGGTGTAAGGGACCTGAACGGTGTAGCTTTGTGCAACTTGCTCAGTCACAGGAACGCTGACCGTGTAAGTTTGCTCAACTTCTTCGGTGTAAGGCACGTTGACCGTGTAGGTCTGCGTCTTCGTTTCCGTGACGGGAACCTGAACCGAATAGGTTTGAGTCAAAGTTTCGGTGTAAGGAACACAAACTTGGTAAGTCTGAGTTTGCGTGCTCGTGACAGGAACTTGAACGGTGTAAGTTTGCTCAACGTTCTCGGTGTAAGGCACGCACACTTGGTACGACTCTTCGCGAGTTTGTTGAACAGGAACTTGTACCGTGTAAGTTTGCTCCACTTGCTCGGTGTAAGGCACGTTGACCGTGTAAGTCTGAGTCTTGGTCTCAGTGACAGGAACCTGAACCGTGTAAGTTTGCTCAACTTGCTCAGTGTAAGGCACGCACACCTGGTACGACTGCTCGACGTTCTCGGTGTAAGGAACCGACACTTGGTAGGACTGTTCGACTTCGGTCGTGACAGGAACCTGAACGGTGTAGGTTTCTTCTTCGGTGTAAGGAACTGCGACTTGAACGTCGTAGGTTTCCGTACGAGTTTGAGTTTGAGGCACGTTGACCGTGTACTCTTGCGAGCGTGATTCAACGCGAGCGACCTGCTTGGTCACACTACGCATGCGGGTTTGCGTTTGACGTTGGTACGTGGTCGTCGGAACCATCCGAGTTTCAGTCACGTACTGCGAACGCATTACCGTCTGCGTTTGGTAGGAAACGGCTGGAGCACACGCGTCAGAACCTGCGTATCCTCCACCAACAACAGTGGCACCACCGGCATCAGCGACACATCCGCCACCGTTTGCGCAGCCACCACAATCTCCGCATCCTGCGTAGACATTGACAGCGAAAAGCATCGCCGCTGTCAGTCCAAGAAACATCCGTAATACGTTCGATCTCATCAAAAAACCTCCAAAATGCTCACAGCCTGTGAGGCAACAGAAGAAACACGGGAAAGCTTTAACGGCTGCGTACTTTGGGCGAACGACGCCCGTCACCCCAAAATGTAGGTACCAGGTAAGCAGTGTCAACAATGAGGTGAATCATTCGCCCCGAGAAAGCTTAGTTTTTGTTCAGTCATCCCAGAAACTTCATCTTTCCAGGACCGATGCAGTTTGAGTAAGCGAGAAACTGCCATCAAACGCGCATCAAGCTGGGCGACTTTTTTGAAAAACGCTCAAGTTCCTCACAGAAACAACCGATGGCGACTCGAACGGTGCTCGCTGCGAAGCGCCATCAGACTGTGCACGCAAACGTCGCGAACGCATGGCTCGCAATCACTCGACGTGGACGTCAACAGCTCGACCGAGGCCGGGTCAGAGGTCAGCCGTTGATCCAAACAGCGCCCGGACAAACGCTTCGCGCCAAGAGTTGGGCCGATTCCTAGCTGGTCGCGTAGAATGTTGAAGCGAAAAATAAAACCCCGAGGAAATCTGTAAAAATTTCCTGTACGTGGTTCCCAAACGGAACCTGAAAGACGACGTTACAAGAGCACGGTTCGCCGAAACCCGCGAACTGTCGAGATCGAATCGGGGCTAGATTGCAACGGGGAGTTAGGATCCATGCCAAAGATCATCTGTGTCGGCGTCCCGAACTCGCCCCCGGACTTGGCCTCCATCCCGGAGTCTCTGCTCAACATGAGCCGGTCTGGAAGTGGCGATGCGACCGCTCCACCTCCGCTGGACCCCAGCACGATTGAATGGGTGATCTGCGAATCCATCGTTGACGCATTTCCGTTGCTGGAGGAAGAAGACGTCGACGGCATTTGGATGGATCGATCCAGCCTGCCGCAAACCTCCGAAATTCGCGGGATGATGCAAAGCGGGCTGATGCTGCGCGACATGCCCGAGGGTGTCGCGTTGCTGGACGCTGACCTGCGAGTGATCTGGGCCAACCATCGATTGCTGGAATGGGCGGGCCGTCCCGCCGGCACGCCATTGGGGATGACGTTTTACGAACTGCTGCACAACCCTGAAATCATGGGTCCGGACTTTTGCCCCTTCCACACGGCTCTGGCCACCGGTGACGAGAGCAGCTCCACACTGCACAGCTTGGACAATCAATACTTCCAGGTCCACGCCGCTCCGGTTCGCTCCGCCGAGTCACCTCGCAACCTGATCGTGACGGTGGGCGAGATCACCGACGAGATCTTGCAGCAACAGAAGCTCGCCGCGATTCACCAAGCCGGCCGCGAATTGGCCGACTTGCGTCCCAATGAAATCTTCATGATGGAAGTGGACGACCGGATCGATTTGCTCAAAGACAACATCCAACACTACCTCCGCGACTTGCTGAATTTCGAAGTCATCGAGATTCGTGTTCTGGAACAAACCACGGGCAACCTGATTCCGCTGCTGAGCGTTGGAATTGACGAAGAGGCTTCGGATCGTCGGCTGTCGGCTCATCCCCGCGAGAACGGCATCACGGGTTACGTTGCTGCCAGCGGCGTCAGCTACGTTTGCCATGATGTGCAAAACGACCCGCTGTTCATCCCGGGTGTTGCCGACGCCAGAAGTTCTTTGACAGTTCCTTTGGTGCTACACGATCAAGTTCTGGGAACCATCAACGTCGAAAGCCCCGACGTGGCTGCCTTCAGCGACAGCGACCTTCAATTCCTGGAAATCTTCGCGCGAGACATCGCATTCGCACTGAACACTCTGGAATTGCTGGTCGCTCAAAAAGCCAACACCGCCCAGCAAAGCTGCGACGCAATCCACAGTGCGGTCGCATTGCCGGTGGACGCGATCTTGAACGACGCGGTTCATGTGATGGAAGGCTACATCGGACACAGTCCAGAAGTGATGGACCGACTGCGTCGCATCCTGCAGAACACGCGAGACATCAAACGAACGATCCAACAGATCGGTCAGAAGATGACTCCGCTGGAAGCCGTTCCAGCCGACGAAAAGAAGGACCAGAACGCGATTCTGCGTGGGCGACGCATCTTGGTGGTCGACGAAGACAAACAGGTTCGCGAAGACGCCCACCAACTTCTCGAGCGTTATGGTTGTGTGGTGGAAACCGCTCACGAAGGCGACGAAGCCGTGCTCATGGTCCGGCGGAGTGCCGGCGACGATAGCTACGACGCGATCATCAGCGACATCAAACTTCCTGACTACAGCGGGTATCAGCTGATGCTGCGTCTGGAGAAAGTCATGTCGCACGTTCCGATGATCTTGATGACTGGCTTCGGCTACGACCCGGGACACTCGATCGTGAAGGCCAAGCAGAACGGTTTGCATCCTAAGGCCGTGCTGTTCAAGCCTTTCCGTTTGGATCAACTGATCGATGTTTTGAAAACGGTGATCGAAGCCAACCCCAACGTTCAAAATCCTCCGGGCGAGGATGCCAGCAGTTCCGACGACGACGAAGGTGGCGACCCCGCCGCATCCGGCGGATCTCACAGAACCGATTCGATGTGCTGAGCACGATCAACAGTTGAAGCGAAGGCAACCGGCGAAGCGAAGGCAGCGATTGGAGTATCGGAACGGCAATGCTTGATGGCGGCTACTGGCTCGATCAAATCTCCTTCAACAACCAGTACCCAACGAAAATCGCCACGTCATCCAAGACGTGGCGATTGATGTTTCTATCAAGCGAATGCTGCTGTCGATCAAGCAGGCATCGGCGCCGCTTCGGCCAACTCAGCGAGTTTTTCAGCACCGACTCGGTCGCAGAATGTTCCCAGCGATTCGCCTTCTTCGCGATTGGCTTTGAAGGCGGCAAAGATGCCGGTCAGCTCAGCAGCCACCTCTGCATCGGGCACTTGATCTTTGTAGATGTACGCCAGTCGGTTCCCTAACCAGCCGCCACCCGCGAACAGGGTGTACTTCCCAACCGCGCGCCCCACCAATGCCAAGTCGGCGTTGTAAGGTCGGGCACAACCGTTCGGGCATCCGGTCATCCGGATGGTGAATCGCTCGTTGCTGAGCCCCAATTTTGCCAACGGTTCTTCGATCGAATCGATGATGCTGGGCAATCGCCGCTCGGATTCAGTGATTGCCAAACCGCAAGTTGGAAGTGCGACGCAAGCGATGGACCAACGACGGACCGTGCTGGTTTCCTCCGTCGTGCGAACGCCATGCTTCTGCAGAATCGCGGTCAACTCTTCTTTCTCAGACGGATCGATATCGCAGAAGATCATGCTTTGATGGCTGGTCAATCGAATTTCACGATTGAAGTGGCCACAGACTTCACGAATGGCCGCTTTCAGTTGCGTTTGCTCATTGTCGTACAAGCGTCCGTTTTCGACGTTCAAGCCATACGACAATTTGCCGTCGCCTTGTTCCTGCCATCCCATGTGATCGTCGAATTCGTGGACGTCGTCCTCGGTGCAATCCTGAAGAGGTCCGCCGAAGACTTTCTCAACCTCCGCACGGAATTTTTCGACGCCCCAGTCCGCGACCAAGTACTTCAAACGAGCGACTTTGCGATCGCTCCGGTTGCCGTTGTCACGCTGAACAATGATGACCGCTTTGGCGACATCGATCGCTTGTTCCGGAGTGACAAAGGCCATCCGCTTGGCGAGTGCGGGGAAGGTCTTCGCCGCACTTGGTGTGCGTCCCATCCCGCCACCAACACTGACGTTGTAACCAATGATGTTTCCATCACGGATCACCGCGAGGAAACCGAGGTCCTGCGTGTAGATGTCGATGCAGTTGTCGTCGGGAAGTGCGATCCCAATTTTGAACTTTCGCGGCAAGTAGGTCGGTCCATACAGCGGTTCGTCAATCACCGGAGCGCTGGTCGCTTCCGGTTCGCCGCCACCTGCCAAACTCTTTTCGCCGGTGTCTGGATCGGTGATCCAAAGTTCGTGATAAGCCGGCGTTTGCGGTGCCAGAGCTTCCGTGAGCTCGTCCGTGAATTCGTTCAACTGCGAATGGATGCCACCAACTCGCTTTGCGGGGCAGCACATGATGTTTCGGTTGACGTCACCGCAAGCGGCCAAGGTCGACAATTCGACCTCGTTGATGCGGCGGATCGTCTCACGCAGATCGCTCTTCAGAATTCCATGCAATTGCAACGTTTGGCGAGTCGTGATCTTTAGCGTCGAATCACCCAGTTCATCACACATGTCCAAGTGCGCGACCATTTGGTGCGAACTGAGCCGGCCACCCGGAATTCGGCAGCGGATCATCATCGAGTACGCCTTGCCGCCGCCCGATTTCTTCAGCTCTTTTCGCTTGTCGCGATCGTCTTGCTGGTAGGTGCCGTGAAACTTCAACAATTGAATATTCGAATTGTCGAAGTGGTCCACTGGATCCGCCAATTGCTCTCCAATCGTGCCCGACAGGAACTGGCTCTCTTGTTTGATCTTCTCAACCGGGCTCAGCTTCACTGGCTTCGCAGTTGCGTCGGTTTGGGGAGCGTTCGTGGAGGAAGCGTCGGTAGACATCGAGTCAAAAATCCTGTGTGATTTGCGTCGACCAAAGGCGGCCGATATTTCGTTCTCGGCCATTTATACCGATTAATCCAATTTTTCACCATGTCGACCCCGCGTCGACTTCCGCCAAATCAAGGCTTGGGGATGCCCGCTACGCGACTGGACGGCAAGAAAATTGCCGCGGAAATTCGAAGCGAAGTTGCTGCCGATGTTGAATCGTTTGTTGCCGCTGGAAACGCCCCCCCACAATTGGCGGCGATCCTGGTTGGAGAAGACCCGGCCAGCCAGGTCTACGTGCGAAACAAGGAACGAGCCTGCGAAAAAGCCGGAATCGCCAGCCGTTTGGACCGTCTGCCCGCGAGCACGACGCAGGCCGAATTGCTAGCGAAAGTCGCGGAGCTGAACGCAGATCCCGCCGTCAGCGGCATTCTGGTTCAACTGCCTCTGCCAAGCCCCGAAGCGGGCGGCACCGGAATCGATGAACGAGCGGTCTTGGACGCGATCGATCCAATCAAAGACGTCGATGCATTCTCACCGGTGAACGTGGGTTTGTTAATGCAGGGCCGGCCGCGATTCTTGCCGTGCACCCCACACGGGATCGTTCAACTGCTCAGCCGCACGAACATCAGCACCAGCGGCAAGCACGTGGTCGTGGTTGGTCGCAGCGATATCGTCGGCAAACCCATGGCAATGATGCTCGCTCAGAAAGACAGCACCTGCGGACCCGAGACCGCCAACGCCACGGTGACGCTCGCTCATAGCCGCACGCAAGACTTGGCGGAGGTCTGCCGCTCGGCTGATATCCTGATCGCCGCCGTTGGCCGCCCGGAGATGATCCGTGGCGAAATGATCCGCGAAGGTGCCGTGGTCATCGATGTCGGAATCAATCGCGTCGACGACCGTTTGGTCGGCGACGTTGCATTTGCAGAGGCGGAAAACGTCGCTTCAGCGATCACGCCTGTTCCAGGAGGCGTCGGCCCTTTGACCATTGCGATGCTGCTTCACAACACACTGATGGCAGCAAAGATGCAGGCGGCCGGAAACTAGCACTCAGTCGGCAAACAACGCTCAACCGTCAAGGCATCTCCCGCCACAACGTCAATGAACGACTCGCCGTGGCGTTGCCTCGCGGTCATCACCACCGATCGCTGCGATGCTGGTTTTGATCGACATCAATCCGCAAGCTGATCGCCCCTCAGCGAGTCGATGCGAAAGAGTTCGCCGAGTCAGAAATCTCTTGATGGAACGACGCCAGTTCTCGTTCCAGTTGCTGATTGCTGCGATAGAGTTTCACTAGCTTTTCTCGAGTCGTCTTCAACTCGGACGCCAAGTTGTCGTTGTAGCTTTCAAGAGCTTTGCGTTCTTCCTCGAACTGGGCATAGTCCTGTTCGAGCTGCAATTTCTCGGCTTGTCCCGAAGCGGTCATCTTCACGGTCGCATCGATGGCACGCTGCAGCACTTCGTTTTCGTAAGTCAGTTCTTGCGTGCGAGTGTTCAGCTCCGCCAACCGCAATCGAATTCGCCGCAAGACAAATCGGTAATCATTCAGCGGACGGATGTAGTAGGTATCGATCAAGCGAGCGACGTCTTCATCGATCAACGCATCGGCGGCCTCTTCCTTCACGATCAGCAAATCGCCCTTTGAAAACTTGACCTTTCCTTCGGCACCCTGCTGCAACCGGCTGTCGACCGCACGCCCACTTCCGTCAAAAAACCCGCCGTCCAACGCACCACGTTGATCGGGACTGTCGACGACGATGGAGTGATTTTTGGTAAATTCAATTTTGACCCATTTGGTCAACGGCTCGTCATCCGGCAATGAACGCGTGCCATCTCGCAAATATTCCGCTTTGGATTGAGCGGACAACGGTCGGTTCAGCAGGCGATTGACCAGCTCATCGTCGACACGCCCGAAGACGTTGTTGTCGTCCGCGACGCTGCCCTCCGCGATGAAAGGCTCGTGGCCGTCCAACGGTAGCAACTCATAGATCGACCAACTGACCGCTTGTCGCCCTTCGATGGCCTGACGCTGCTGCGGCAACAGAGGTGCGGTTGGCTGCAGTGTCACCTGAGTGGGCGACGTCGCCGTCACGCGATACTCGCCCAAGTAGAAAATTGGCACGGGCACGTTCAAATTTGGCTGCGGCCCCTCGGCGAATCCGTAAACCACCAATCCATCCGGGATCAACGGCAGGGGAGCGGCTTCTTCTTCGCCCTCCTCGCCGACGTCGTCCTGCGGGATGCCATCGACCGGATCCGCTGTTTGCGGAGCGGCCAAAACAACCTGTCCGCCGTTGGTGAAATCTGCGTTGGCCAAACGCAAACCGCGCCAGCGGCGGCCGGCTTCGGTTGCTAACTTGGACAATTTCTGGGCCATTGGCAGAACACCTTCCCCCGACATCGGGTCGTTGGGGTCGCCATAGCGCAACTGCAATTGCTCGGCTTCGACCGTCGCCAATCGTGTTTCCAACTCCTCTTTGACTTTGTGCCACGCAGAGCGGCTTTTCAGGGCGCCAGCGACCGGAAACACGAAAATCACGGCCAAAATCGTCGTGATGATGACCGGCGTGATCTGATACCACCGCCAATTCGGAGCCGCTTTCCAGACCAAAATGGCCTGTGCGATCACCACGACAATCAGAACGAGGAGAAGTACGTACTGCATCAGAGAAATAGATTGAGAAGCGGCAGAACTACCAAGAGAGGATCCTTGACGCGTTAGCTTAATCCAGTCCCACGTCGGCTTGCAGAATTTTCGTCAACTTTTCCGATCCGGTCCCCGCTGACGCCTGAGAACAACCGAGTGACCGGCACAACCGGAACATCCGTTACGACGGTGCTCACGTTGCGCCAGTTCGTCCGGTTCGAACCGCACTGACGGTTAAGACGGTCCGTCGGATCGTCCGAAATCAACCTGTGAGAACGCTCGCGCCGGCGGATCCCCGCAATCCAGCCGGTGCCTCGCATCCCAGGTCCTTGAAGGCGAACCGACTGTGACCCAGCACAAAAAACTGTTCATTTGGATACTATCCGGACTCGGCCTCCTGTCGACCTCGGTCGGATGCAATCGGACTCATTATCGCAAGCAAGCCGATAACGAGGCTTACGCTTTGATGGACGAAAAAGCGTCTCACGTGGCCCGTCCGGTGGATCATCCGCTGCGGATCGAGCTGGATCGTCGCAGCCGAATGTACAACCCGTTCGACCTGGACTTCCAACCGATGCCGCTGGATGACCCGGCGTCCTACCGGTACATGCAGTGCGTCGACGGGCGACGCGGGTACCCGATGTGGGAAGCCGCGGGCCTGACCAACACCGCCGAAAGCCCGGATTGGTGGCAGTTCTTGCCACTTAACGAAGACGGCATTCTGGAACTGAACGCGGAGAACGCGGTCCAAATCGCTTTGCTGCACTCCCCTGATTACCAGCGACAACTTGAACAGCTGTATTTGTCGGCTCTGGACGTCTCCAGCCAACGGTTCCAATTCGACACGCAGTACTTCGCGGGATTGGGTGCCAGCTACGCTCACAACGACCGGCGTTTTGGTGCTTTGCGTGATTCGGATTCGATTGTCGCACTGGGAGGCGACGCGGCCCTCACCCGCAACTTCACCACGGGTGCAAACCTCGTTGTCAACTTCGCCAACGAAGTCGTTTGGAACCTCAGTGGAACGGACACCCGAGCCACCAGCACATTGATCGATTTCACGCTGTTGCAACCGCTGCTTCGCGGGGCCGGTCGTGACCGGATCATGGAACTGCTCACGCTCTCCGAGCGTCGACTGCTGGCCAACGTCCGCAACTTCGAACGTTTCCGCCGCGGCTTCTATCTAGAGATCGTCACCGGCCGCAACAACGACAGCAGCGTCAGCCGCTCCGGCGGTACGTTCGCGGCCAACACGGGTGCCTTCACCGGATTTGATTCTGGTTTCGCGAACCTTGGCGGCTTCAGCGGTGGCGGTGTTCCACAAGCGGGCGGGTTCATCGGATTGCTCCAAGACCAACTGCAGATTCGCAACCTGGAAGAGAACATCGCTCGCTTGGGCGAAAACCTGGTGATCCTCGACAACACGCTGATCGAACTGCTAACCACCATTCCCGACGATCCCGAAGCCATCATTCGCCAGCGGCTTCAAATCGCTCAGGCTCGTTCGGCCTTGCTGAACTCCCAAAGCTCATTGGTTTCACGACGTGTTGGCTACCAAAACTCGGTCGACTCATTCCTTCGCGACCTCGGTTTGCCACCCTACATCTGCGTGCAAATCAACGACCCGATGTTGGAACGGTTCGAACTGATCGACCGCACACTCCGCAGCCGCCGCGAAGAGTTGATCGAAGTTCGTTTGGCAACCGGCGAACTCAACATTGAATTGTTGGAGTCGAGCGAGAGCACACTCAATCCAGAAACCGGGTTGCCGGAAATCAAACTGGAGTGGAATGATGAAACGGTTGCACTGGTCAAACGACTGCGTCAATCCATTGAACCACTTGAAGACTTCACTCGCGCACTGATCGACGAAGATCTCCCGCGAGTCGAGGCCGACTTGGAACAACTGAACACGATGATTCCCGAACGACGTGAGCAAACAGAGTCGCTCCTTGCTCTTTACCGCGAGGAACAAGCCACCGTTTGTTCGCTGCTGGGAATTGAAACGGTTGACGAGTCCATCTTTGACCTCGACCCCATTTTGGAACTTGGCGAAGAACTTGGCACCCAATTCAAAGAAATCTCCGGTCGACTGGATGGTTACCGACAGGCGGTCGCGAAGCTGAACCAGCGTATCGATACCTTCTTGACCACCGGTCCGAACTCAACCGACCGAGTCAAAATCGCCGCCGAAGTCCGCAACGATGTAATTCTTGCCAGCCAAGACCTTTTGGCGGCTCTGGGTGACGACGTTCTCGCACTGCAGCTGATCCAAGCCCGCGCTCGCGTCGAATCGCTGGTGCTTCCCGAGGTAGAAATCAGCCCCGAAGAAGCTTTGCAGATCGCTCGCGTCAATCGCCGGGACTGGGCGAATGCTCGTGCGGCCTTGGTCGACACCTTCCGTCGCATCGAGTTCTTCGCGGACGATTTGGAAAGTGACTTGGACGTGGTGGTTTCAGGCGGCTTCACTCGCGACGCCGTGACGAACCTACCTAACAATGACAACACCGCCATCCGAGTCGGTTTGCGTTGGGACGCTCCGATCACTCGCTTGCAAGAAAGAAACACCTACCGACAAGGTTTGATTGAATACGAACAAGCCAAACGATCGTATTACAACTTCGAAGACAGTGTCTGGCAGGGCTTGCGGGCAAGCATTCGTCAATTGCAGGCCAACCGCGTCAACTTTGAACTCGGACGACAATCGGTTCGCATCGCCGCCAACCAACTGGAACTCAACGAGGACATCCGAGCCTTCCGAGACGCTCGCAGTTTGAACAGCGGCCCAACCGCGGCTCGCGATACGATTTCAGCTTTGAGCGACTTGCTGAATTCTCAGAACTCACTGTTGGATATCTTCGTGAACTTCGAAGTCGTGCGTCGCAGCTTGGACCTCGACCTAGGAACGATGGAACTGACGCCCGATGGACTTTGGATCGATCCCGGCCCAATCGAGCCAGATTATTTGCTCGGCTTAGTCGGTACATCCGAGGGCGGATTGATCGACGATTGTGGGATTCAAACCTCCAACGCGTTGTGCCCCACACCAGGATGTGGCATGCCGCTGAAGGAACAACCCAAACAACCGATCTACGGGTTTTGAGTCACACGGGTTTTGATTCTTTGAGATTTGATCCACAGGTCGCCCGATGAGCCGATGCCATCTCATCCGGCGACAATCATTCCGGCGACAACGAACTTGAGTTCGCTACACCGCCGGTTTGTCCGGCGAGGGGTCAACGACCAAACGAGTCACCTTCTCGAGCAAGGTGGCTGAGTCGACCGGCTTGCTCATGTATTCGTCGCAGCCACACTCCAGGCATCGGCGACGATCACCATCCATCGCGTCAGCGGTCAAAGCAATGATCGCTCCGGTGTAGCCAATCCTTCGCAGAGTTCGAGTGGCTTCAAAACCATCCAGGTTTGGCATCTGCATGTCCAACACCACCAAATCCGGCATGCCGCCCGATTCCATTTTGTGGGTTACCCAGTGGACCGCTTGCTGCCCGTCTTCGACCTCATCGACCGTGGCCCCCGCTTGCGACAAAATTCGATTCAACAAGAAACGAATGTCTCGCCGATCGTCCGCCACCAACACATTGCATTGCAACTCTTGGGAACCGACGACACGATTCGCAATCGATCCGACCATCACCGGCTGAGGTTCATCCACCCGATTGATTGCTTCTGCAGCAATGGTATCGGCCCCGCCCAAATCGTCATCGGATGTTTCAGTCACAGCAATCGCTCGCATTCGAAACGAGAAGCAACTGCCCTCGCCATCCTTGCTGCGAACCTGAATCTCGCCGCCCAGCATTGCGGCCAGACGTTGACTGATCACCAAGCCCAAACCGGTCCCACCAAAGTTCCTGACCACGGTCGGATCGCCCTGCGAAAACGGTTGAAAGAGCTTGCCCAAACGTTCCTCTGAAATGCCAATGCCAGTGTCGACGATGTCAAATCTCAATTGCTGGACATCACCATCCAATTCCTTACCGTCCAATTCTTCAGGAGCTTGCTCATAGTGCACTTGCACACGCACATGGCCTCGATGAGTGAACTTGACCGCATTGCCGACCAAGTTGACCAAGATTTGCCGCAGCCGTTTGGCGTCCGCTTTGATCCATCGAGGAGGATCGCCACAGTACTGAACCCGTAACTCGAGATTCTTTTCCCGAGCCCGGACCTGCATGATTTCGCGAACGTCTTCGACCAAATTCACCAGGTCAAAGGACTCTTCATAGAGTTCCATCCGATCGGCTTCGATCTTCGACAAATCCAGAATGTCGTTGATCAGCCCCAGCAGAAAGTCGCCGTTGCGTTGGATTGTCGAGACATAACTTCTGGTTTCCTCATCGATCTGCTTGTCCAAAATCAACTCGGAATAACCCAGGATCGACGTCATCGGAGTCCGTATCTCGTGCGACATACTTGCCAAGAATTGGCTCTTTGCTCGATTGGCCTGCTCGGCCGCGTCCGTCGCTTTTCTCAACGATTGTTCAAAGTCGTATCGATCGGTCACGTCAAATCCAGAAACGATGACCGAGGAAAATTCGCCCAATTCGTCCTTCACCGGAACGAACGAGATGTCGACCATCCGAGCCACTGACTCAAAGCTGCAATACGACACATCAAATCGCGAAGGTTCTCCTTTGCAAGCCGCTTCAAACGCCGACTTCATCTGCTCAGCGACTTGAGCATCATGCGACCACCAAGGTGTTTCCCAAAACAACGCACCAATCACCTGATCCCGCTGCACACCACCCGCATCGACGGCGGCTTGGTTTGCCTCCATCAACCTTCCGTCGCAGCGAATGATGCCAACGAACGAGTTCATGTTGTCGATCACTCGCCGCAGTTGCTCCTCGCGTTCTCTTAGTTCTTCCTTGTGCAATCGTTTGACGGTGATGTCTCTCGAAACGGCTACAAAGTGCTTGACCTCACCAGTGTCATTGCGAATGGGTGTGACGATCACGTCCCACCATTTCGGATTCCCCTTTGCCGTTGCGCACTCGGCTTCGAAGCTCCCCTCGCCAAACTCTTTCGCATCCGCAATCGCTCGCCTGACGAAAGGCTGGGACTGCTCCGGCCAATAGCTCCACCAGGGCCGCTGGTAGTACGGCTCGAAATCCTCGATCTCCATCAAGCACATGCCCTTGACGTTCATCGAAAGCAATTGCCCTTGATCGTCGAGCACTTTCACACAGTCCGGACTGCTTTCCAAAAAGGCTCGCGCAAACTCGTTTGATTCGTGGAGCTCTGATTCGCGGAGCCGGTCTTCCGTAACGTCGACGGCGACCACAATGACGCCGGTGACCGCGCCGTCTTGATACTGCGGGTCGTAGCTCACTTCCCGATAAACAATCGACCCCGAATCGGTATCCGTGATCAATTGCGTTGTTCGCTCACCGCTGATCGCTAGCTCGAAGTGCGGACGCATTACCTCGAAACAATCACCCGACAAGACCTCTTGAATTGGTCGACCAATGAAAGCGTCGGTCAAAGAGGACTCATGGTTACCTTCGCCCGACGGCGAACCAGATGATACCCGCAACGTCCCGGCGTACTCCTGCGCAAATGCGATGTTGACGGTCATCAACCGCAGATCAACATCCATGATCGCAAGGAGTGGCAGAAACGAATGCTTCATGCGAGTGAGAATACAAATCACCTAGTAGAGTGAAACCGTCGCAGCGAGAGGCGACAACTTCCACCGGGTAGCGGACCGCAGAGCAAGACACCACACGATCGGCTGGTTTAAAAACAATCAGTCTGATGTCAACCAGTACAGTAAAGCTCAATCTCAAAGACGACAATCACCAAAATTAGTATTTCGCCAATGATCACAATTGACCGAGTGATTTCACGAAACCAGTTCCGAGCAGCGCCTTAACGCGGCTAAATTGGGCGCATCCAGTCACCCACAAAAAACGACCATGAGCAATGGTTTTCATCGCTCATGGCCGTGCTGCAAACTGCGGATCTCCGCAAATCAGTCGTTCAACCTCGACTGAAGTGCGTCAGGATCGTTTTGCGTCAATCGGCGAGATCGCCATAAAGATCGGGATACTTCTCAGCCACGTGTTCCTTTAACTCCGGACGAGCCTTCAACGCGGTGCGAACTTTCCGAACCATCTTCTGTTTTTCCATGCCGCCCAGGGGATGATCCGTCGGCATGATTTCGCTCTCCCATCCGCTCAATTCAGATGGTTTGACTCCATCTCGATACAACGCACCGGTTGTGAACGGTGTGGGAACAAACGATCCCACCAAACTCATGTCCAAATCAGCTTGGATCTGATCTTCCATCCCGAGTGCCCACAAGCAAGCATTCGCGAAACACCGTCGCGTGTCTTCGTCGAGCAAGTCTTCGCCGGCGCCAAATGAGAAGTAAGCGACTCGGGCGTCTTTCTTCTCGCCCGAGGGTGCGACGTAGTGGTCCGTGGTCCACCCCGCCGAAACCTTGGGTTTATCCTCGTTCACATCGTCGCTGGGTTCGAACGTGTTCAACACCTGGACTTCGACCAGCGGAGTCGATCCCGTTGGCGGTTGTGATTTGTAAGCACCGCTGTAAGCGTGCATTATGCCAACACCAGACAGAATGGGATGATCCTTCGCCGACGAGAGCGCGGTGATACGACTGCTTGAACTGTGGTTTCCGCCGTAGTGGCTTTGTCCTCGTTTGGAGTGCCACGTGTTGCCGAAGATCTGTTCTCCCAAGCCGCCGAGGTAGTCGTCGCCTTCGTAGTTGAAATTCAGCTTCGCCCATTTGCCTTGTTGACCGTTGAAGCAGTGAGTCGACGTCCGAGCACCGACAACAGGGCCGCCGCGCTCGAAGTAGTCGACCAACAAATCAACCTGTTCGTCGGGAAGCTTCATGAATCGAGTGAAGAAGAACAACAGATCGGCGTCTTTCAAAGCTTCCATGCCGGGGACGGGAGCATCACCCGCTTGGATCTCGCCTTGCTCGTTGATGCCGAACAACACGGTGCAGCGAAACCCGTGATGCTTTGCCAAAATCTTTGCCAGCGTCGGACAGGATTGCTCCGAGCGGTACTCGTGATCGTTGGCGATGAACACGATGTGCTTGCCTTTGCCGATTCCTTCCTCACCCTCGTAAACCAGTGGGGAGGAGGAAGATTCGTCGGCGACGGTGACATTCGGCATTCCAAACGGCGTCAAGAAAAACGCGATGGCTGCCAGTGGGAACCAAGTTTTCATAGATCAATCGAACAGGAGGTGGGATGGCGGGGTAGGACGAACCAATCAGTTGTTCGCTCCATTTTGTGATCATTCCTTGCGGAGTCCCTGCGAATTTAATCCATCTCCATCGCACTCGCGCGACGAAGTCGAACGCTTTCGCCAATTCCTACGCAACCGCAACCGAACCGACGCAAACCCGCTGCCACGTGACGCATTCCCTCACCCGGTATTTTGCGGACTTCACCGGCTGTTTTCATGCGAACCATTCGTTGCCGCGTTCAACGATCATCCGTTCCTAACCCTCCGAATTCTTCCGTGCGAAGCGATTGTTTCTATAGACAAAACCGCATCTTTGTGGGGGATCCGGTTGCTTCCACTTCGCGACAACCCATATCTGAAGCATCCGAACCAAGTACAATGCCGGGTCGCCGTTGGATGCCCTGATACGTTGCAGCCGGCAACTTCCAACGCAACGCTTTCAGTCGGCTGAGCCACATCTCTCTCGGCCTCGGTCATCACTTTCATCCAGTTCCCACCAACTTTCCCCACCTCCTCTGAAGATGAATCAATCCATGTCAAAGCTCTTTGACTCGTCACTAAATTCCGCTTGGCGTTTGACGTCGACCATCTGCATCGCGGTTGTTGGCTCATGCTTGCTGTTGCCCAGTATTTCGTCAGCCAAGGAGCAACGTCCCAACGTTGTCATCGTCATGGCGGACGACCTCGGCTACGGCGACATCGGTTGCTACGGAGCCAAAGGATTGGAAACGCCAAACATCGACCGAATGGCATCCGAAGGTTGCCGCTTCACCAGCGGTTACTGCTCCGCATCCACCTGCACGCCAACCCGCTATTCCTTTTTGACCGGAACCTACGCGTTTCGAGTCCCTGGCACCGGCATCGCACCGCCCAACAGCCCCGCACTGATCCCCGCGGGAACAACGACGACCGCCAGCTTGCTTCAAGATGCTGGCTACGCCACGGCGGTGATCGGCAAATGGCACCTCGGCTTGGGCGAAAAGTCGAAAGGCCCCGATTGGAATGGGGAACTCAAACCAGGCCCGTTGGAGATCGGCTTTGACCATTGCGTGTTGCTGCCGACCACCAACGACCGTGTTCCTCAAGTGTATGTCAAGGATCACGAAGTCGAGAATTTGGACCCGGCAGATCCGCTTTGGGTGGGCAACAAAAAACCATCGGACGATCACCCCACCGGAATCACGCACCGTGACACGTTGAAGATGGATTGGTCACACGGACACAATTCAACCATCCACAATGGAATCAGCCGGATCGGGTTCTACACCGGCGGTCACGCCGCTCGATTCCGTGACGAGGACCTCTCGGATCGTTGGGTTGCCGAATCCAAAAACTGGATTGCCAACCACAAAGACGAACCCTTCTTCCTCTTTTTCGCGTCGCACGACTTGCATGTCCCTCGCGTGGTCCACGAACGATTCCAAGGCAGCACAGGTCTTGGCCCGCGCGGCGATGCGATCGCCGAACTGGATTGGTGTGTGGGTGAGCTGATGAGTTCGCTCGAAGAGAACGGACTCACCGAGAAAACCATGTTGGTGTTTTGCAGCGACAACGGGCCGGTGCTCGATGATGGCTACAAAGACGACGCCAACGAAAAACTTGGCGACCACGATCCCAATGGCATTTATCAAGGCGGCAAATACACCGTTTACGAAGGCGGAACGCGAACGCCGTTTATCACTCGCATGCCGGGAACCATTCCCGTTGGTGTCAGCGACGAAATGGTTTGCACCATCGACTTCGCGGCCAGTCTCGCCGCAATGGTCGGACAAGATTTGCCAGCAGACGCGTGCCTGGACAGCCAAAACGTTCTCGGTGCGTTGATGAACCAATCGGGAGCCCAGGGCCGCGAACACTTGGTTCAGCAAGACAACGGCAAACTCGGGAACTACGGCTATCGAGTTGGCGATTGGAAACTGGTGCGTCACGACAACAAGAAGTCCTACAACTTCGATCTCTCGATGACTCGCAAACAAGTTCCGCAGTACACCTTGTACAATCTTGAAGTAGATCCGGCGGAACAGAACGATCTGAGCAAGACGGAACCCAAACGTGCGGAGCAAATGAAGCAAGAACTTCAACGGCTCCTGGACGCCGGCCGCAGTCGCTGAGCCAGCCAGCCAACCAGTTCGATCGACGACACAAATGCGATCGATCAAGCACATGCCAATCAAATAAGCCGCCCAACGGAAGCCTCCGACGGGCGGCTTTTTGTTTGAGTTTTTGAAATCGAAACGGATCGCTACGCGGTCGCCAACTTGCTTTCTTCGCTTGCGATCATCTGACGGAGGATTTCGTCGAGCGAAACTCGAATGTCCCAATCGGGATAGTCACGACGCAGCTTGGACAGATCGCTGATGTAGCAAATGTGGTCGCCTTTGCGGTTGTCGTCGCCCAGCGTCCAATTGACTTTGTGGCCGGAGAGTTCTTCGATCTTTTGAATGCTCTCCAATACGCTCGCCGCGTTCTCACGTCCTCCGCCAATGTTGTAGACCTCACCCGGGCGTGGATTTTTGGAGAACGCTTCAAAGGCTTTGACCACGTCGCTGCACTCGATTTGGTCGCGAACTTGTTTGCCTTTGTAGCCAAAGATCGTGTACGGCTTGCCCGTCACCGCCACGTGAACGAGATAACTCAGAAAGCCGTGCAATTCCACACCGCTATGGCTGGCACCCGTCAAGCAACCACCTCGGAAAACTCCTGTTTTCAACCCGAAGTACTTGCCGTATTCCTGAGCCAGCACGTCCGCCGCAGTTTTGGACGCGCCGAACAACGAGTGCATGGTTTGGTCGATGCGGCAGGACTCATCGATTCCGTTGTAGTCCTCTTTCCGAGCGTATTCCCAACGCGTTTCCAATTCGTCCAGAGGCAACTCATTGGGAGCGTCGCCGTACACCTTGTTGGTGCTCATGTGGCAAAACACAGCATCAGGAGCGTGTTGCCGCGTCCCTTCCAGCAGATTGAGCGTGCCGTTGGCATTCACCTCGAAATCCAAAAACGGAATCGCTGCGGCTTTGTCATGGGAGGGCTGGGCCGCGCAGTGAATCACCAGATCAGGTGTTTCATTCTTAAAAAGATCCAACACGCCTTCGCGGTCGCGAATGTCCAACGCAACGGTGCGGAAGTTCGACGTCTCTTTTTCCAGACGCGATTGATTCCATTTCGTGCTTCCGTCGGGACCAAAGAACGTGGCCCGCATGTCGTTGTCGATCCCGATGACTTCGTCACCCAGGGCATCCCAGTGTCGAACAGCAGCCGAGCCAATCAGCCCACTGGAACCAGTCACAATCACACGCATCGGAAGTCAAATCCACTTGGAGACAATCATCAAAAAACCGCGTCTGATTGTAATTCGCAAATGGACAGCCAAAACCGCAGCCGAGGTTTTTCACTGAAACCACACCCCGCGAAAAAGCGATTGGGTTCAGGCGACTTGTTTCACGCCGCGAATTTCGGAGCGGGTGGAGGCCGCGACGGGGGCGTTGGGTCGGATCAACCGGGTGGTTTCCAAGATTTCCGCGATGGCCAGGGCTTGCTCCGCAGCGGTCTGCGTCAGATCCAGGAATAGGATCCGTTTGCCGCGAATTTCGCACCAGGTGCAGCCGGTTCCATCCAGCGGTTCGCCTCGGATTTCGAATCCGTTTTGGCGTGCGATGCGAGTCATTCGCTTCAGACGATCCAGCACGTTCTCGTCGTCAAAATGATCCATAACCAGCCATCTCCTTCGAACTTCGCGGGCCCCGGTGACTTCGTCGGGGCTGGTGTACCGCGAACGCGAACGACGCCCAGGTCAAATGAGCTGTGGCAGGTAAGGTTTGCGGGCCAGCGGTTCTGGATTTATCAACGATTCGGGTTGTTCCGATAGATCAAACACGCAACCTCTTTCCAGCGGACTCCTGAATCCAGCCATGTCTCAGCCAGCTTCATCCAACACGACAGCCACCGCCGACTCGCAAGCCAATGAGGTGGCGATGCTGCGTGATCAAGTGAAGCGTTTGCAGGGCATGGCCACGTTGGGTGAGCTGACCGGCACGGCAACGCACGAATTCAACAACGTGCTGATGACCGTCATCAACTACGCCAAGTTGGGTTTGCGAAATGAGGACAAAGCCAGCCGCGACAAGGCACTGACAAAGATCCTTGAAGCTTCTGAGCGTGCCGCCCAAATCACCAACACGATTCTGGCGCAAGCCCGCAACCGCAGCGACGCGATGGGCCCCGTCGATTTAAGCGGTCTGGTCCGTGAAACTTTGGTGCTGATGCAACGTGAAATGCAGAAGTACCGAATCAGCGTGGAAACGGACTTGGTTGACACGGCGACGGTTCACGGCAGCGGTAACCAAATTCAACGCCTGCTACTGAACCTGCTGACCAATTCGCGTCAGGCGATCGGTGAATGCGGAACGCTCTGGATTCGCGTGACCGGCGTCGAAACCGGCGAAGAAGGAATCCAGCAAATCGAATTGACCGTTCGAGATTCCGGCAAAGGCATTCCAGAAGACGTGCTGCCCAAAATCTTCGATCCGTATTTCTCCACCAAGTCAGGTCCCGATGAAACGGGCAAAGGCGGAACGGGACTGGGGCTGGCTGCCTGCAAAGACATCATTGATGAACACAAAGGACGTGTCCGCGTCGAAAGCTCGGTCGGACGAGGAACCGCGTTCATCATCCGCTTCCCGGCCTCCGCTTCTCAACGAGCAGCCGCCTGATCCAAAGCTTGCGGACGCTCGGTGAAGCTTCATCGAAACAGCCTCGACAAAAGACGGGCTTTTCTCGACCAACGCGATCAATGCGTTTGCCAACTCACGCCGCGCACTTGCCTGAACACGGCGACTTCGTTCGTTCAACTGCGAGCTTGATTCACCAAGCTTCGCATTCTGGGTCGTGTTCGTCTTCGACGCCCAGTCGAGTTTTCAGCTGCTGGAACTGGTCATAAAGACGTTCGCTGCTGCTGTGCACATGTTCGGCTTCCGTGATGAAACGCATGGAATCATCTGGATAAACATCGGAGTTGATCAGCGTTTGACGGAATCCGTCCAGCGGGGTTCCATAAGCGATCAACAACTTGTGTTCATCCAATTGGATTTCTTGCTGCTTGGCTGTGTTGATGATGGCGATGCCGGTGCAACCGTCGTTGAGCAACACGTCCTCGAATTCCATCAGGATGCTCTTCAGCACGGGCACATCGATGTGCTCGCGGTACAGATCTTCATGCTGTGACGAACTGTGGTGGCTGGTTTCCAAAACCACGTCGACCACGGTTCCCAACTGATCGATCAGATCCATGAACAGGTCCATCAGGACGGGCTTGGAAGCAGCCGCCATGATCACCGGGGTGGTCGCTCCGGTGGATTCGTCGACGTATTTGTCGTACCGGAATCCTTGGCGAGGCGAAATTTGGACGTCGTAGGATGGTCGAATGGCGTCGGTCAATTCAAACATCCCATAGGTTTTGATTCCCATGTGGACCTGCAGTTCTTCGTCGGTCAGACGTTCGAAGCTGCCAGGAGCGGATGTTGGAATGGCATCGTCCTGTGCCGTTGGACGAAGGATGCGTTTGAGAAAGCCCATTTGATTGGTAATTTTCGACGCGTGTGTGATAACGACGCCAGGGAGAAAAAGTTGCCTGAGCCGGTTCACCGTTGCGACTGGCGAACACTCAAAACTAGGTCACGTCTGAACAACGTCCCTCCAAGTCACCGCAAACCGCTCAAAACTCGCTGAAAGCCTGCGTTGCCGATCACCCAACCGGCCCCACCGTCACAACCTCCTCAACCGGCCCATTTCGACCCTGGTTTTCACTGCGAAAACCACGACTTTGGCCGCTCAGGAACCGCGTCGCCCAAATGCGATAGAGCTTGACACGATCCCTGCGGAGTCGACATTGGTGGTTCAGGCCAAGGTCGCACTGTTCGCGTCTTGGTCCGCTCTTTTGCATCGCTTCCCCGCGGCTGGTTCAAGATGGATCGAACAGCATCTTTTCTCTCGGCATTCGTCTCGGCCGTTTCCGCCATTCGATCCAGAATGTGCGAGTCGATATCGTTGAATCGTTCGCCACATTGCGGCGGCTCTGGTCGATCCCCCGTTTTGCTCGGGCTTTGCATCGTCGCTGGTTTGGCCGGCTGTGACTTCCCCGATCGATACGACATCCAGACGTTCGAGAAACCGGCCCCCTGGCAATCCGAAACTTCCTCCACACTGACATCCCAGTCACGCAACTCGGCGCGCCCATCGACGCCCGAACAAGCGTTCGACACAGCCGACTTGGGCGGTGGCGGTGTCAACGGGAACTCAGAAACCTCGCGGACGCTTTCATCAACAACGGGAACGAGCACGAACAATGGATCGCCGGTCGAGAGAGACCCTCGCTTGGCCGACGAATGGGAATCTTGGCAGATCCACAGCTTGCGTTCGACAATCCTTGGCGGGATCCACGCCAAATCGACTCGCGACACCGATGATCAAATCCGTGTCGACTTGGAAGAACGCGGGCTGACCTATCGAGGCATGCTGCAAATCCTCGAGTCCAACCAACAGACCTTTTGGCATGACGCCGATGGCAATTTGAAAAAGGTGGACTGCACGTTTCGACGCGGGCCCATCGAGTTCCATCGCAACATCGAAGTCACCGCGAATGAAGTGCGGTTCGACGACGATCGCCTGATCACCACCAAACGCAAAACGCTGCGAATTGATTCTCCGTTGGGTGGCCCGCTGCACGTTTACCAAACATTGCGGCGAAAGCCCCTGCAAGAAGGTGAAGTCCGACAAGCCAAAGTGCTGCTTCCGATCCTGGGAGAAGTCGCCAACCTACGATTGCAGCACAACTCGTTGGCGTCTCCATCGGTCCTCACGCGAGAGGGTTTCCAAGAAGTGGTGCTGCAGGAAGCTTCGTGTTTGTTGTCACTGGGTCCTGAGCGTCAACGGGAATCCGTTTATTGGTTCGACGACAATGGCGACGTTCAGCTCTACCACGTGTCCAATGAGCAACGCTTCTCTTACGGTTGCACCGAAACGCAGTACGAATTGCTGGGTCGCGAATTCCTTCAACAGGACGCTCCGATCTCGCTGCAGGTTCCAGGCAAACCCATCGAGACCGAAGAGAGCCTGCTGAAAGGCGACCTGCAACAAGTTGGCTACAAGATCGTGTGGGCCAAACCACCTGCACCGGAGACCGTTCCTGACCCGAATGATGCTGACTCGACTAGCGCTGCGGACAAAACGGAAAGCGAGAACCAAGCATTCACTGATCAGGCTGCCCTCGCCCCGCGGCAATACCTGCAACGGGGCAAGAACGAATTGCAGCAAAAGCTGATCGTGTCACGAGTCGCCGTGCCAAAATCCAAACTTCGCGACCGTTTCGATCAGTTGCAGACCGACGAGTCGCCCAATGATTTGGCGTCCACCTCGCTGATCGACTTCCGCTCAGCCTCCGTTCGCCGGATCGCCAACGCCACTGCAGGAGGAGCCAATTTCTCGACCGCCGAACGCGTGATGGAAATGAATCGCACAGTGCATTCGCTGATGTCGTTCACTCCGCTTTCCAAAGGAATGCGTGCAGCAAGTGAGATCGCCGATTCGTCGGCGGCGGACAGCACGGAACAATCACTCTTGCTGATGGCGCTGCTTCGATCTGCAAAAATACCATGTCGACTTGTCTTGGGCATTCGTCACCAAGGTGCCGAAACGATTTCGGCGACGCCGGACCCGTCGCTGCCTTTTCAAACCCGCCGAAGCCTTCCCAAAGGCAACCGCTTCGTTTACCACGCTTGGGTGATGGCCAAAGCGGACGACCATTGGTTGTCGCTGGATCCCGTGCGTGGCGGCGAAACCCTGCCGGACTGTTTGGCGATTGAAATCTCGGACATGCACCAGGTGCAGCCAATCGAGTTGATGGAAGACTACATCAGCAAGCTTTCGCGAATGCAGATCAGCATCTACGCGATCGTTCGCGGCGTGTGACGCGGACTGTCCTGAGCGCACGAAAAACGCCCCGGGGAAGGTTACCCTTCGCCGAGGCGTTTGAAGTCACGTCTGTGTGACGCAGTGGTCTACTGTTTTCTGGGTGAACGAGTCACTCAGCGAACGTAGCTGGCACTGGCCTGAATGACGCGACGATTACGGGAAATGCTTGCACTTGGATCAACGATCGGTGCTGGTGGCATTGGAGCAGCTTGAGGAGCTTCGACTGGAGCAGCGGTAGGTGCTGCGTAGGTCGTTCCACATCCGCATCCGGTGTCGCAAGGTGCAGCGTCGCAACCCATGTCGCAGCAGCCGCTCTTCTTGCAACCCAAGTTGCCGAACAGTTTCTTCAGCAAGCCACCCTTGCCAACCGAGCAGCATCCGCTGTCGCAGCAAGAAGGTTCGCAAGCAGCGATTTCGCAACCACAAGCTGGTTCGCATACGGTTTCGCAAGCAGGTGCACAGCCGCAGTCAGCAACTTCGCAACCGCAAGCTGGCTCGCAGGCGATTTCACAAGGAGCTTCGCAGCAGCTGTTGCAGCCTTTGCCGCCGAACAACTTGCTCAACAAACCACCCTTGCCGATCGAGCATCCGCTGTCGCAGCAAGAAGGTTCGCAAGCAGCGATTTCGCAACCGCAAGCTGGCTCGCATGCGGTTTCGCAAGCAGGTGCACAGCCGCAATCAGCAACTTCGCAACCGCAAGCTGGTTCGCAGCTATTGCATCCGCTCAGCAACTTGCCTTTCAGCAAGCCACATCCGCTGTCGCAACCGCCACAAGGTGCTTCGCAACCGCAGTCGGGTTCGCAAGCAGGTGCACATCCGCAGTCGCTGTCACAGCCACCGCAAGGTGCTTCCAAGCCACAAGTAGGCTCACAAACAGGAGCTTCACAGCAAGCCGTGGAGCTGCCGCAGCCTTTCATGCCGAGCATGCGGTCCAGCAAGTCAAAGCCGAAGCTTTGCGTACAAACCGAGCTCGCCACGATCATCGTCAGTGTTAAAATTGTCCGCTTCATCGGAGATTATTCTCCCTCTCGAGATTGTTGCGGGAAGTTGTCGGCAGTGATCCGTCACTCGCGATCGTGCAACCTCACCGTTGAATCGGTGTCCTTGGGGACACGGTCGTCGGACGAAGTCGCCGACGATCAAGTCCCGAGGATGCGACTTCAGAACACAAACCGAACCAGGTGCGAGCACCCAGCCCGCTGACTTCGTTCAGTCCTGAAATCCATTTCGATTCTGGCCAGCGTCGCTGGCGACGGTGTGGTGAAGACAACCGTGGATGAAGGAACTTTCTGCCAAGTGCAGACATCCGCTGTCGGCACTTCTGGGTCTGTCCGGCTGTCAGAGCCGTGTTGGAAGGCGACGCCGGGAGCGTCACCGACCGGCTTAGGTCAGTCGGACAACAAACGTATCGGCGACTACCCTCGATCAATGCAGTGGTTTGGGCGTTTTTCGGCAGCTTGTTAACGTTTGCGGCTTACGAAATTTTGAACCGGTTATTCGGTGGGTTCGGGTTGTCCCGAACAAACCCACGCTACGATGCATGCAATCGTTGCAGACCACCACTTTCACCCACCTCCGGGCGGGAACCACGCTCAAAACGAGGGGCACTGGGCCGTGAAACGTACCGATGTGAAACCAAACTTCACCGCAGCAAATTCGATTTCCGCCTCCCCATCAAACGGTTCCGCGGACGGAGTTCCGCATCTGCGCACACCAGAGATCGTCGATCTGCGGGCGATTGATCCGGTCGACTGCCCCTGCGGAATCGCACGCCGCGCTTTCGCGGATTCGGATGATTTCCCCGGCACGTTGCATTTCACCCAGATCAGCCAAGACGCGCGAGCACATTTCCATCGCGAACACACCGAAATTTACGTGATCTTAAAGTGCGATCCCGATGCGGCCATTGAATTGGACGGGGTTCGACACCCGGTACAGCCTTTGAAATCCATCCTGATTCCGCCGGGCGTCACTCACCGAGCAATCGGCGAGATGGAAGTGCTGATCGTTTGCACACCCGAGTTCGACTCGCGTGACGAGCATTTTCCCGGTGAAAGTCGCAATTGATTCGTCGAACACCGGCGGATTCGCCTTCTCCCAACTGACCCGGTCGAGAACACGGAATTCGAGACACCGTTTTCGCGGCGTTGGTCAAGTTTTGCAAACTTCATACAAAGCGGGGTCTGCCCTCGACGGGTGCGTCCACGCTAAAATCATTTCAACCAGAGGATTCGGACTATTCTGTCTTTCCTCTCCTTCCCCACCTTTGCCCCCACCCACCGGATTGCTTGATGTTCGCGCCGTTACGACGCCCCATCACCTCGCCACGCATTCTCAGGACCACCCCCATCGCTGCTCACCATTTGCGAGTCTTGGCTCGTTCGATGTTAGTGCTCGCCTTTGTCGTCTGTTCGGCGGCATCGTGCCCTTCGCTCTTCGCCCAGGAAAATGGCTCCGCCGACTGGACCTATTGGCGGGGCCCACATTTCAACGGCACGGCAGAAGCCGAAAATCTGGTCGAAGACTGGGACGCGGATGGCGGCGAAGGCAGCAATTTGCTGTGGAAACGCGAAGACATCGGGTCTCGCAGCACGCCTGTCGTGATGAATGGACGTTTGTACACACTCATGCGTTCCAACCCTGGTACGTCGACCGAGGGCGAGAAAGTCGTCTGCCTGGACGCGGAAACCGGTGAAACCCTTTGGGAAAACAGCTTCAACGTCTGGATGTCGGACGTCCCTGACACGCGAGTCGGTTGGAGCAGCGTCGTCGCGGATCCCGAAAGCGGCAACGTATACGCCTTGGGCGTCTGCGATTTGTTCCTGTGCATCAACGGCGAAACCGGCGAAACGGTCTGGAGCAAACCGCTGCACGAGCAATTTGGGATGCTATCGACCTACGGTGGTCGCACCAACTTTCCTGTAATTCACGAGGATCTCGTGATCATCAGCGGCATCATTATCAACTGGGGTGAAGCCGCCAAGCCGAACCACCGCTTGATCGCCATGGACAAATTGACCGGCGAAGTCGTCTGGTTCAGCGGCACGAAAGACCTGCCCAACGACACAACGTATTCGGCCCCCACGCTGACCACCATCGAAGGCCAACGGCAATTGATCCTCGGCGCAGGAGACGGGGCCGTTTGGGGTTTCCAACCTCGCACCGGAAAACCTCTGTGGCACCAAACCCTTTCACGCCGCGGATTGTTCGCCACCCCATTGGTCGATGGAAATCGCGTCTACGCCAGCCACAGTGAAGAGAATGTCACCGGCAGCTCCATGGGTGCCGTCGCCGCGATGGAAGTCGGCGGAACCGGGGACGAAACATACGTCCGTGAAGTCTGGAAACTCGAGGAGTTGGTGGTCGGCCGCAGTGCTCCCGTCGTTGTCGACAATCGGTTGTACGTGGTGGACGACCGCTGCAAGCTTTGGGTCATCGACACGGAAACCGGTGATCTGATTGCCGAGCGAATCGCCATCGGCGACCGCAAGCAATGGCCTTCGCTGCTCGTCGCGGATCAAAAGCTCTATGTGCTGACCGAAAATGGTCGCTGGGCGATTTTGGAGATGACCGAGGACGGCGTCGAGTTCCTCAGCAAAGGCCGAATCCGCAACGAAGCCTTCCACTCGTCGCCCATCCTGGCCGGCGGCAAACTGTATTTCCAAGGATCGTCAGCGCTCTACTGCGTCGGGCAAGAAAGCTCGACCCAAAAAGCCGAAGTCCTTGCCGAACAAATGCTGGGCGAAACCGCTGTCGAAGAGAATCCCGAACCAGCTCAGCTTCTGGTCACTCCCGCCGAAGCTTTGCTGCGTCCCGGACAAACGATGGAATTGTCGGTCCGCCTATTCAATCGCTTGGGGCAACGCTTGGCCGACCCGGCTGATTCCGCCGTTTCATACAGCGTGGAAGGCCCCGGTTCGATCAGCGGCAACGTCTTCACCGCAAATGCCGACGCGGCTCACACAGCCGCCACCATCATCGCCAAAGTTGGCGACGTCGTTGGCAACACTCGCGTGCGAATCGTCCCTGATCTGCCATGGGCGTTCGACTTCGACAAACTTTCGGATCCTCCATTGTCCTGGGTGGGTGCTCGTTATCGTCACGTGATTCGCCCGGTCGATGGCTCGCCCGCTCTGGTGAAGGTCAACACGATTCCCAAAGGTGCGCGTAGCCGTGCCTGGATGGGTAGCAGTGATCTCACGAATTACACCATCGCCGCTGACGTGCGCGGTGACCGCAACAACGATCAATTGCCGGACATCGGCCTGACCGCACACGGTTACGTGTTGGATTTGATGGGCAACAGCCAACAACTTCAGATCCGATCCTGGTCGCCTCAATTGCGAATGGCTCAAACCGTTGACTTCCCATGGAAGGAAGGCCAGTGGTACCGCATGAAGTTCCGCGCGGAAGTGCAGGGCACCGGCGATGACGCGGTCGCCATTCTGAAAGGAAAGGTCTGGCCACGCGGCGAAACGGAACCGAGCGATTGGACGGTGACGGCGGAAGACAAAAGCCCCGTCATGTCCGCCAGCCCCGGTCTCTATGGCAACGCCAAAGTCGCGGAACTTTACATCGACAACTTGGAAGTGACACCCAACGAATGATGCGACGGAGCCATCTCAATTGATAGCCATCCCTCGTGATAGCTGGATAGCTCCGTTCCAACCGCTGAACCCATCGAAGATCGCAAACTCAAGTTCGCCACTTCAAAATTGATGGTGTTCAAGCCCCAACCCTCCAACGCCCCTCCTCCTTTAAAAACAATCATGGCTCGCTCTGAATTTTCTGCTTGGTGCTTGATGATCGGCTCCGCGATGCTGGGCACGTTGACCACCGTTTTACTTAGTGGTTGCCAGCCGCCTGTTCCTTTGGGCACCGCAACCTTGGTCGCCGCCGCCAACGAAACCGTTGTCGCGGATGTTGACACTTCGAAGTCCGATGTCTCGGCCTCGGCGGATGTGGAGGAATTCATCGAACCCTCCAAGGTCATCGAATCTGGTGAAGAATGGCCTCAGTGGGGCGGTACCCGCGTTCGCAACAACGTCCCCAATGCCAAGAACCTTCCCGAGTCATGGAACATCGGCAAATTTGACCGTCGAAGTGGCGAATGGGATGGCTCCAAAGCCGAGAACGTCCGCTGGTTCTCCAGTCTCGGCAGCCAAACTTACGGTAACCCGGTCGTTGCGGGTGGACAGGTCTACGTCGGGACCAACAACGGCAATGGCTACCTCAAACGTTATCCCAACAATGTTGACCTGGGCTGCTTACTGGCCTTCGACCAAGAAGACGGCAGCTTCCTTTGGCAACACAGCAGCGAAAAACTGATCACCGGTCGTGTGCACGATTGGCCGCTTCAAGGCATCTGCTGTGCCCCGCTCGTCGAAGGCGAACGTCTTTGGTTCGTCACCAGCCGTGGCGAAGTCCGTTGTCTCGATACGAAGGGTTTCCACGACGGCGAAGATGATGGCCCTGTGAAGAACGAAGCCGCTCGCGTTGCCGATCTGCAAAACAGCGGCGAAGGCAGTGACTACGAAGACTCATTGTCCGCTCTGAACCGAGGTGAGCTGACCGATGCTTTGAAAAAGGTCCTGGCCGACGCGGGTAGTGAAGCAGAAGGCAGTGTTGAGATCAAAACGCTCGCCGAAAACAAATCCTGGACTGCCGACGGCAAATTTGGTGGCGTGCAACGAACGCTGGCCATCAAACAACTCGGCCCACGCATCTCCATCTTCAAGAACCTCGGCGTCGAAGACAAACAAGACGCGGATGTCATCTGGGTCTTCAACATGATGCAGGAACTCGGCGTCAGCCAACACAACATGTGCTCCTGCAGCGTGACCAGCTACGGCGATTTGCTGTTCGTCAACACCAGCAACGGGCTGGACGAATCCCATATCAACTTGCCCGCTCCCACCGCCCCCAGCTTCATTTGCATGAACAAGAACACGGGCGAAGTCCTCTGGACCGACCAATCGCCCGGCACCAACATCCTGCACGGCCAATGGTCGTCGCCTTCGATCGAGGTGCTCGGCGGCGTTCCTCAAGTTCTCTTCTGCGGTGGTGATGGCTGGCTCTACAGCTTCAAAGCTGACGGCGGAAAAGATGGCAAGGGTGAACTGCTTTGGAAATTCGACTGCAACCCAAAAGAATCGAAATGGATTCTCGGTGGCGAAGGAACTCGCAATAACCTGATCGCGACCCCCGTTGCTTACGATGGCTTGGTGTATGTCGCCGTCGGTCAAGACCCGGAACATGGCGAAGGTGAAGGCCACCTGTGGTGCATCGACCCGACCAAACGCGGCGACGTTTCACCTCAACTAGCCGTCAAAATGGAAGGCAATTCGCGAGAGCCCATCGCTCACAAGCGAATCCAAGCGGTCGAACCGGAACTTGGTGAGACTGCGGTCGACAATCCGAACTCAGCCGTTGTTTGGCACTACTCGCTCGCCGATCAAAACGACGATGGCGAGATCGACTTCGAAGAAGAAATGCACCGCAGTTGTGGAACAGTCGCGATCAAAGACGACCTGCTTTACATCGCAGACTTTTCTGGACTGGTGCACTGCTTGGATGCCAAAGGCAATGACGATGGCACACCAATCGTTCACTTCACCTACGACATGTTCGCCCAAAGCTGGGGCAGCCCCCTGATCGCGGACGGCAAGGTCTACATCGGTGACGAAGACGGCGACGTTTGCGTCTTTGAACTGGGAGCCGAAAACAACGAGCCCATCGAAGAGATCAACATGGGAACCAGCGTTTACAGCACGCCCGTCGCTGCGGACGAGACAATCTTCATCAGCACGAAAGACAAACTTTTCGCGATTGGAATCCCTCGCTGATCGAGTGCCCCAAAACGACAAATTCTTCGCAACGGCGAGGCCAAACGGTCTCGCCGTTTTTTGTGCTCAAGCAAACAGCTGCTCGCGCGACGTTCGCAGTTCCCAAACGTCCGACCGATTGCGCTGTCTAGGCTTCGCGATCGATGTGCTGATCATCGGAATCAGAACGCTCATCGCGAGATTGCTTCCGACCTCGCTCTTCGCGTCGTCGCGAAACTTGCGGGTCTTCGTTCTCGCTCTTCTGAGTCACCGGGGCAACCCGATAGGTCAGACCGTGAACGGTGAAAATCTGTGGCTGGATTGGAATGGGAGCGAACATAGTGCCGTCTCGTTCGAAAGGGTGTGGACACAAAAGCTTAGCTCTGCACACACGTTTTCGACGTTCGCAGCCTCTTCTGATCGGTCAAAAGCGTCAATTGACCACAACCCACCGACCGATGGTTCCGGTTGTGAGGATACACAAGACGCCAAAGAAACGGATGGCAACACTATTCGCCGACAAAGCGACATGAAGCCCCGCTAACCAAAGCGAGCTTTTTAGAATGAAGCATAATCAATGCACGCCTTGGCCGCTCGGTCGGTGCACGGCTTACGTCGTGTGACCAATCCGCTTCATTCAAGCCATTCCGATCAACCTCAGGAAGACGCGTCGGCCATCTATAAACCGTCCAGCAGCTCGGCGGCCGCTTCGCTCTTATTTAGAACGTAGTAGTGAATACCAGGCACACCGTTCTTCAGAAGATCGATGGTCTGCTCTCGAGCATGATCCACCCCAACGCGAAATTGATGTTGCGGATCATCGTTCTCGGTCATGGCCGATTGCAATGCGTCCGGGATCGACGCCTTGCACATCGAAGCGATTCGTTGTGCCTGTTTGAAGTTGGTCACCGGCAAGACGCCGGGAACGATGGGGACATTGATTCCGATCGCATCACACGCATCTCGGAACCGGTAAAAGTCAGTGTTGTCGTAGAACAACTGCGTGATCACGATGTCCGCTCCCGCGTCCACCTTGCGTTTTAGATTGGCCAAATCCGTGTCAAAGTCGACCGCCTCTTGATGCGTTTCGGGATAGCCGGCCACGGCAATCCCGAGGTCACCAAATTTTTCACGGATCAACTCGACCAACTCGTTGGCATACTTCAGTCCGCCCTCCGTTTTCTCGAACTGGTCGGTGCCCTTGGGCGGGTCTCCACGGAGAGCGACGATGTAATCCACGCCTTGTTCTTTGGCCTGTTGCAGATACCCGGTCAAATCTTCCACCGTCGATCCGACGCAAGTGAGGTGAGAAGCAACGGGCAACCGGGTGATCTCCTTCACCTTTTTCAGCACTTCCAACGTCGTTCCCCGGCTGGATCCGCCCGCTCCGTAAGTGCAGGTGAAGTACTTCGGGCCGAACTGCATCAACCGCTCCACATTCTTGCAAAGCAGGTCCACTCCTTCGGGCGTTTTCGGCGGAAAAAGCTCAAACGAAACGGCACATTCGTTGGACTGATAAAGGGATGCCAGAGTCATAAAACAACATCAAAAAGGGTTTCTGCCACCGCGAAATTCGGGCGGCACTTCGCGATCACGCGACTCAAAAGGGGATGGACCAGTATAGACACCGCCAGCGGATCCGAAAACGCGAGACCATCATCCATCGCCCGCCCACGCCACTTCTTTACCGTTTTTTCGCAAGCACCATCAACCGCCGCTGGCTTCGTAAACCGCGTCCGACGAACTTCGAATTCAATTCGCAAGCGACGCCGGTCGTTCCGCGCCGGGCCATTTTTCAGAATCCGCGCTGCCTGCCACTATCACGCCTTTCTTCTCCCATCCCAAATACGCCGTGACATCGGCGGGGCAATACCGAAGCGTCAAACCACATCGACGTCGATCACTTTGGTTGGGTGCCGACCCATGGACCAGCAAATCGCTATGGATTGACACTTGCCCCGCCCGCACCGGCGTGAAGCGATGCTGACCGTACTTTTCCGGCTCATGGACGACTTGGTCCAAAACGTTGCCCGAATCGGATTCAGTCATATCGAAATCAATCAGTCCATGCTGATGCGAACCTGTGAAGACTTCCATGCCACCGTTGTCGAGATCCGCGTCGTCAATCGCCAACCACACGGTGACGGCCTTCGTGGGAGTCAGTGGCCAGTAACTGCAGTCCTGATGCCAATCGACTCGCTTGCCATCCCCTGGCATCTTGCAAAAGAAATGGGATCCCCAACCAATCACATTCTCACCGAGCAAATCCGAGACATAACTCACGAGCTTTGGATGCTGCAGCAAGTCCCACACCCGCGCGTGCTTCAGGTGCGCGCTACTGATGGAGTAGCTGTCTTTGCCTTCCGCCATGGTGTCGGCCAAAAGTTGATCAAAGTAATCACGCAGTGAGATGGCTTCATCCGCATCCAACACATCCAACGGTCCCAAGTAACCATCGAGGTTCCAGGCCGCCACCTGATCACGGCTCAACAGTGTCGGCGAATCATTCTGGGTTGGAAAAAAACGAATGTCTCGCTGAACCGTTTCGATGGATTGCCGATCGGGGATGATTGCGAACTGCGTGTCGCTGGAGTTTGAATTATTCATGGAAGCAACTGGCCTTGGTTGGCGTGCCTTGGTCGGGATGAGGATGCCTCCATTGTCCGTCAGCCGAATTGCCGATTCAACCCAACCATTCGATGGGCGTTGGCTGACACAACCGGCACGACCGTCATAGTCGATGGATTTTCTGCGAGAGGAGAAGAAGAGCTGGGTGGATGTCGCCACCGCCGGGGCAGCGCGAACTAGGTTTGTTCGCAACCGTTGTGCTCTGTGCGGTTGCATGTCACCTGCATTGTCCGCACCTCCACCGTCCGAACGGTATGCACCATGTCCATCGCAGCCAATTCGCCCGTCGCAGCAAGTTCGCCCGTTGCACACAAGGATCGCTCCACCACCGTGGTTGATCGCACCGTCCAGTATGGTGTGGTTAAGAAGATCGCTTCGCACTGGCTGATTCTGTTCGTCTGCAACTCCATCGCATTGTTGCTGTGGCTGCGATTGTTTGAACAACCCGACCTCAGTTGGCAACAGTCGTTCGAAGATTGCGTTCGCCGATTCTTGCCATTCTTTTTAATCTCGATGGCACTGCTTCCCGCATTCGTTTTGGACACTCTCAAGCTAACCAATCGATTCGCCGGACCGATCATGCGATTGCGAACCGAAATCGTCAACGCGGCGGAAGGACGCCCGGTTAAAAAACTGTCGTTCCGCAACAACGACTTTTGGAAAGACGTCGCTGATTCGTTCAATCGAATGACTCAGCGTGTTGGCTTGCAAACGGAGACAGACTCCGCCGCAACGGACGATGCTCCCTCCACCTCCGCGTGATTGCTTCCCATGGTTAACAGACAATCCATCCGCGATCCGTTCCGCCGGCGACCATCCATCCATGGTTGCAATTCGCGCAACGTTCGCTCGCGAGAACAGCGATCAGGCGTTGCCGCTGTAGAGTTCGCCGTTTGCTTGCCGGTCTTGTTGCTACTCGTCTTCGGTTCCATTGAAGCGTCCAGCATGATCTTCCTGAAGCAGTCCCTCAATGTGGCCGCTTACGAATCCACTCGGGAAGCCATTCGCGACGGCCGCAGCAACGCCGACGCTGAAGCACGTGCCCGAGCGGTCTTGGACTCACGCGGCATCGTTGGTTACCGAATCGAATTCCCCAATGGCGAATCACTCGATGCGGATCGTGCTGCCGAAGTCATCACCTCCGTCACGGCGTCCAGTGCCAACAACAGCCCGCTACTTGGTCGTTTCTTGACGGACCGTCAAATCACCGTCCAAACGGTCATGCTCAAGCAGTGAGCCTTCGGTGAGCAACACCACTGGTGAATCATTCCTTCCATCGCCCGCCCCCCTCGGATCCGCGTCATGCATTCCCTCGCCCACTTCAGCCAGGCATCGCAGTTGATGAATGAAACCAAACGCCAATCTTGGTCGTGCCGCGATGTGGTGGATCATGGGCAAAACATCACGTCGGCGAAAAAAGCGAACTCACGTCGAGGAGCCATGCTGGTACTCATCGCCATCATGATGTTCCTCTTCTTGATCATCGTCGCGTTTTCGATCGACATCGCTCAGATGCACCTTTCCCGAACGGAACTTCGAGCGTCAACCGACGCGGCCGCCAACGCCGCTGCCACCACGCTCGCAGACACTCTGGATCGTAACGCTGCCATCCGACGTGGCCAACAGATCGCGCGAGCAAACCTAGTCAACGGACAACCGCTGTTGCTGGGCGATGGCGACTTTCAATTCGGACGCAGCGAACGCCAACCGGATGGGAAATACGCATTCACCGGTGGTCAAGCACCGTTCAACGGCGTTCGCGTGAACGGGCAACGCACGACGGGTTCTTTGTCGGGTCCAGTCCCGCTGTTCTTCGGCAACATCACCGGCACATCCATCTTTGAACCAGAAGCCTTCGCAACGGCGACGTACGTCGAACGCGATGTTACGCTCGTGGTCGACCGCAGCGGGTCCATGTCCGGCAGTCGTTTCGCCGATTTGCGAGCCGCGATCCAGATCTTCACCGACCTGCTCGCCACCACGCCGGTGGAAGAGCAAATCGGTCTGGCATCGTACAACGACCGAGCCTCCGAGGACGTTCAACTGACGGAGAACTTTGCCGAAATCACCGACGCGATGGGACGTTTGCGAACCGGCGGCTTCACCAGTATCTCGCGAGGCATGCAAGCTGGCCAGCAAATCGCTCGACGCGGTCGTCCACCTGAATTTGTTGAACGCACCATGATCGTGATGACCGATGGTCGTCACAACCGCGGCCCAGAACCTCGCACCGTCGCAACTTCTTTGGCCGCCGACGATGTCACCATTCATACGATCACCTTCGGGGCGGGTGCCGACATCGCACGCATGCGTGAAGTGGCAACCATCGGTGGCGGCCGACACTTCCACGCCACCAACGGTGAGCAACTCCGCGAAATCTATCGTGAAATCGCTCTGACACTCGGCACGGTGTTGACTGAATGAGTTATCTCCGGCCCCATATCGTTCGCTACTTCCCCAACATCGCTCCTTCCATGCAATCCACAACCTTCGGTTTGAAACGATCACGTAGAAACGATGCTCGACGAGGTGTCGTGGCGGTGGAATTTGCCATCGTTGTCCCGCTGCTGTTTTTGTTTTTCTACGCAGGTTTCGAATTCATGCGAGTGTCGATGATCCGACATACCATCGACAACGCGGTGTACGAAGGAGCACGGGTCGGAATCATCCCCGGCGGAACGAATGCTGAAATTCAGGCGGAAGCTGACCGCATCATGGGAACCGTCGGCGTCAACGACTACGCATTGGAAGTGCGGCCTGCGAATATCACCGACGACACGGAAGAAGTCACCGTTCGAGTCAGCGTCCCACTGGATCGAAACACCTATCTCCCAGCCAACTACTTCTTGGGCCGCACGATCGAGCGTGAATTGACGATGCGACGCGAAGGGCGTTGAACGCTCATTGCGGAACCGTTGTCGAACTAAGACGAAGCCTTCTCTCGCAGACGTTCTTCGTACTCGGGACGTTGCCGCCACTCATCAAAGAAGGGTTCGTAGTTCTCTTCTTCAGTCCAAAATTTCGGACTGGGGTGGTTAGGATCCACGTGACCTTCGGAATAGTCTTTCCCAGCGATGCTCTGAGCCACGGATTGATTCCAGTCGTCCAACCATCCGCTCAATCGATCCAGCACCTCGGGGTGTTTCTTCGCCAGGTTGGTCGTTTCGCCAATGTCTTTCCCAAGATGATAGAGTTCCTGTTGGGGCTTGCCCGCCTTCTTCTTCGGCAATCGCAGCAGCTTCCACTGATTGTCCACGACAGCTGAACCTCCTCGGAATCGGAAGCCGATGGGTTCGTTTCTCTCTGAGGTCTCTTCCCAATCTCGCTCGGTCAACAACGATGCGAGGCTGATTCCATCCGTCGGCGAAAGCAATGACTGCTCCGGCAACTGCAGCAAATCCAACAATGTGGGTGCGATATCGGTCGTGCAAGCCGGAAAGCGACTGATGCGATTGGGTCGCACAACCTCCGGCCAGTGAACAACGCAAGGCACGCGGAGTCCACCTTCATAAAGTTGTGACTTGTGCCCACGAAGCGGAGCCGTCGATGATGGCTTCACTTGGGCAAGCCCACCATTGTCACTGCAGAACCAGATCAGCGTTTGCTCCAACGCCCCCAGCTTCGACAAACCTTCCCGCAGCGTTCCCAGACTTCGATCCATTGCCACCAACTCGCCGCACTGGTTCAGCGACGCCTGATCCAAACGATCGACCAATTGCTGCCGAGCCAGTTTGTCATCCGCATCTTCACCAGCATCGACGAGAGACTGAATATCCTCCGGCGAAGCACGGAACGGCAAATGAGGAGTTCCATACCAAACCACCGCAAAAAACGGTTGCTTGGAACGCACCGAACGTTTCGCGAAATCGAGCATTTCTTCAACGATGACCTCCGAGGAGTCCCCTTGAAATCCCTCGAATTTGCCGCGTCGACTCAAAATCGGATCTCGATCAAAGAAGTTTGTCACGGACAACCAAACATCGAAACCAAACCGTCCTGGGTGAAAACGATCCGACGCCAAAATAGGCACACCGGGGCCTCGCAACCCATCCAAGTGCCACTTTCCAAAGTGCCCTGTCACGTAGCCCGCTTCTCGAATTGCAACAGCAACGCTGCGTTCTTGAAGACGCAATGCATGACCATGCGATGGAACCCCCGTTCGCTCCGGAGACCGTCCGGTCAGAACGCTCGCTCGTGTCGGAGAGCACACCGCCGAAGCAGCATAGAACTGGTCCAGTCGCAAACCACCGCGTGCCAGCCGATCCAACTCAGGTGTCCGCAGCAACGAGTGCCCGTAGTAGCTGGTCTGCGCATAACCCATGTCATCCGCCATGACCAAAACGACATTGGGACGCTTGGGTTCCTGTGCCAGCAAAGCGTTGTCCTGCTCTGTGAGCAGAAAACTGGAGGCAACAAGACACACCATCCACACTTCAATCCAACGCATCACGATTTTTTTCCTTTGGTTCCAACAACCGCTCGCAAACACCACTTTCGATTTCATCCCCCAAGGATGAACTCATCGCACGCTTCAACTCATCTCTCAGGTCGGTGTTCGAGTAAAAACCCGATCACTTTCTCCATCAATTTGCCTTGGAAGAAACGGACGCCGCCGTGTCCCGCACCAGCAACTTCAATCAATTCGGCGGAGAGACGCTCTTTCTCGTATGCCTGAACCATCCGTTCGCTCTGATCCATGAGCACTGTCTTGTCGTTGGTTCCATGCAAGATCAGCAGCGGTGGATCATCGGATGACACATAGGAAATCGGACTCGCCAATCGCTCCATCTGCTCGGGCACCGTGTCATTCTGCCCCCCCAAGCAACGCATAACTTCCCGACAGGTCCGAGTAGGCTCGTTCCGGTTGCGTCTTTCCTCGCAAAACAAAATCGGACGGCCCGAAGAAGTCGATCACCGCCTGCACACGGGACGATTGCCGCAGATTGCCACCAATCTCGCCTTCCAACTCGTCCACGTCACCGGAAGTTCCCAGCAACAAAGCCAGGTGGCCTCCCGCCGAGCTGCCCGCCACGGCGATCCAGTCGGCATCAACTCCATAGCGGTCCGCATTGGCTCGCAACCAACGAATCGCAGCTTTGCAGTCATGAATCTGAGCCGGAAAAATCGCTTCTTGCGAAAATCGATAGCTGATGCTGGCCAAGGCGAATCCATGCTGAGTCAGGGCATCCAAGCGTGGATTCTTGCGAGAGCCATTTCGCCAACCACCACCATGGATCCAAACCACCAATGGCGGTTTGGTCTCGGATTGGGGCACGACCAAATCGAGTTTCAGCTCTCGCTGAGGCAGCTTCGCGTAGACCAAGTCGCGATGTACAGCGGGTGACGACTCGTCAGCCAAACAGGCCTTCTGAACAAAGCTCACGAACACCACAATCAAACAACTGATCCATAGTCGTCGACCCAACACGATGGGTTTTAGTTCTGTATGAACGAGCATCACCACCTCCGCCGCTTTCGGTTCACTCAGCCAATCGTTCGCAAAGCAGATCACCAAAATGCCATTTGCAGGTCATCATAACCGAAGCCTTGAAGCCTCGTTGACGGGACAACCTGCATACCATCGGCGTAACACGAACAACTCAATCATTGCCACTTGGCATTCACTCTCTCGCATCGGAAATCAAAATTGACTGACTCCAACGCCTGGCTGATTCGCAAGGACCTCGACTTTCTGAATCATGGCTCGTTCGGCGCGACGCCTCGCTGTGTTTTCGAAGAGCAACATCATTGGCAGAGGCAGTTGGAAAACGATCCGATCGAATTCCTCGCCCCCGAACGATCTCTGCTGCCGAAGCTGGATCGAGTCCGACAGGTCGTGGGCAAAGAGGTGAATGCCTCTCCTAATGACATCGCGTTCGTTCGAAATGCCACCGAAGGTGTCAACGCCGTTATACGCTCACTTCCTCTTTCAGCTGACGATCAAATCCTGGTCACCAACCATGGCTACAACGCATGCATCAACGCGGTGCAAGAAGCCGCGAGGTCGGCCGGAGCAAGCGTGCTGAACGCTCAGGTGCCGTTTCCGATTCGACATCCGGATGAAGTCCTCGACGCAATCCGAACACAGCTCACACCAAACACCAAGTGGATGTTGTTGGATCATGTGACCAGCCCCACCGGGATCGTTTTCCCGATCGCTGAACTCGTTGACATCGCCCATTCCAACGGCACCCGAGTCATGGTCGATGGTGCCCACGCCCCAGGAATGCTCCCGCTGAACTTGTCGGAACTCAATGCGGACTACTACACCGCGAATCATCACAAATGGTGGTGTGGCCCGAAGGTATCCGGCTTTCTCCACGTCGCCGCCGAACACCAATCGGAAGTCTTGCCATCTATCATCAGCCACGGGGCAAACTTAGAGGGTTTTGGTCCAACGCCATTCCAAAGTCAGTTCAATTGGCCGGGGACCTTTGACCCATCGCCCCTGATCGCTTTGCCCACCGCCATTGATTTCCTCGCGAATCTTTTTCCGTCACGAGAGAGCAACCGGTTGGACGGGCTGATCAAACGAAACCACGATTTGGTCGTCCAAGCCCGGCGACTCTTGTTGGACCGTCTGGCTCTCGCGGAACCGGCTCCTGAATCGATGCTGGGAAGCCTCGCAACCATTCCCATTCCAGCATGGAAGAACCACTCCAACGCAGAGATCCTAGCGATCCGACAAACGCTTCGCGCGAAACATCGTCTTGAGCTACCAATCTTTCGATTCGACGAAGAGAATGTCTGCTTGCGAATTTCCGCTCAAGCCTACAACTCGATCGAGCAATACGAACGGTTGGCGGATGCGGTGGCGGAGCTGACCTGAACTTGAAGTGAATCGCCGCCTTCACGATCTGGTGCCGCTACCCGGCTTTCCGTCGACCTTCTGACACCCCAAAGTCCGACGCCGGCATGGTCAGAATGGAATTACCGGCAACGTTCTCTTTCTCGGCCGCGCGAGCCTGCCTTCGCATCATGACTTGGTTGAAACACCACTGCATCGCGGCAGGGACCAGGACAGCGATGACCGTCCCGACCAACATCTTCACGACCGGCGAAACTGCAGGAAAACCATGTTTTGCTGCGACATGAAACAACGCCAAAATTGGATGATGCAAGAGGTAAATCGCGAACGACGCGGTGGCCAACCGTTGTGTCAGCGGTCCCAAACGGCGGACAAACTGACAAGCCAATCCGACCAAGGACAACGACACGGTGGTGGCACTGGCGACGGTCAAGAACGCCAAGCAAAACTTGGCTGAAGCACCGGCTTGGACAGGAAAGGGCGACCGCATTTCCCCGTCGACGACTGGTCGTGCATTCAATACCCAGATTCCTAGGACGGTGGCTGCTCCGCACAAGATCAGACTGGGACACCAGGCCCGCATCGCAAACCGCTTGATCCCTCGCAGATCGGCATCCGCGTAAGCAATCAAAACGCCCATGCCAAACGCGACGCCGCTGTACAACCACTTGGACGGCACTGGAAAAAATGCGTGTTGGAATCCCCACACCACTTCAGGGCGAAATGACAATACCGCGACGCCGATCGCGAAGAGAACAGGGATCCCGAAACGCAATGCGCGAGTCGGCTCCGTCCGCAGCAGCCATTTCCATCCGACTGCCAGCACCGCGATGTAAAGGATCAGGTACTGCAAGAACCAAAGATGCGAAAAGCCCCACAGGTTTTGGTCTTGTCCATCCGCGAATTTGAGCGACCTCATTTGACGCGGAGTGATCTCGCCATCGGCTAACCACCCCAACATCCAAGCATAAAAATCAACGGGGATCAGAAACACGACCGCTAACAAAAAAGGCCATCCCAATCGACGCGTGCGTGATTTCAACGTGCTCCACGGACCACGAGACGCCATACTTCGGAACGCCAGGAATCCCGCCATGACGAGAAAGATCGGCATGATGACGATCTCGATCGCCCACATCAACGCGGTCAATCCCGCGTGCGGCGTGTCCGTGGTCGCCCAGGTCAGACCGGGCATATTTGGATTCGAATATGGCACACAGGCATGCAGAACCACCACCGCAACGGCAGCCCATCCCCGAACGGCGTCCAAACCGATCAGGCTGTCCTGTCGCGAGGAATTCTCAGCGGAATCCGCTTGCTGCAATCGAAGGTGAGTCGCGTGCATCCTCGTTGCATACAGGATTTCAGGCTCTCATCGCCAGACGAACCGACCTCAAGCCGGGCCCAATACGTAACCTGGAACACTTCTGTCCTGCCACGCCTCTCCACCTGAGTCCCCAATGCCGGAGTTACCGGAAGTCGAAACGATGTGCCGCGGGATCCGACCAATCATCGGTCGGACCGTCGAACGCGTCGAAGTGCCTCCCTGCCACTGCCGCCCGATCACAATCGAACCCAAGATCGCAACGCTTCAACGACGTTTGCGAGACCGACAGGTCGCTGACATCCAGCGACGCGGAAAACGTGTGATGCTGTGCTTTGACGATGCGTCGAGACTGGTCATCGAACCACGAATGACCGGTTTGGTGCTGCTCGCGGACCCACCTGATCCGGACCATCTGCGTCTGAGGATCCAGTTCAAAAATTCGAGCGTGGCACGCTCCGCGACCGACTCCGTCGCTGAACTTTTGGTCTGGGACCGGAGAGGTCTGGGCACCATCCGCTGGATGAACGACCGTGAATACCGCGTGAAGATCGATGAGCGGCTTGGAGCAGACGCGTTGCACATCACCGCCGATCAGCTCAAGCAGAATCTGGGTCTCTCACGCCGCCCCGTCAAAGTCGCGTTGTTGGACCAAGCCGCCGTTGCCGGGATCGGCAATCTGTACGCTGCGGAAATCCTATTCTTGGCGGGTGTCGATCCGCGAACGCGATGCGATCGATTGACCCAGCCTCAGTGGCAGCGCATCCACGCCGCAATCGGCGAGGTGCTTCAGGACGCCATCGCCCACGAAGGTAGCACGCTCAGCGACGGGACCTACCGAAACGCGTTGAACGATCCCGGCGGATACCAAAACATGCACCGGGTTTATGACCGCGAGCACCAAAGCTGCCCGCGATGCGAAACGGGCGTGGTTCGCCGCATCGTTCAGGCTCAACGGTCAACGTTTTTCTGTGCCGGGTGCCAACGCAAAAGCGGAAAGCACCCAAGCATCGTCTAATACTTCGCCTCGTTGGACGGCGAAGAGAAATCGCCGATCAATTGTCGACGCAGGTTTCCAAGAACCGGGCCAATCGGTGGAAGTCCGACTTTTGCTCGATGAAGCGGACTTTGGTGACCAAGGTTTGAGGGTCCACCAGTTCTTCAAACGGCACGAAGTGCAGATCGAATTGGCCCGAAACCGAAACCATCACGCCGTTGAGCTTTTCCTCGACCAACGCACGGTACGCTCCCACGCCCAACTGCGAACCTAGCATCACGTCGTAGGCGTGCGGTGGTGCACAACGGGATTCGTAACCCATCTGCAAACCATTCACCTTGCGAGTTCGCCCGGTACGCTCGTTGTAACGTTCCGCCAACAATCGAGACATGATCGCGGACAAGTTGACCAAGGAAATATTGATGTGGCCGTGATCGTCACGGGTCACTCCCTCGAGATACTTCGATGGCAGATACTCAGCCATGCCTTCGGCGATCACGATGGTTCCGTACTGTCGGCCCTCGCGTTCGCGAGCCAGCATCATGTCGACCATGCGATCGATGACTCGATCCATCGCCATAATCTTTCGCGTTTCGCCGGTGTCTTGATTGATGACTTCTTCATCGGCCAAAGCGCCGGTCACGTCTTCCACGCTCAGCACCATGCTGGCTTCGCCGGCGATTGCCGCACCGTATGCCAACCAACCGGCACTGCGTCCCATCGCTTCGCACAGGAAGTACGCACGACCAGCCGCCGCGTCGTAGTTCAGATTGCGAATCTCTTCGGCCAGCGTCTCGACCGCGGTGAAGAAACCAAATGTGAAATCAATTCCCGAGTAGTCGTTGTCGATCGTCTTCGGCAAATGAACCACGGGGAACCGGCGAGCGTCGCCCGGAAGATTGTCCTGGAACATCTTCAGCTTGTTGGCGGTCTTGAGGGTGTCATCGCCACCGATGGAAATCAGTGCATCAACTTCCAACGAACAAAGACCTTCATAGACGCGACGCAAAGGAGCGACCAATTCAGCGTCTTTCAAATGTTCCGGGCTGCTGACGTGTTTGCCGGGGTTGGTGCGAGCCGTTCCGATCATGATTCCGCGGCTGCTGCGAGCGTGCGTGAGCGAATCATGCGTGAAGCGGATGTAGTCGGTGCCTTCTTGCAAAGGCCCGGCAGCGGTGTATTCGGCCAATCGGCTGTAACCGTGCTTGATCCCGAAAACCTGAGCCCCTTCCTCCAAGAATGAAAACGCAGCCGTGCTGATGACCGCGTTGGCGGCGGGTGCGGGACCGCCGGCGAACAAAATCGCGACGCGTTTGATATCCAAATTGTGATGAGCGAGCTCAGCCACGGTGACACTGCCTGATGAAAAGGGGGATTCCGATGACAATCGCGGTGCGATCGAATCAGCCAAGATTCTAAGCATCCACCCCGTTTCGCCAAGGCGGCTGCGGGCTCCGCCCCCCTTCTCATGCCGGCGATTCCGGTCAACCCGCGGGACAGTTCGCTTCCCCCCGCCGCTTCCCCAACCTCGCTCAGGCGGCTTCTTTCACCACATTTTCGGCGGAGAAACTGGCTGGTTTTTCTTGATGATTCGCCGAGCCGGACCGAGTCTTCGATTTCCGACGAGCGGCTCGCTCCTGATTCATCTGTTCACCTTTGCGAGCTTCCTCTGGATCCATCTGCAGTTCCATGGCCTTCAGGCTTGCTTCCACCTGGGCAGTCAATTCTTCGATGGAAGCATCCGGCCCCGCGAAAATGGGATCGCCGAACATCGCATCCACCAAAGTGAAAGGCAGCAGAATTTGCATCCGATCCCAGGCTTTCTGGAAAATCCATCGGCGTCTTGGAATCAACACCACCGGGATGATGGGGACGTCAGCTTTCATGGCTAACATCGCGATTCCCTTCTGGACCGCCCCTCGAGGTCCGCGAGGGCCATCGACCGCGATCACGCCGGGATGTCCTTTTTTGACGTGGCGAATCAGCGTGGTTAAAGCGGTGGCACCACCTTTCTGACCGGCCCCACTGCTACCGCGAATCGGCACGCAGTTGCTGGCCCTCAACAACGGCAATAGCAAATCGCCGTCTCGCGAACGAGAAACCATCGCCCCGGCTCTGGGAGCTGAAAGCGACAATGCAGCGAGTTGATGAGCGTGCAAGATTGCCAACGCATGCGACTTGCCCGTTCGACGCATCAACCTTTCACGTTGGTCGTTGCGAACACGCACGCGAAACGTCATCCGCATGAGTTTGAATGCGGCGGCGATGCCAACTCCGATGACCGGATTCACGATGGAGGGAACTTTCATCGGAGAGAAAAAGAATGTGAAACGACGCAATACCAACTGAACAACCAACATCACCCAACAAAGTTGGGTTAGTGAACTGCTCCGCCAATCATACCAACCTTCAGTCGGCAAAATCCTTCCAGCTCACTTGCTGGTAAATCACGCTGTAACTGGCGGCCTGATCCACCAAACGCTGGGAAGTGTCATCGAGCCCTTGCGACCAAGATGATTCGATGTTCAACACCGCCTTCATCACCGGTTCCCCATCCATCCCATTGCGATCGATCGTCAATGAAGTCTGAGTTCCAATCAACGATCGTTTCCAGAGTTCCTCGTTCAGCCGCATTCTTCCAAACGGTGGTAACCCACGAGGTCGAGCAAGATTCAATCGACAAGCCCAATCGACCAACTGTGCATTCGCAACAGCCATCGCTGGCGATGGTGGCACAACGCCTTGTACTTTGTAGCTGACGCCGGGGTAGCTCAACTCGAACTGGTTTCCGCCCAAATCTTTCACCTGAGCGTTCATTCCCAAACGGTCCCGACGCTTCGGATCGGTGACCTCAGCATCGGCCTGAGCCGCCAGACGAGTCAACGCATCCATGGAAACGGAACAACGGGTTTTCGTTTTTTTGTCCAGCAGCACCACCTGAGATTTCTTCAGGTCAAACACCGTCCAAAATCGCGAATCGGTCTGGGGGATGCTGTAGATGACACCATCATCGAAGATGTTCAGGTGCACCGAGTTTGGATTCCGCTCACCGGCATAGTAGATCTTGGTCGTGAGAGCAAAATCGGGTGTCGAGTTTTGACTTTGGGTTGGTTCTCGATGGTTGGCCAATCGGAAATCTTGTGCGATCGCCCCGCTGGCGGTCTGCAGCAACAACACCGCCATGCATGTGACCGCGATTCGTTGCATCCATTCGGACCGAACGACGTCCACCAATTTGCTCACCAGTTTCACGGACAATGTTTCACGTTCCGACACGGTTGTTCGGTGCGCAGCCGAACGCGACATCCGACGAGTCATCGGCGGTCGACCATTCCGGGCTATCTTTGAAACCATCTCGAATCCATTCCGTATCCGTTTGGGCAGCGAAACCGTGCCTAGAACAGGGAATAGTCGACCGGGACGGGGGGCGTCCAGATCGTTTTGTAATTCTTGACGCAGCCTTGTAACGGCTTCCCCTTGCTGCCGACCACTGAGACATCCGCAAACAGGTCAAAAAGACGCAAACCACTGCAGCATCTTCACTTACACGCCATCCTGCATTTTCAGATCAAAGTTTGGCACTGGCGTTGCAATAAGTGCCAATCACAACCGGGGGCCAAAGAGCCTGCCACTCCAAACGACTCATCTCTAGGGCAAAGGAAACTGCCATGTTGGTTCTGACTCGCAAACTCGACGAACAAATCCTGATCGGTGACAACGTCAAGATCACGGTCATCAAAGTCCGCAACAACCAAGTTCGACTGGGCATCTCGGCTCCTCGTGACGTTCGAGTCCTCCGAGGGGAATTGGAACCCAAAGAAACGGAAATGATCATCGACCTCGATCTGGAAGACGACCAGGACGCAGACGCTAGCCAAGCTTTACTGCAGACCACTGCTGAAATGGAAGCTTCGTACCGTCCCGAGAAAGCTCGCAAACCTGCCACCAAGACTCGTGCAACAGAAGCGTCCAATCGCGTTCGCAAGATGTTGCCGGCAAGCAACGAATCCAGCCGTGTTGTCGATACAACCGAAACAACCGGCACCGCTTCTAACGATGGCTCCACGCCTTCGCTCAGTCTCTTCAGCGGCAAAGTCAATCGTCGTACCGGCGAAGGCTCGCTGAAACGCAGTCCATTGGCTGGTTATTTCACCGCTCCCTGACCTTGACGCAACGCCTCAGGCGGTCATGCGTCCCGAAAGCAACAAGTGTTCTTTTTTGCCTCATCGTCAAACGTGACCTAGGAAAAGGAGTAGTCCTTTTGAAACACCTTGCTTCGGATTCGCGACATGACGCCCGCTGCTTCCATCCTTCTCGTCGACGACGATCAACACTTGGCCACCTCGCTAGGTGAATGGCTTGCAGACGAAGGTTTTGAAATCCACTTGGCAGCCACCGTCGATCATGCTCGCCAGCAACTCAAGAAACACAGCTTTGTGCTGGTGATCACGGACCTGCGTCTCGGTCCCGATGATGGAATGACTTTGGTGGCGGACATCAAACGCCATTATCCCACCACGCCTGTTTTGGTGATGACCGGCTACGCGACACCCAATACCGCCGTGGAAGCGATCCGCGCGGGGGCGATGGACGTGCTGACCAAACCAGTGATCGATGATGAGTTGTTGCTCGCCATCGACCGCGCGATGAATCAGCAGAAGATCGAATCCGAAAATGAAACGCTTCGTCGACAACTCGATCAACGCAGTGGCTTAGAAAACATCCTCAGCCACGACTATCGAATGCTGAAGATCTTTGATGTGATCGACAGCGTGGCCGATGCCAAAGCCTCCATCTTGATCACCGGAGAAAACGGCACGGGCAAAAGCATGATCGCCCGAGCGATCCACAATCGTTGCCAGCGTCGCACGGGCCCCTTCATCGAAGTGGCTTGTGGTGCGTTGCCCGATACATTGCTCGAAAGCGAACTGTTCGGGCACGTCGCGGGTGCTTACACCGGAGCCAACTCGGACCGTCGGGGAAAATTTGAGCTGGCCGATGGCGGAACGCTGTTCCTGGATGAAATCGCCACCGCAACGCCGGCCATGCAAGTCAAGTTGCTACGAGTCCTGCAAGAATTCCAATTTGAACCTTTGGGTGGAATGGACACACGGACGGTGGACACACGTGTGATCCTCGCCACCAACGAAAACTTGGATAAAGCCGTCGCGGAAGGTACTTTCCGGCAAGACCTCTTCTACCGCATCAACGTGGTCAACATCGTCTTGCCAGCCCTTCGCGAACGTCCGGGCGACATTCCGCTTCTCGTCGATCATTTCCTTCGTGAAGCCGCCGAAACCGCGGGACGCGAAGTGGAAGGCTTCGACCGCGAAGCGATGAAGTGCTTGCAATCCTACGGTTGGCCCGGCAACGTTCGGCAACTTGAAAACGTGGTTGAACGCGCCGTCCTGCTCGCCACCGACCGAGTGCTCAGCAAAGACGACCTGCCGCCGGATGTCTTGGGCACGTCGGCCAACCAACATGCTTCGATTGGCAGCGTCGGCAACTCGCCCGGCGTGACCGCGTCCCATGGCACTTCGTCGTTCAATCCGACAAGCTTGGATGGATGCAGCCTGCGAGAAGCACTCGAAGGTCCTGAACGCGAAATCATTCTTCATTCGCTGCGTCGGCACAATTGGAATCGAGCAGCCACAGCCGATGAACTCGAAATCAATCGCACGACGCTCTATAAAAAGATGAAACGTCTGGGTCTCGATGACCCTCGTTTGCAATACGCCAATCATTAATGCCAGTCGGCCGATCGAGTGGCGCTTGCCCGCTCAACATCGATTGCCATCATGCCGAAATCTCCACCCATCGCATTGACCATCGCCGGTTCCGATCCTTCCGGCGGCGCGGGTCTGCAAGCTGACCTGAAAACATTCCACAACCAAGGCGTCTACGGTTGCAGTGTGGTGACATTGCTCACCGCGCAAAACACACAAGGTGTGCAGGGGATTCATCCGATCCCGCCAAGCTTTGTGTTGTCCCAATGGCGAAGTGTTACCAGCGACCTAAAGGTCTCTGCGATCAAAACAGGAGCCTTGGGCACCGCTGAGATGATCGATCTCATTGCTGATTGCCTGTCCGATGTGACTTGCCCAATCGTCATCGACCCCGTGATGATCAGCAAACACGGGCACGCCATCATTGATGACGATGCGGTCTCTCAATTGACCAAACGACTGCTTCCTTTGGCGACGTTGGTCACTCCGAATTCATTGGAAGCGGAACGGTTACTGGACTGTCGAATTCGAAATGAAGACGAGCTGATCCGAGCCTCTCAAACGCTTCAATCGCTGACCCGCGGTGCTGTTCTGGTCAAAGCACATCTCGCGAACGAATCCGTGGACTGCTTGGCCACGGCGGATCAAGTCGAGCTGTTCCGATCGCCGCGATTGCAAACCGATCGAACTCATGGAAGCGGGTGCGTGCTATCGGCTGCCATCACCGCGAACTTGTCGCTGGGGCGATCGTTGCTGGATGCCATCGTGCACGCGCGGCAGTTCGTTCATCAAGCGATCCAAACAGCACCCGTCATCGGTGCCGGAATCAATCCGCTGGAACTTCGCGGCAATGGAGACTCGCGAAGCTCCGTGGTGGACGATTAAAAATCAGCTCTAAAACGCGGGCTGGCCCACTCCTGGCTGTCCCATTCCAGGCTGCATTGGACGTTCCCCCTTCATCATGAGGTAGGTGGTTGCGGCCAACACACCAATGAACGGCCCTGTGAAGAGCAATCCAATCCCGAGAGCCAGAAGGCCGGCCAGAGAGATGACCATCGCCGCAACCGCCAACACGATGGACGTCAACCAATTCAGCTTGCCAACGGCGAACGCGCGCGAAAACGACTCAATGGCACCACACTGACGGTCGACGACAAAGTAGTAATAGGGCCACATCAACAGCAAGAAAATCAGTCCGGGGATGATCAGAAGCAAGAAGCCAAACACCAATCCGATCCCGAACAGAATGCTGGCTCCAAGCACGGGCAAGAAAACATCCCCGCCGCCAAACAGCATGCCAATGCTTGTCGGTTGGAAGCGAGCCGCAGCGAGACAGATTCTCGCCATTCCGATTCCGACAAAGATGTTGACCAAGTTGCTCAACAAACTGATCAGACCAGAAACCAAAAACAGTTCGGTTTGATTATTTTGCTCCGCCACCGCATTGATGATTCCGCCGACAAAACTGAAGGCGAACGAAAGCCCAAACACGATCACAGTCGCACCGACCAAAATCCAAACGTTGGGTTTGAAAGCTTGCCAAGAATGCGAGAACACCTCGCCGAAATCAGCCGCCGTCGGCTGATAGCCCCCTGAAGCGACTGCGGGAGCTGTGCCCCCTGAAACCGGCGATGCGTACGGATTAGACGAAGGAGCCGCCGCCGGATCATTGAAATCCGACTTGAAAGCACCAAATGGGTCTTCCCCGCTCGCCGGTGCCGGCGTGATGGGTGTTGAAGCCGCGGGGATCGGCTGAACGCTTTGACAAGTTGGACAACGAGCGGACTTTCCCGCCGACTCATCACTGACTCGCAACACCGCGTTGCACGAAGAACAATTGAATTGAATCGCCATGGGTCGCTCTTGCTTCTCGGAACAGATGGGGGATTCCACGCAGTTTAGCGGCCCGAACCATCGCCGTGGGACGCCACCCACCGCAAACTTTTCGCATGCCCCCAGACGATCAGATGCTGTTCTCTCCAAGCCAACATCTCGAACCAGCCAACATCTTTAATCAGCCACCATTGATCCAACGCAGTAACGACAACTAGCGTTTTGCCGTCCAAGCTTGGTTGCCGTACTTCTGCGAGGCGATTTGATCAGCGGCCTCCTTTTCGGATCGATCCAGTTCGCCTGGCTTCCATTCCAGTTGCAAGACACTGGAAAGTCGTTCAGCCAAGCCACTGATCAGGCGAGACATCGACAACGTTCGACCGGACAACTCCTGCAATCCAGGCAACACATTGGCGTGCGGCGTCACGCTCCATAGCAAACTGCCGTGCTGCAACAACGCACCCTTGGTCCGACGCTGCGCACTTCCCAGGACCTTGTAGCCGCTGACGATTAGATCTTCATCCGTCCGGCGTTGAAAACACAAAAACGGTTCGCTCGGTCTTCGCTTGGATTCCGCTGGCGTGTCATCGATCGACCGCGACACCTGATTCCGGCCCAATGTCCGATAGGGTTTGGCCACCACTCCCATCACATGCAGCTCCTCTGCGATGGCCGTGTGCACCGCGCGGTACGTCGCTTCGCGAGCTCCCGTGTCAGCGGTGTTTTCCGGCAAGGTCAGCGACAAGGTCAGTTCTTGGTGATGCAAGATCGCACCACCTCCGGTCGATCGACGAACGAGATCCACGTTGCCCGACTCGCCAAGCGTGACTTGGTTCGTCGCCGCCCAGGCTTCCGCTTCGCTCAAGGACTGAAAGTAACCAAGTGACAGCGTCGGACGACTCCAGCCATAGTAACGAAGCGTCGGCGGTGCCCCCGCAGCCACACTCTGCAGCAACGCCTCGTCCGTCGCCATGTTTTCTGCGGCACCATGATGCTGCCACTCAATCAACCGCCCGACTCGCAAACGCCCAGCGTTGGATTCGCCGCCCATCAACCCGCCTTCGCTCACGAAGCGGACTCACCCGCCGCATCCGACCACTTCAGAATTGGACGGCGTGCTGCCGTGACATCGTCAGGACGGCTGATGCGAGTCGAGTGGGGAGCTTCGTGGATCAACTCTTCGCCTTCTTCCGTGATTCGGAACAGAGCCTCGACAAAGGCATCCAACGTTTGTTTGCTCTCGGTCTCCGTCGGTTCCACCATGACGGCTTCATCGACGACCAACGGGAAATACACCGTCGGTGCATGGAAACCGTAATCAAGAATTCGCTTGGCGATGTCCATCGCCGACAGTTTCTTCTCTTTCTTCAACCGAGTTGCCGATGCCACAAACTCGTGCATGCAGCGATCACCATGCGGCACATCCAGGAAGTGCTTCACTTTGCTGAGCAAATAGTTCGCACCCAACACCGCGTCTTCGCTGACGTGGCGAAGTCCGTCACCGCCATAGGTCCGCAGATAGATATAAGCACGAACCAAAACACCGACGTTGCCGAAGAAGCTTCGAACACGACCGATGGAGTCCTCCGATGGCCGGGTCAGATGATACGTGTACCGATCTTCGTCGCCGCTCGCGCTATCGTTCTCAGTACGCGTAACGATTGGACCGGGCAGGTACTTGGTCAGAAAATCGCGAACGCAAATGGGTCCCGCGCCAGGACCGCCACCGCCATGAGGTCCTGAGAAAGTCTTGTGCGGGTTGTAGTGCATCAAATCCGCACCGAAGTCACCGGGTCGGGTGATGCCCAAAATCGCATTCATGTTCGCGCCATCCAGATAGATCAACGCTCCGGCTTCGTGGACCAAACGATTGATCTCTGCGATCTGACGATCAAACAATCCCAACGTGTTTGGGTTGGTCAACATGAAAACAGCGGTCTTGTCATCCAGCTTCGCTTTCAAGTCTTCGAGATCGACCAAACCATCAGAGTTGCTCTTCACCGTCTTGGTCTTGAAACCGGCCATTTGAGCGCTAGCTGGGTTGGTTCCGTGAGCCGAGTCAGCCGTCAAAACCACGTTTCGATCGCTACCTTGCTCGCGGAAATAAGCCGCCGCGACGAACAACGCGGTCAACTCGCCATGTGCTCCCGCCGCTGGTTGCATCGAAACACCGGGCAAACCGCTGATCTCCGCGAACATGCCTTGCAGTTCATACAACAGCTGCAGCAAACCCTGCAGCCCGGACTCGTCCTGCATTGGATGCACATTCAAGAACCCGGGCAACGACGCGATGCGTTCGTTGCGTTTCGGGTTGTACTTCATCGTGCACGAACCCAATGGATAAAAGTGCGTGTCGACGCTCATGTTCAACGTCGACAATCCGACGAAGTGACGGATCACATCACCTTCTGCCAATTCGGGCAAAGGCGGTGCGGACTCGGCCAAGTCAGATGAGTCGAACAGGTCACTGGCATCCACGGCCGGCACGTCCAAATCACCGAGCCGATGAGCCCGACGACCTTCGCGGCTGAGTTCAAACAGAAGTTGAGTTGCTTGTTGGTTTCGCATGATCGCGTACTGAATAGAAAGAGCGTCGTTGAATCAAACCGTGGCCATCGCGGGAGCTTCGCAGAGGACTTTGCCCCAACGATCGATTTCCGCACGAGAACGTTTTTCAGTCACCGCGACGAGGAAACAATTCTCGTAGCGCGATGGCAATGCAATCGATGCTTGGGAAGCTTCGCTGCCACCGGGACACATCGGATTCAAATCGATTCCGGCGAGGACTCCATGAGCCCGAGCATGGGCGAGCAAACCGGCAACATCCGCTGCTTGATCGCGAACCACGAATTCTTTCAACGAAGGTCCGTCGCCGACGATTTCGAATCGATCCGATTGAGCCAAGACTTCTTTCGCGTAAGCCGTCTTGGCGATGCAGTGGTCCGCCGTTTCTTGCAGTCCCTTCGGCCCCATCAACGACAGATGAACCGTTGCCCGCAAAGCCAACAAGGTTTGATTGCTGCAGATATTGCTGGTCGCTTTCTCGCGACGAATGTGCTGCTCGCGAGTTTGCAATGTCAGCACCCAGCAACGTTTTCCACGTCGGTCGGTGGTTTGTCCCGCAATGCGGCCGGGCAGACGTCGAACCAATTCTTCGCGACATGCCATGATGCCCAGGTATGGCCCGCCATAGGCAAGCGGATTGCCCAGGCTTTGCCCTTCGGCGATCGCAATGTCGACACCCATATCACCGGGACGTTTCAAACGTCCGAGACTGACAGGATCAAAGACCTGAATGGTCAGTGCGCCGGCCTGCTTTGCCGCCGCAGCGATCTCCGCGACCGATTCCAGTTCGCCGACGAAGTTTGGATGCTGGATCAGCACGCAAGCCGTTTGGTCATCCACCGCATCCATGATTGGCTTGGAATGGCCGTTTTCATCCGAAGGCACAACCACCAACTCGGCGTCGATGTTCTCCAAGTAAGCGACCAAAATGTCGCGATACTGCGGGTGAACCAAATCGGACGTGATGACCTTCTTGCGACCTTTTTGCATGGCCAGTGACATCAACACCGCTTCCGTGGCGGCCGAACCACCGTCGTACAAGCTGGCGTTGCTGACTCCCAAACCGGTCAACTGCGTGACCAAGGTTTCGTACTCAAACATCACCTGAAGATTGCCTTGGCTCACCTCGGCTTGGTACGGTGTGTACGACGTGTAGTACTCACCCCGCGAAGCGATTTCATCAACCGCGGCGGGAATGAAGTGGTCGTAGGCACCGCCGCCAAGAAAGCACACGTGCGAATCCGCGGAAGCGTTGCGAGTCGCCAACCGCGTCATCTCGGCGGTGAGCGTCAATTCATCGCAAGCCGGCGGCAGGTCCAGGGCTCGTTTCAAACGAACTTCTTCAGGGACCTGAGCGTTGATGATTTCATCGATGCTTTCCGCACCGATGGACTTCAACATTTCCCGGCGATCATCTTCGGTGTGAAAGAGATAACTCATTCGTTCAACCTGCTTCGGAACACTGTTTTTGATAAGCGGCATAGTCCATCAGCGATTCAGGCAAATCGGCTGACAATTTCACTTTCAGAATCCATCCAAAGTCGAACGCGTCTTCGTTCAAGTTGTCCAGGTTGTCGGGAAGATCCGAATGCACCTCGACCACTTCGCCCGCGACGGGACTGTACAACGGACTGACCGCTTTCACGGATTCGACTTCACCGAACTCTTCGCCGATTTCCAATTGGCGACCGACTTCGGGCAAGTCCATGTAGACCAGGTCATTGAGTTGCTCGACGGCAAACGCGGAGATACCAATCGTTGCGATCTTGTCGCCGCCATCTTCTTGAACATCAACCCACTCATGGGTCTCGGCATAACGCAGGGTCGAAGGGTCTCGTGCCATCGGGGCTCCTCACGAACAAATAACAGGTATAAAAACGGGTGGATGTCTGGATCAAAAACGAGTTGCGTCGGACCAATCGCCGACACACGGCACCGGCTCTGCCGATCGTTACTTCGCGACAGCAGGTCGTTTGTAGAACGGCAATTTGGTGGGCAACGCTTCCACGGTCTTGCCGCGAATGTCGATTTGAAATGTCACGTCTTCGGCGTGTTTTGCATCGACGATGGCCATTGCAATCGGCACGCCCAACGTCGGCGAGGGACCACCACTGGTGACCTGACCAATGGTTTCGCCATCGGCGTTCAAAACGGGGCAACCTTCGCGTGCGGGACGTTTTCCCTGTGGCAACAATCCAATGCGACGTCGCGTGGGGCCCTGCTCGGCAATCATTCGCAACGCTTCTTCACCAATGAAGTGGCGATCTTTTAAATTGCATCCGAATTTCAAACCGGCCGTGATGGGGTCAATGGTTTCATCCAACTCGTGACCGTAGAGCGGCATGCCGGCTTCCATACGAAGCGTGTCACGGGCTCCCAAACCTGCGGGCACAAAGCCGACTTCACGACCGGCGAGCAAAACGTTTTCCCAAATGCGTGGGGCTTCTTCGGCGCGGACGATCAACTCCAAACCGTCTTCGCCGGTGTAACCTGTTCGGCTGACAATGACCGGCTTGGAAAACTGGTCCGTGACCAACGCCGAGTAGTTCTTCAGTCGCGAAGGATCGATGGTGAACAATCGTTTGCAGATCTCCACCGCTTTGGGACCTTGGATGGCGATCATCGCCGTCAACTCCGTCCGGTCCGACATCGTCACCGTGGGGAAGTCCGCCAAGTGCGGCTCAAACCACTTCAAAATCTTTTCGCGGTTCGACGCGTTGACGACCAGCAGATGAAATCGTCGCTCTGACGGAGTTTGCAGGAACGATACCAGCACATCGTCCAGGATTCCGCCGTCGGCATTGCAAACCATGCCGTAACGAACTTGGCCAGGAGCCATGTCGGTCACACGGCGTGTCAAAACATGATCGAGAAATTCGGCCGCGTGGTCGCCATCAAACCGCAAACGTCCCATGTGCGACACATCGAACAGGGCCGCTTTCGTGCGACAAGCTTGGTGTTCCGCGACGATGCCTTCGTATTGAATCGGCATCGAGTAGCCGGCAAAGGGAACCATCTTGGCTCCCGCTTGGCGATGCCAGGCATCCAACGGTGTTTGCAGACAGTCCGCCGGGGCGGAGGGAGTTCCCACAGGATCGTTGGTGGATGAAGTTGTCATGATGCACGCTCGACAACGCAGGCAAAAACGAACCTCATCGGGAGGGATCCTCTTTCAACCGAAACATGTTCGGCGAACGGGGCACGCCGGCGGCTAAACAGCGCGCTGGCGGCCTATCGGTACCCTGGACAAGGACGAAACACTCGGATGAAAAAGATCAATGTTGGTGCCGAGTGTAAACGACAATAGCCGGACCTGGCACCCGCCCAATCCGGCTTCGTTGATTTTTTGTGAATCGATCACAAACTCATTCGAGGGGAATTCACTCTGCTGGCTGTTCAACCGCCGCAAAGTCACCCGCGACGGCCATCACCAGCCCATCGAGATCCACATATTTTCTTAGAGCCGCATTCACGGATTCCACCGTGGCAGCCTGGATCTGGGCTTCGTATTGCGAGACGAACTCCAACGTGCGATCGTTCATGACGCTTTTGACCAACATGCTGGCCAACTTGGAATCCCCCGTTCGACCAATGCGTTCGGCTTGCAGATAAGCACCTTTTGCCTGCTCGAGTTCCTCCGTGGTCACGCCCTCGTCCAACACGCGATTGACCTCTTCGCGAATGACGCGAATTAGTTTGTCTTTGTTGGCGGGGTTCGTGATTGCATACAGGGTGAAGCTCACCTTTTCGTCTTCAGCAAAGTTGGCGGCAGTCACTCCGCTACGGACGCCGTAGGACAAACCTTCTTGCTGACGCACACGATTGGCCAAACGACTGCTTAGCGATCCGCCGCCGAGAATGAAATTGCCCAGCACCAGCGAAGCATATTCCGCGTTGGAATCGGCCAACTCGTATTGCTGGCCGCTGTACAACAGAGCGTTGGACTTGTCGGGAGTTTCGATCGTGACCAACGCACCTGGAATTTCAGGGTGGGCTGGCGAGACGATGCGTTCAAACGGTTGCTTCGCTTCCCAACCATCAAGGATGGCGCGGAATTGATCGAGCGTGGAATCCACTTCAAAGTTCCCAACGACCGCGAGTTGGCCCGCTTGGTTGCCCAAGTAGTTCGCATGCAATTCGCGAATTTGTTCGAGCGTGGTTTCCTCGTACATCGCGATCTCTTCTTCGATCGTCATGACATAACGCACATCGTCTTTGTCGTAGGGCGACAACATGCGCTGCACACGTCGTGGGGCGAGCGCGTTGGGCTCCGTTTTGCTGCCTTCCAAACTGGTGATCACCTGACGACGCATCACCTCCAATTCAGAAGCTTCGAATCGCGGTGACTTGAAGATTTTGCCCAGCAACTCAATCACCTCGGGCAAGAACTCTTCTTTTGTTTGCACCTGGACCTGCAACACACCCTTCACGGTGTAGATCTGCACCTCCGCACGCAAACGCGTCCATTCGTCTTGCAGTTGTTGGTAATCCAGATCTTCGGTGCCGCGAGCCATCATGAGCCCGAGCAACTCCACCGCGCCAAGCTTGTCCTTGATCGAATCAGGCGAACCGAAACGCAACGCCATCAACACCGAGACCGATCCACCGCGAGTCTTCTTGGGCAGCACGGCGTAATCGATTCCGCCAACCAAGTTGCCTCGTTGAACACGCTCTTCAATGGCGATTGGGTCCGGATCAAACCGTTCCCCGGCGGCCACCGCTTCGCGACCTTTGTAGTCTTTCAGCAAGGCGGTCAGGTCGGGAGATTCAGGAACGCTGATACGTTCGGATTCTTCCGACGGAATGAACAAACCAACGGTGCGGTTGTTGCGTTGCAAGTAACGATCCGCAACGGACTGAACTTGCTCGACCGTCAAGGCTTCCACCGCGTCGCGATACAAGAAGTACAAACGCCAATCACCTTGAGCCGCCCAATCGCTGAGTGCCACGGCGATTTTGTCCGTGTTGGCGGACTCTAACTCGCGAGCTTTCAACATCTGCTGTTTGGCCCGCTCGACCTCTTGTTCCGTGATTGGGTTTTGCTCCCAATCGTTTTCCATCAGTTCGATCAATTTGGCACGAGCCTGCTCAATCGATTGATCGTCAGGAACATTGGCCATGGTCATCATCAGTCCCGGCTCGCGGAATCCAGATGCCATTGTGAAGACGCCACTGGCGATTTCCGTTTCGACCATGCCTTTATAAAGTCGGCCGCTGGGTTCGTCTCCCAGGATGTTTGCCAAAGCTTTCACCGCCGCGAAATCGGGGTGACTGCCGGCGGGGATATGGTAGGCCGCACCGACCACTTGCACTTCACCAACACGCCGCAGGACGACCGTTCGCTCACCGTCTTTGGGTGGCTCGACGGTGTAGGTTTCATCAATCGGAGTCTCGGGCACCGGCAGACTTCCAAACGCTTTGTTCGCCGACGCCAAGGCATGATCGACTTCGAAGTTACCCGCGATGATCACCATCACGTTGTCGGGGCGGTAATACTTGCGATAAAACTGGCGCAGCTTGACGACTGGCACCCGTTCGATGTCGCTGCGGTTACCGATGGTCGATTTTCCGTAGTTGTGCCAATCAAACGCGGCGGATTCGATGCGTTGCATCAAGACTCGCATCGGTGAGTTCTCACCGCGTTCGAACTCATTGCGAACGACCGTCATTTCGCTTTCCAGGTCTTCGCCTTTGACGTTGCTGTTGAGCAAGCGATCGGCCTCGAGGTTCAGTGCGAACTCGAGATTGTCTTCGCTGGCGGGCAACGTTTCGTAGTAGTTCGTGCGGTCCATCCAAGTCGTGCCGTTGAACCTCGCACCACGATCTTGCAGCACCTTGGGCACTTCTGGATGCGTCGGCGTTCCTTTGAACAACATGTGCTCCAACAAGTGAGCCATGCCGGCCTCGCCGTAACCTTCATGCCGCGACCCGACGAACACCGTCATGTTGACCGTGACGACTTCTTTGCTTTCGTCGGGGAACAGCAGGACCTTCACGCCGTTGGGCAGCACGTATTCGCTGATCCCTTCGACTTCATGGAGTTTAAGAGGCACGGACGAATCCTTTTTTGCCGTGTCGTCGGCAGAACAGAGGTTGAGATGGAAACCGAGTGTCACGAGCAAAGCGCCCAGCCAACAACTGAGAACCTTGTTTTCAAAGCGGGCGGGTTCCACCGCCATTTCTCGTTGTGTTTGCATTGCGAAATTCATCCGATCGTGTCATTGGAGGTTGGGTGAGCACAGGGACGACCGAATTGTAACGGTGAGTCGATCACCGTGTCCCCCCGGGGTCGCGACGAAGAACGGTAAACGACACACTGATGGATGCTTCTCCCTCCGCCAAAACGATCTCATGAACGATTCGAATTCCGATTCGCGCGAAGACGCTCCCGAACGAGCCCTCTACCCCAACGAATTGGCCCCCACGAGCGGTAACCGCGAAGCTGACCCCAATTTGCCATGGCTCGCGGCGTTGGATCTCAACGAAGTCGATCCGGGTCTGGCCGAACGACTGACTTCCGCCCCAGAATCAGAAACATTCGCCAAGGAAGTCTTGGTCGGCAACCGGATCCTCGCGGTGATCTTCGAGGGCGGGCACTGGTACGCGATGGATGGGATCTGCGCTCACCAAGGCGGCCCCATCGCGGAAGGCCACGTCGCCGATGGTTGCGTGACGTGTCCGTGGCATGGTTGGCAGTACGAACTGGCGACCGGCAAACAAACCATCAACCAACAACCGCTGCAGTCGGTTTTTCCCATTCGACAAAACGGAAACGTGGTCGAAGTTCAAATGACGGAGTAGAAGTGTTCTCGCTTTGCCAAAGCTAAATCCGTCGCTCGGTGGTCCCCCACTGAGATCACAATCACTCACGGCGGAGGACCGCCGTGCTACGGTCCCACGCGTAGGTCATGGCCGCGCCTGACAATCAACGCAACAACCTGTCGCTCGGTGGTCCCCCACCGAGAATGCAATCACTCACGGCGGGGGACCGCCGTGCTACAGTACCGCGCGTAGGTCATGGTCCCACCTGACAATCAACGCAACAACCTGTCGCTCGGTGGTCCCCCACCGAGATCACAAACTCTCACGGCGGGGGACCGCCGTGCTACGGTTGCTGCGACGGCTTTGAACTCACAAACCGGCGACGGTTCGGTCGATTCGGGTGGTGACCTTTTCTTGACCAAGAATCGCGAGCGTGTCAAACATGCTGAAACCGCTGGCAACACCCGTCGTCGCGACACGCAATGCGTGAATGATCTGACCGATCTTGATGCCTTCCGCTTCGCAGAAGGACTTCACCGTCGTCTCGACCGAAGCCGCGTCAAAGGCATCGGCCGACTTCAAGCTTTCGTTTAGCTTTGCCAACAACTCTTTGGCACCATCAGCTTTCACCAAACGCTTTTCGTACGCCTTCTCATCCACGGCATAGTCGTCGACGAAGCAGTAATCAAAGTCGATGATGTCACCCGCCATCTTCAAACGATCGCCAGCCGCCTCGACCACGGCCGTCAACAGTTCACCGGAATCATCACCCGACACAAACCCCGCCGCCGCGGCAAACGGTTGAACCAGTTCGGTTCGTTTGTCAGCCGGCAGAGCCGCGAAAGCGTCGCCTTGGAACGATTGCAACTTGGCCGGATCAAACGAAGCCGGAGCCTTGTTGACTCGTGCCAAAGTGAACTTTTCGATCATCTCCTCGATCGTGAACTTCTCCGTCTCTCCGTCCAACGACCACCCGAGCAACAGCAGGTAGTTCAGCAACGCATCGGGCAAGAAACCGATCTCGCGATAGAAATCGACCAAGACGGGATTAAATGTGTCCGCTTCGGTTTGAATGCCACAACGATTCGCGATTTGTTCGCCTCGTTCCAACAACAATGCAAAGTCACGGTTCTTCTTGTACTTATCAAGTTTGCGTTTGCTGAGCTTGGCTGATCCACCGGGCTCGGCGACGTAGGGCAAGTGAGCGTAGGTTGGCAACTCGTAGCCGAGCGACTGAGCGATGAAGACTTGGCGAGCCGTGTTGGGCAAGTGTTCCGCCGCGCGTACAACGTGAGTGATCTTCAACTCATGGTCATCAACGACGCTGGCCAAGTGATACAGCGGGCTGCCGTCGGCACGCGCGATCACATGGTCTTGCTCGGACGCCCATTCCACGACGACTTCGCCGCGGATCAAATCTTGGATCACACACTGACCTTCGCGAGGCATTTTCAAACGCACCACGCCCTGGCGACCTTCCGCTTCGAACTTGGCGGCCGCCGCGTCGTCTTCCGCCATCCAGCGACGGTCATAGACAAATGCCTCGCCGGCCTTTTGGGCTTCCTCACGAAGCGTTTGCAGTTCCTCCGGCTTGGCGAAATCTCGATAAGCATGCCCGTCCGCGAGCAACTTCTCCGCCGCCGCGCGATACAAGTCGCCTCGTTCGGATTGGAAATACGGTCCGTGGGGTCCGCCAACATCAGGGCCTTCGTCCCAGTCCATGCCCAGCCAACGGAAACCGTCCAAGATGGGTTTGAGCGCCGCCTCGACATTCCGTCCCGCGTCGGTGTCGTCGATTCGCAGAATGAATTGGCCGCCGGATTGTTTGGCCAACAACCAATTGAATAAAGCGGTGCGGACGCCTCCGATGTGCAAGTATCCGGTCGGGCTGGGGGCAAATCGCGTGCGAATCATGGCTGTTGCGTGGGGATGGAGATACTTGTGGGGCGAGGGAACGCTTCCGCATTCGGAAACGCTTGGTTCTACAAACGCTTGCCCGCAATGCTAGCCCTCAACGACGAAAAGCCCGACGGGCCTGCGTGCAGACCGGTCGAGCTAGTCGTGGGGGTGGGTCGTGGATCCAACGCGCGTGTGTCGGACGACAACCACCCAGGCCTCCGCCCCTACGGAAGATGGTGAGAACCGTTTGCGTCCGGCCCGTGGTTGGGACTCAGACGCGGTTCATGATCGGGTGATTCAGCGAGGAAGTGGTTTCCGTCGCACGGGTTGAGGTGCGTACTCCGCAGGCTCGGCCGTCGATGGCGACACCGAGACGCGAGCCGGTGCCGAGTAGGCGGCGGGCTGGACATGTCGGGAAGTGCCCCACGAAGCTCCGCTGTTGGGCGAGGCGTTCGCGGGAGCCGACAGTGGCTGAGCCGATTCAATCGACGGTGCCGGGGTGGGCACGGTCACGGGTGGTGACAATCGTTCCATCGACTGCGGTGCTTGCAACAACTCTTGCGTGCTGTTGCCCATCTCCGTCAACGGCTGGTCTTCAATCCGGATCGCGTCTCGAGTCACACCCATGTCGGCTGGCCAGATTCCACCGTTGGCGTCGCCAAAGATCACTTGTCCGTTGCTGTCCAATTCGGTCGGTGGCAAGGTCTGACCGTGGGTGGTCGTTCCGCTGCCGATGATTTCCGAAGCCGCATCCGCATTGCGAACCGGTCCTTGGCGAACCACACCGGGGCGAGTCACACCGTACTGCAACTTCTTACCCGCACTTCGTTCGCGAGCACGTTCCAGTGCGTCCCAGTAGGCCTTCTTGTTCCAGGGTCCTTCTCGCAAGGTGATGCCGCTGTTAGCCAGCAACGTTCCTTTTAAGTAGTCGACGTAGCTCAGCGATTTGCTGTACTCGGCCAGTGCACGGTAGTAGCTGATCTCGGCTTGAGCCTTGCGTTGTTGACTTTGCAGGACCACGTTGATGTCTCGCGTCCCGGCATCGTATTCGGCCAAACGAGTTTCCACTTCGGTCTCGAACGCTTGCCACTGCTGGGCATTGGTGTGCGTCAGCTGGTAGTGCGAACGAGCTTTGCGAACCGCGTCGGATAGGTTGCTCACGAGCAATCGTTCGTCTTCTTGCAACTTCGATCGCTCACGAACGATTCGCAGTTTGGTATTTCGAATTCGAGCCAACTCTTTGCGTGCACCAAACGCTGGTGGTGTCACTTCCAATCGAACCGCACCTTCTTGGAAATCGCCGCCGGTCAGACCGGCCAACGCCGAGCTGCCAGGAGTCGGGAAGTCTCCCGTGCCACCGTCCGGAGGTCCGAGCGTGTCGCCGACACCGACCCAGCGGTACAAGAGCGACAGGTTCACCTCGGGAAGGATTTGATTCTTGACGGAAATGAGTTCCAATTCTTGCTGTTTGATTCGAGTCTTGGTTTGACGCAGTTCGGGCGACAGATAAAGCATCTGTGCAACCGACTCGTGCCAATCGAATTCCACTCGTGCCAAGGTTGGTTCGTCGATCGGACGAATCAAACGTCCGTCCGTTGCCGCCAATCCCATCAGCTGACGCAAACGGTTCTCAGCTCCGTAGACGCCAAAGCGATCCGGCCCTGGCAAGTTCGATCCGGCCAAAGCGGCTTCGAGTTGTGCTTGAAACTGAAAGTACTGTCCTTTGGCTTGCGACAGCTCTTGCAGCGTTCCGGTACCATTTTCCAGTGCCAGTTGTGCGACCTGTTGCGTCGCCATCGCACTGTTGCGAGCGACCACCGCGGTGGCCACGGCTCGATAGTTGACGTACAGATCCCAGTAAGCGTTCTCGACATCACGAACCAAGTTGCGAACTTGGATTTCATATTCAGCGATCGACACGTCTTCATTCAGGCTGGCCAAGACAACCGGGATTCGGTTGACCAAGGTGCCTCGGTTTCGCATCAAAGGTTGTTGGAACTGAGCTTCCATCGTGACGGTGTAGTCGCTGGAAACCACTCGCGAGGCGGAGTTGGCTGCCAACGGTGCCGTCGGAAGGTTGTTGTGGCCGTAGATCAATTGGTGACGCAAGGTGGCGACACCACCGGTTGCCAATCGCTTGCTGATCGCGGCTTGAGCGGTCACGTCGTCCGATTGGAACAGCGACGTCGAAACGGCACTGTTGCCCGAGTTACGTGGGCGGTCGGTGTTGCTGTAGCTGATGAACCCGCTGGCCTGAGCATCGAACTCCGCCAACGCGTCTTCCACGCCGCCGACTTGGTTGGCTCGCAAAACGCCACGGGGCAGGGTGCGGTTGCCGTTGCTGTCGACGGTCAATGGAACCGATTGAGTGGTCGATTGCTGAATGGCAACGTCCCAAATGCTTCCGAATTGATCCGCGGTTCCGCTGATGAATTGATCCGAAACGTTTTGGCGAGCTTCAGCAATGCCGCTGGTGGTCACATAGAACTTCGCATTTTGCAATGCGATGTTGGTGGCTTCTTCCAGGGTCAGATCCCAAAACTGATAGTCATGGTTTCCGATGGAAAGCGGCGGCAGGGACTCGGTGGTCTCAGGCAGACTCTCCACGTCCACATCCGGATATTCAATCTGGGTGGCAGTATTGAGGTAGTAGTTCAGGTCCGGCGACTCGTTCAAGAAGAACGGTTGAGTCGGTGCACATCCACAGGCCATCAGGAGGGTGATTCCCAATTGCAGCTGTGCGGTCAAACGGATCAACGAGCGTTTCATGCCCTGGACTTCCCTGGCGCGGTGCCGCCGCAGAACACACCCCACGAGTGCCGCACGTGCGGCATGGTGTGTCCCCGGTCGGGCCGAGTATGGAAAGCCCCCCTACAAAGGTCTCGCTCAACATCGTTCCACCGAATGAAACGAGACCTTCATCCGCAAGTAGGTATCGGCGGCGGAGTTGGTAAACTTTGACGGCAATTCGGAAATTTCTGAAGTTTTGCCAAAGCGAGTTTCACACGGCCCCGCCTGACAAACACACAACAACCTGTCGCTCGGTGGTCCCCCACCGAGATCACAAATACTCACGGTGGGGGACCGCCGTGCTACAGTTTTCGCCGCCCTTCCGATGCTGGTCACAAGCTGAAAAGCCATTTCCCTCCGGCCCAACAACGATCACCAGTAGGTCACGGCCCCGCCTGACACACGCACAACAACCTGTCGCTCGGTGGTCCCCCACCGAGATCACAAACACTCACGGCGGGGGACCGCCGTGCTACAGTTTTCGCCGCCCTTCCGATGCCGGTCACAAGCTGAAAAACCAGCTCCCTCCGGCCCAACAACGATCACCAGTAGGTCACGGCCCCGCCTGACACACGCACAACAACCTGTTGCTCGGTGGTCCCCCACCGAGATCACAAACACTCACGGCGGAGGACCGCCGTGCTACAGTTTTTGTCGCCAATTCGATGCCGGTCACAAGCTGAAAAACCATCCCCCTCCGGCCCAACAACGACCCCAAGTAGGTCACGGCCCCGCCTGACACACGCACAACAACCTGTTGCTCGGTGGTCCCCCACCGAGATCACAAACACTCACGGCGGAGGACCGCCGTGCTACAGTTTTCGCCAAGCACGTTGACCATCGGACAAACAGGTCGACGCTCCCGCCTTTCCGCCCCGCCTGAATCATGCTTCACCGAACCTTCTCTCTGCTCGCATTGTGCTTCGCCTTCAGTTTCACAACGTTGTGTCACGCGGAGGATCCGCCTCTTCGATGGTGGAAAGGCAATCTGCACACGCATTCTCTCTGGAGCGACGGCGACCAATTCCCCGAGATGATCGCCGATTGGTACCGATCCGAAGGCTACAACTTCCTGGCACTCACCGACCACAACGTGCTCAGCGAAGGCATGCGGTGGATGGACCACGCCAGCATTGTCAAACGCAGCGACGCTGGAATCGTGGATCGCTACCGTGATCGTTTCGGGAACGCCTGGGTGGAAACTCGTGGCAACGAAGGCGAAGCGGACCACCAAGTGCGGATCAAACCGCTGGATGAGTTTCGATATCTCATCGAACAGTCGGGCCAATTCATCATGATCCCGGCCGAAGAGATCAGCGATCGCGGCGAAGGCAAACCGGTCCACATCAACGCGACCAATCTGGCCGAAGCGTTGGAACCCGTCGGTGGCGACACGGTTCGCCAAGTCATCGAGAACAACTTGCGAGCCATCCTGGAACACGAAAAGGCTCACGGGCGCGAAGTGCTGCCACATGTGAACCATCCCAATTTCCACTACGCCGTCACCGCAGAAGACCTCGCGTCGGTTGTCTCCGAACGGTTCTTTGAAGTCTACAACGGGCACCCCGGCGTCAATCATTTGGGCGATGACGAACATCCCAGCATCGAACGCATGTGGGACATCATCAACGCGCTCCGCCAAACCACGCTGAACGTTCCACCGATGATGGGCATCGCGACCGACGACAGCCACGAATACCACGGCAAACCGGGTTCACGTCCCGGACGTGGATGGGTGATGGTTCGCAGTCGCTACCTGACACCGGAACATCTCATTCGTGCGATGAAAAAGGGCGACTTCTATGCCTCCAGTGGTGTCAGTCTTGAAGACGTCAACTTCAAGGCAGACACCAAAACGTTGACACTGAAAATCCAAGGCGAACCAGGTGCCACGTATCAAACCGAATTCATCGCCACATTGGCACAGGAAGACGGATTGATCGATGAACATCGAATCGGTGTCACAGTGAAGCGGTCCACCAGCCTGACCCCTTCGTACACCATGAGCGGCAAGGAGCTATATGTCCGCGCCGTGGTCACCAGCAGCCAACCACCTCGCGACCCGTCATTTGACGGTCAAAAACAGCAAGCTTGGACCCAGCCGGTCGGCTGGGAATGAGCCGCTGAATCGATTGGGATCGGGCCCGCTTTCTGAGCAAACCCGCGACATGCGCGACGACTATGTTGCTTGTCGGCTTCACACCGGTTAAGGTGGGGGGCATGAAAAAGCAAATGAACATCACACGCGGTCCCGAGGGATGGACCGTTCGGATCGTCCGGGAGGGACAACAGCACTCGAAATACTTCCGATTCTCCGACGGTGGGATCCGGAAATCGCTCGCCAACGCACAAAAGTGGCGAGACAAAAAGATCAAGGAGTTGGGCGAACGCCAGTGGCGAAAAGGCCCTCGCAAACGCCCGACCAACAACACCTCCGGCGTCACCGGCGTTAGCAAAAACGTGTACGGGCGTTGGGTCGCGACGTGGCAGGAGGAAGGCGTGCAGCGTTTCCTCACTTTCAAGACCAAACGGGAAGCGGTCGCCCATCGAAAAGCGATGATCGAAGAAACCGCCTGATTCGCGAGAATCCTGATTGGCAGGCAATTCCCGGGTGCGATGGTGCCCGGTCTCGGTGCTGCATGGGGCATGACCACGCGAAATCCGGTTGATTTGTCGCCCCGCAAGAGTCACGATGATTCTCCATCTCATTGGACTCTCACGGACACACCATGATCTCCGCTGCCCACCCCACCACCTGCACGCTGGTTGTCTCCAAAGGACAATCTCGCAACCCCGCGAAACGAGGCCTGGAATCGGCGATCGCCCAGGCGGCGGGACAAATCGATGGGGTGGAGGTCTTGGTCGTGCCACACCTTTACGATCTGCCCAAAGGTGGCGAATCGCTGGAACGACTCCGCGAAATCGACGGCGATCTAATCGTCTGCAGTTGGATTTTTTCGCGAGCCGCCCATTGGGTTCTCGATCGCAACGGCATCGGCGGAACGCCCGGCGAAGTGGAACTGGGAATTGATGATTCCGACGACGAGTCCGAAACGCCCTCGGCCGCAGATTCGGAGCCACCTGAAACCGAAGTGGTCGATCGGGTCACGGATCTCTACCCGCGACCAGATCGCCAAGTTTACTGCCTGGATCTGAAGTCCTCCGAATCGGTCGAGGACTACGTAGCGGAAATCAATCGCATCTTAGGCCGTGGTGAAACAGCTCCGGCGGACACGTCGCTGCCCATTGTTGGTGGGAAGATTGTCGAAGTCGAAGAACCCACCAAGCGTCGATGGTACCCGGTTATCGATTTCAGCCGTTGCACCAACTGCATGGAGTGCATCGACTTCTGCCTGTTCGGCGTCTACGGCGTGGATGGCGTCGAGAACATCTTGGTCGAGCAACCGGACAATTGTCGAAAAGGTTGCCCCGCCTGCAGTCGCGTCTGTCCCGAGAACGCGATCATCTTCCCGCAGCACAAAGCCCCTGCGATTGCGGGCGCTCAAACGGATGGTGACGAAGGATTCAAAATCGATTTGTCTCAACTGTTCGGTGCACCGACCGACAAAGGCGATCCCATTGCGACCGCGGCTCGCGAAAGAGATGAACAGCTTTTGCTCACGGGCCGAGAAGCGGTTGGCATCGACGACCAACTGAAAAAACGCCAAGCCGCTTTGAGCGAGAAGCCCAAAGACAACTTGGATCGCCTGATCGATTCACTCGATGAGCTAGATCTCTAGCTTGGTGCGGGGTCCGGTGGCACCGGACCCAAGACAACTTCGGCCCCATCTCGAAGGACCAGCGGTCACAATGCGTCAATGACGACTCAGTTGGCCATGGGGACAACTTGGCTGAGCACCATCGTGGTGACCAAACCGCCAATGGACAACGTTGCCAGGAGCGGTGTCCAACTGCGAAGCGATTCGCTTTCCGTCAAACCGCCCATCTTGGTGAACACCCAAAAACCGCTATCGTTCATCCAACTGCCCATCAATGAACCACTGCCGACGGCCGTTGCCACGTAGACCAAGTGAAACGGAGGCTGCTGGCCACCCAAGATCGCGGCCATCATCCCGGCCCCAATGATCATGGCAACGGTGCTGCTGCCTTGCGCGACTTTCAAGACAGCCGAAATCGACCAAGCCAACAGCAAAATCGCGACCCCGGCAGCTTCACGTCCTTCAAAGAATTGCTGGATCGTGTCAGCAATGTTCGTTTGGCTCAACATCGCCCCGAAAGCACCACCGGCGGCGGTGATCAAGATAATCACCCCACCACTCATCAACGATTCCTCGACGTCGACTCCAACGTCTCGCCACGACAGATTGCGGACCAACTTGAACGTCAAAATCGCCGACAACGCAGCCAACAACAACGCGAAGTTTGGATTGCTCCACAGCCCCAAGGAATTGGCGGTCTTTCGCATCGGGCTTTCCCATCGATGAGCCGCGATCAGCTCCGGATAGGCAGCGTCCAGCAAAGCTCGGTTCATGCGTCGACGATCCACCGGCTTCATTCGCAACTGGTTTGCCGCCATCAGCTTTGAACTGACCTCGGGAACGGCCACGTCATCAAAGGCTTCTTCGTCATAGAAATTCGGATCGAGCAACGCATCGTTCATCGCCGCGATGAAGGAGGCTTCCTGCTCGGCGTCCGCGGGAGTGACCTTCAAGGATTGACGTTGCCGCTCCGTCAATTGAGAGCTGTTGACCAACCGACCGGCGGGCGACAACGCGTTGGCACTGGCGAACTTTTCGCTTAGCAATTCAAAGCTCTCGATGTCCGACGATGTGATCGCGGCCCGGTCTTCTTTGTCTGCCAAAGTCGTCGCCAACGTCCCCGCGCCGATCAAAGCCACGGGAAGAACCACGGGCAACATGGACGACCAAAGCGACGGCAACTGGTCTTCCGCCAGCGGTTCGTGCTTGTCCTCGTTGGCGCCGAGTGGTCGCATGGGCACTGGCATTTTCTTGTCGACCACGATCGAGAAGAACAAACCAATGATCGCGGAGGGAATCGCGACGGCGGCACCCACCGCCATCATCATTCCAATGTCCACACCCAAAATCGCGGACACCAACAACGGTCCGGGTGTCGGTGGAACCAACGTGTGCGTGATGGCGCCCCCGGTTGCGATCGCCATCAGGTATCGCAAGTAATTCGACTGGGTCCGTTTGTGAAGGCTGCGGGCCAGCGGCACCAGCAGATAAAACACCGTGTCAAAGAACACCGGCACGGCCAGGATAAAACCGCTGATCATCAACCCCAGCGAGGCCTTCTTTTCACCGGTGACGCCAACGGCCGTTCGCACGATTCGATCGGCCGAACCACTGTCCAACATGCATTTCCCGATGATCGCCGCCATTGCGATCACGATTCCCACACCGCCGGCGGAACTGCCAAACGCCGACACCACGGCTTCCATTCGGCTGCCCGCGTCGGCATCGTCTTGGAATCCGATCAACAAACTCACCAGAAGTGCCGAGATGATCAACGCTAAGAATGCGTTCAACTTCAAACCAATGATCATCGCCAGCACGCTGACAATGCCGACCAACACCAACCAGATCGGCGTCAACGAGATTGCCGATGTAGTCTCCTCCGCGCCGGCGGCTTCAGCGGCGAAGCATTCACCGCCGATCAAGACCAATGAAAACAAGACCAAACAAGTGACCAGGCGTCGCAGCGCCGGTCCATTCTTCCAAGGCATCATCCGATTCGTATCCAATAACGATGGTGAAGACGTCGATTGTGGGGAAAGCCATTCGCCGCGTGAGCAAGCGTCTCGGCGATCGGTCGTCGTTCGCGATTCGTATCCTACGTTTCGACCGAACGCCAGATCGTAGCAGAAACGATCGCTGAGTTTCGGTTTGGGGCGTCGTTCGCGCCGTTTCGGCGGATTGCTACCATGATCTGCATCGACGTTTTTTGCATCTGACACTCCCTTTTTCTCCTTGTTGAACCAGCCATCGCCATGACCGATTTCCGAACCGAACGCGACTCGATGGGCGAAGTCCGTGTCCCGCAAAATGCTTACTACGGCGCCCAAACCCAGCGGGCGGTGGAGAATTTTCCGGTCAGCGGATGGCGGCTTCCCCCCGCGATGATCTCCGCGATGGGTCGTGTGAAGCTGGCCTGCGGCATCGCCAATCGCGATCTGGGAAAATTGACGGGCTCTGGAAAAAATCCATTGAGCGACGGTCAGGTCGAATCGATGCTCTCCGCAGCCAAAGAAGTCGCCGACGGCGAGCTGGCCGATCAGTTTCCGGTGGATGTTTTCCAAACCGGCAGCGGCACCAGCAGCAATATGAATGTCAACGAAGTGCTGTCCAACCGTGCGATCGAGATCGATGGTGGGGATCGAATGGCGGCGGAAAAGACCATTCACCCCAATGACCATATCAACATGGGGCAGTCGACCAACGACACGTTCCCGACCGCCATCCACGTGGCGGCGGCTTATGAAATCGAAAGCCAACTGATTCCGGCCCTGCGTCGGATGCACGCTTCGTTGGCCGAGAAAGCAGAAGCCTGGGACAAGATCATCAAGATCGGCCGCACTCACCTGATGGACGCCACGCCACTTCGGTTGGGACAAGAGTTCGGTGGGTTTGCACGCCAAATCGAACTATCGATCGCTCGCGCCGAAGCGGCTCGTGACGCGGTGCTGGAATTGCCCGTCGGCGGCACCGCGGTCGGCAGCGGTATCAACACGCATCCGGAGTTCGGTTCTCGTGTGGCCGCTAACCTGGCCGAACAAACCGGCATCGCCTTCGTCGAAGCCGTCAACCACTTTGAAGGCAACGCGAACCGAGACGGCCTGGTCGACTCCCATGGTGGATTGAAATGCATCGCCCAGACTTTGCTGGGGCTGGCCAACAACATTCGTTGGCTGGGAAGCGGTCCTCGCTGTGGCTTTTACGAAGTCAAGCTGCCCTCGCGGCAACCGGGTAGCTCGATCATGCCCGGCAAGGTCAACCCGGTCATGTGCGAGTCACTCATGCAAGTCGCGGCTCGCGTGATCGGCAACGATTCTTGCATGACGGTCAGCGGTGGCTGCGGCGGCAACTTCCAGCTCAACATCATGATGCCAGTGATGGCTCACACGATTTTGGAATCGGTCGAACTGCTCGCCGGTGGCGTGAATGCGTTCATCGACTTCTGCTTGGATGGCATGGAACCCAACGAGGAATCCTGCGAAGCCGCCGTGGAGCAAAGCTTGTCCATGTGCACCAGCCTGAACCCGTTGATCGGGTACGAACAAGCCGCCGCGCTCGCCAAGGAAGCCTTCAAGTCTGGCCAAACCATTCGCGAATTGTGCCAGCAGAAAGAGATTCTTCCGGAAGACGTGCTGACGGAAGCTCTCGACCCCTGGAAGATGACCGAACCGCAAGCGTAGTTCCACGCCAACACCGTAGTTAAACGTCGTCAAGCCTTTCGCTCACAACGTCGTAGCGAAACGTCGTCAAGACTTTCGCCCGCGCACCCCCGCATCTGCCTTTCGCAGATGTGGACACGCGTTACTTCGCCGTGCTGATGAATCGGGCTTCACGAACCACGGTGACTTTGATCTCACCGGGGTAAGTCAGCTCTTTTTCAAACGTCGATGCGATGTCGCGGCAAATGGCGGCGGCTCGTTCGTCGCTGACGTTCTGGCTGCCGACCATCACCCGCAGTTCACGTCCGGCCGAGATCGCATAGGCCTGCTGAACACCATCGAACCGCTGCGCGATTGACTCCAGCTCTTCCATGCGTTTGACGTAGCGTTCCAACGATTCGCGGCGGGCGCCCGGTCGTGACGCACTGCACGCGTCGGCGGTTGCGACCAGCATCGTGTACGGATACTCCGTCACGATCTCATCGTGGTGCCCCTTCGCCGCGTGCACGACTTCTTCGCTTTCCTTGCTGCGACGAAGCAGGTCCGCACCGATCTTGGGGTGCCCGCCTTCCAATTCGTGATCGGCGGCTTTGCCAATGTCATGCAACAACCCGGCACGACGAGCCAACTCGCCATCCAGGCCGATCATTTCCGCCATCATTCCCGTCAAGAAAGCCACCTCCACACTGTGACGCAGCACGTTTTGGCTGTACGAGGTTCGGAAATGCAGACGCCCCAGCATCTCGATCACCCGATCATGCAAACCGGAAACGTTGACCTCGTTGGCCGCCTCGTGACCTTTTTGCATTATGAAGGATTGGATTTCCTTTTCGGATTGCTCCACCGTTTCTTCAATCTTGGACGGGTGAATCCGACCGTCGGCGATCAGTTTCTCCAACGACATCCGAGCCACTTCGCGTCGGACGGGATCAAAGCCGCTGACCACCACGACACCAGGCGTATCATCGATGATCAGATCCACACCGGTGGCTTTTTCAAACGCACGAATATTGCGGCCTTCGCGACCAATGATACGGCCCTTCATGTCGTCGGTCGGCACGCCCACGGTGCTGGTCGTGGTGTCGGCCGTGTGAACCGATGCGTAACGCTGCATCGCGGTGAGCAACATCTCTCGGGCCTGCGCGTCGACGCGGCGCGTGAGTTCTCGCTGTTGTTTCAGCACGGTCGCACCGATCTCATGCTCGAGATCCTGCCGCAGCGATTCCATCAGTTTTTCTGCGGCCTCGGCTTCCGTCATGCCACTGACCTTTTCCAAAGCTCGCTGGCTTTCTTGGACCAAGCGATCCAGTTCCGCACGTTGCTCCGTCAAGTTCCGCATCTGTGCGGCCAATCGAGTTTGGCTGCTTTCTAAACCACGTTGGGCTTTGCGTAGCGACTCTTGGTTGGATGCGAGCTGGTCTTCTCGTGCGTCCAGTTTGCGATCGCGAATTTGTTCTTTTTCGCGCATGGCCGCCACTTCGCGATCCGCCTCGGCTTTGACAGCCAATGCTTTTTCGCGAGCGTCGACGATGATTTGATTGCCTCGTGTTTCGGCTTCTCGGCGAGCAGTCTCCAGAACCGCTTGAGCTTCCGCGTCAAGCCGTTCTCGGCGTTTGGCGTTCTGACGCTGAACAAAGGCCAGAACGGCGGCGATCCCGAGGAAAAAGAAGAATAGGCAATAGAGGATGGTGGTTGCGAGTTGCGGATTCATTAGATTCTCGAAGCCGCTTGTGCGTCCCAGGCGTGCACCGGCATTCGAGAGGGTGCAAAACGCCTTGCTTCGCGCAGGATCGCCACGTCAATTGACTCGCGAAATGCCAGCCAAAATTCGCGGTGCGAATGAACAGCAGATAAATTATCGGCCACATGAGCAAAACGCCCGATGCGAAGCATGGGAGAGAAAGCGGTGGTGTTAAGACGGAATTGCGAGTGTAACCGACCCAACAGACGCAGGAAACGGACACGGGCCTTTCGGATGCTCGCAACTACCAAATGATCGACCAACCCACGGCCAAGCCTCGAAACGATTCTTCGAAGTGGCAGTTACTCCGCCAAGCCATCCGCGCGAGCTGGATCAATCGACATGGTCGTGCCGCGGATGTGGGCACCGTCATCGGTTGCAGCGGAGGCGCCGACAGTGTCGCCTTGGCGCGTTTGCTGGTGGAGCTTTGGAACGACGAAGCGGCTGAGGCGGTCTCCGCAAGCGGCGGGTCGCGAACCCCAAAGTTGCTGTCCCCCCTCGTGATTGCTCATTGCAATCACGGATTGAGAGGCGACGAATCCAACGCGGATGAATCGTTCGTGCGGAACCTCAGCGAAACCCTCGGTGTGACCTGCGTCGTTCACCGAGAAGTCAACACCTCCCGTCTCACGAACGCCCCCCCCGCACGGGATGAATCAACGCTGCGCAACATTCGCCGCAAGTTTTTCCACGAAGTCGCCCAGCAGCACGGGTGCCGCTACATCGCGGTCGCTCATACAGCCGACGATCAAGCCGAAACGTTGCTGCATCATTTCCTCCGCGGAACGGGACCTCGCGGAATGGGCGGGATGACATCGACCAGCCCGTTTGAAGACGAGATGGTGCTCCGCCGACCGCTGCTGAGCGTTCGCCGCAAGGACCTTCGCGAAGGACTGCGTGAAATCGCTCAGTCCTGGCGAGAGGACGCCAGCAATCAACAAACGCTCTACACCCGCAACTGGATTCGCCAGGACGTGTTGCCGATGTTGGAAGAACGTTACCCAACGGCCGTGGACGCCATGGTTCGCACGGGACAACTGCAATCCGAAACGAACTCGATGGTCGATCGTTTTGCTCAGCGGTGGCTGGATGAATGCACACGGTTCACACCGTCCAAATCCACCCCCGACCGATGGACCATCTTCGCGGAAGCGATGGCTGCACGAAGCTCAAACGCTGAAACCAACGCCGGCAAGTTCAATTGGCACCAAGAGCGTCCCATCATCGTTGCCGCGTGTCAGCTTGCTTGGGATCAATTGGGTTGGTCGCGAGGCGTCATGACAATGGACCATTGGCAACGACTGGCGTCGACCATCCTGGAACTCGCGTCGCGGGAATACGATCCGTCCGAGCCGACCTCGTTCAACGGCGGTCCTTTGCCGGGTCCGATCAGCTTGAGAAACTTTGAGGGCAACTTGGTCCTGCAAGCTGAATGATCGATTCGCTGGCCTGCAATCGGTACAACCAAACCAGGCAGAATAGGCCTGCCAATCGGGCCATCACGTCATCGGTTTGACTTCCGGCACCAAGAATCGTCCCCTGGAGCACTGCGTGTCACCTAGCTGAGAGTTACGGTTCCCAAAGGAACCCGCGTGCAATCATCGCGGCCCGATGCACGACCGCTTTGACTACCAGCCTGGCTAGCACCCTATGATTCATGTCCAACACCTGACAAAGGCCTACGAAGATCTTCGTCGGGGACGTTTCTTGGCTGTCGATCACATCTCGTTTTGTGTTCAGCCGGGCGAAATCTTTGGACTGCTCGGTCCCAACGGGGCTGGAAAAACCACCGTGCTACGCATGCTGTCCACGGTGCTGCGTCCGACCTCCGGCATCGCGACGATCGACGGCTATGACGTCTCGCATGAACCCGCGGAAGTGCGCCGACGCATTGGTTTCGTCAGCAACAACACGGCCATCTATGACCGCATGACCGCATGGGAAATGGTCAGCTACTTTGGTCGGTTGCACGGGATGAAACGCGACGAACTCAACGAACGGCTCGAGAAGCTATTCACCCAACTGCGAATGAACGAATTTCGCGACGTCCCGGGCAGCAAGCTCTCGACGGGAATGCAGCAAAAAGTTTCGATCGCGCGAGCGTTGGTGCACGACCCACCGGTGCTGGTTTTTGACGAGGCAACACTGGGCTTGGACGTGTTGGTCGCTCGCAACCTGCTGGAAGTGATCCGGGAACTTCGCCAAGCGGGCAAATGCCTGATCTTTTCAACGCACATCATGAGCGAAGTTGAACGACTCTGCGATCGAATCGCGATCATGCACCAAGGTCGCATCTTGGATTCCGGCACGCTGGAGGAATTGGTTCAGCGACACCAAGAAGACAACTTTGAAGAACTTTTCTTCTCACTGCTCAGCGAACACGAAGCGGCCAATGAGATGAATGCCGCTGACGAGTCTCACATCATGGAGGTCGCCCAATGAGCGAATCGTCAAAACAAAAACGAGAACTCGCGGCCAAAGCCAATCGCCCGCGACTGGAAACGATTGGGTTAATCTACGCGCGAGAGATGCGTGATCAATTGCGTGACCGTCGAACGCTGTTCACAATCATCGTGCTGCCGATCCTGCTTTATCCGATCGTCGGCATGCTGCTGCTGCAGATTGCCCAATTCACTCAGCAACACCCCATTTCGGTCTGCGTGATCGGGGTGGAACACGTTCAGTCTGCGACTTCCTCCGACGTGCCACCGTTGCTGGTGCAAACAGAAACCGATGGCGAAGAGCCACCAGAGAAAGCCTTGCCGAAATTCCGGTTTGCCGACGCGGTTTCAGAAAACATCCAAAACGTCAACGTCACGACCTATCGAACCGGGGAACTCGAACGCACCGGCGATCTAAGCGAACGCAGCGAAACTTGGGTTCGAGATGGCATCTACGACTGCGTGGTTTGCTTTGAAACGCCGCTTTCCAACATGGATGCAGCGCAAACCTCGCAACCCGGCACGATTGGTTTGTTCTACAACGTTGCCTCGGACCAGTCTCTCGTGGCTCGGGAACGCGTCGCCGCGATCTTGAATCGCTGGCGAGGCAGCTGGGTTCGCAGCCGACTCTCGTCCGCCGGAATGGAACTGTCAGTCCTTGATCCCTTTCAAGTCCGAGACGTGGACATCGCACCAGAACGCACTCGCGAAGCCGCGTTTTGGAGCAAGCTACTGCCATTCATTATGTTGATCTGGGCGATGACGGGCGCGTTCTATCCCGCCATTGACTTGGTCGCGGGTGAGAAAGAACGCGGAACGCTGGAGACGCTGCTCTGCAGCCCAACACTCCGCAGCGAAATCGTTTGGGGCAAACTCGGCGCGGTGATGTCGTTCAGCATGCTGACGGCGATCTTGAACGCTTGCTCGATGCTGGTCACCAGCACCTTCGTGTTCAACCAAATTGCGGTCGGACCGACCGGGTCGATGGGCACACCACCCCTCATTCCCATGTTGTGGCTGTTTGTCGCCTTGGTTCCGCTGTCTGCCTTGTTCAGTGCACTCGCGTTGGCCGTGGCGGCGATGGCAAAGAGCAGCAAAGAAGGCCAGTACTACCTGATGCCACTGATGATGCTGACGCTTCCGTTGGTCCTGCTTCCCATGTTGCCCGGTACAACGTTGAGCTTGGGCACCAGTTTGATTCCGGTGACGGGAATGTTCTTGCTCGTCCGAACCTTGGTCGAAGGACACATGTTGGAAGCGTTGATGTACGTCCCAACGGTCGCCTTGGTCACGGGTGTTTGCTTGTGGTTGGCCGTGCAGTGGGCTCGCCGACAATTTGAATCTGAAGCCGTCTTGTTCGGTGATGGCGACCAGTGGGAATTGGGGGCCTGGGTCCGACACCTTTGGCGTGATCGCCAACGCGCCGCAACGCCCACCGTGGCATTCGCCTGCGGGGCGATTGTTCTGGTCGGGTTGTTCTTTGGCAAGCTGGCCGTGACCGAGATGCCAACCACCTTTGCGGGAATCTCGACGCTGGTGTTGGTACCTCAACTCGGACTGATCCTCGCGCCGACCCTGCTGATGTCGGTCATGCTGACCACTTCGCTTCGAACCAGCCTTCGCATTGGCTTGCCGAGTTGGCGAGCTTGGCCAGTGATTGGTGTTTTATGTGTGATGCTGCATCCGCTCTACATTCAGTTGGCCGGATGGATCAGCACGATGTATCCGCTGAGCGATCAAGCCGCGGAAGCCATGCTGCCTTTCACGCAGCAAATCGCAGCCGCACCATGGACCTCCGTGATTCTGTTGATGGCGTTTGTGCCCGCCATCTGCGAAGAGATCACCTTCCGTGGGTTCATCTTCGGTGGTTTGGTTCGAGGAGGGCATCCACTGCGAGCCGTGCTGGTCACCGCGTTGATGTTTGGCATCTCGCACGGCGTGCTTCAACAATCGATCTCGGCAACCTTCATGGGATTGCTACTCGGATGGATCGCGCTGCGAACGGGAAGCGTTCTTCCCGGAATCGCCATTCACTTCTGCAACAATGCCATGTCGGTTTCACTGCAGCGAGTGGCGGAGTTGGACATTCCTGTACTGAACCAGTTGATTCAATCAACGGCCGCGGGCCCCGCTTATCATCCGTATTGGACGGCGTGCTGCTTGATCGTTTCATCGGCCTGTGTGGTCGCGATCTATCGGATCACGCAAGACACCGATCCAATCAACAGCAACGACGCGTTAGCAGATCGCTTGGTGGTCAACCACAATGTCACCGATCCATCGATCAAACGATTGGCAACGGCGACGCGATAACGCGGGGTTTGGCAACATGGTGTTGCCGTGCAGCGGCCCTGCCTGAGCATTCGCGTTCACCAATATCCCGGTGTCGCTGGAGCACTTTTTGCCGGGGCACTGTTTGCCCGAGCACTGTCTGCCCGAGCACTGTTTGCCGGCTCGTTGCTTGCTGGGGCGGTTGCGTCTCGAGGCGGAACGGATTGAAAGCCGCGAATTCGCGCGGAGACTCTTGGTGCGACACCATCCACGTCGCCGGTGGTGGCCGACGCCGCTTCGCTTGGCAGTACCCCACTTCGCAGTTGGCCATTTGGTAGGTGGCCAATGGAATCTTGAATGGTCAGGGGGCCTCGTGGAGGTTGCAGCAGCCACAGCATCTCCATCGTTTGTCCCGATACGGGAACCGAAACACTGTGCGGCGAAGCAAACAATCGCATCACCTGGGTCGCGGCAACGTGCTGTGGACCGGTCAGAACGATTGGTTGGCCTGCGGCACACAACATCGTTCCGGGAGGCATTTTCTCGTAGCCACGTTGGCTGTTGCAGAGACCTTCGATGGACAACTTGCCGTCGTAGAGATCAAAATCGATCGCCAGCAAATCGAACTGGAAGTCCTCTGCGATCGCCGTTGTCAGTTGGCACCCCAAGTCCTCCGCTAAGCGAGGCAGCAGAGACGCACTGACCCACCCCCGAGTGATCTGCAACGTTCCATCGATGTCAACGACACCTCCGCGAACGATTTGACAGCGATTCAATTGCAGTTCGCCGCGACCGGTCATGCGGTGCGGCAAGAATTCCGTCAACCTCGAAAAGTCAACTTCTTCAATTCGGGCACTACTAAGATCCAACATCCAAACCAACCCAGTGGGCCCGGCAACTTGAGACAGCTTGGCGGCACCGTGAAACGTCGCTTCGTCCCCTAGCTTTGAGATCCTGGGATCGTAGCCAGACAACCAAGCCAACGGTGCCTTCAGCTCCCCGGTCCGCAACGAAACGCTCGTGCTGGGGTTCGCATCGCCGCGATGACGTCGGATCTCGATTTCCATCGGTTCGACATCCGGACGTTCACCCGCGGGCAAGCAATACAGGATCGCTGCGATTTCATTCTCACCCGGCAGTATCCTTCCATCGAAATCACGGATGGTCACTTGCGATCGCTCGGAGATCACCGTCAGATCGTCCGCCGCGACACGGATGGGGTTCAGCGTGTGTTCCGGCCGACACAAGAAACGGTCGTGAACCAAGTCCCAAACGTCATCCAAGAACTCTGCTCGGATTTCGGGTTGGCTGAGGCGGACGATGGTCCGGTCATCTTCTTGCACCCATGACACGATCCGAACACGACCGATGGAACGTTTGGTTTCGTTGTCGCGAAGCTGGACGTCTTCCAGTTGCCAAGTCGTTGGATTGATCCGTTCCAGATCGCCAATGCGAATGTCCAATCCGGTTTGCAACGCCAGCGAGGCTTCGGTGGCGCGAACACACTTGGCGTGATACCACGGCGACCACAGCACCATGATGACCATCATCGTGATGCACGTCGGGACCGCGCAGCAGGCAACGAACAAACTTCGAGCCACCGCTCGCATCGTCCGTTCGTGCATTCGGCGAATCCTTCGCACCGTGGATGGTCAGAGATCGAAAACGAGTTCTCGCAGACGTTCGTGGCTTGCCGCCGTCACACCCAACCGTTGTGCACTTGGCAAGGCGTTTCTGGCGTCCACATCGACCGACGAGGCTTCGTTTCACGAACGCGACTTTACTCAACCAAGCTCCGCAAAGAACAGATCGAAACGTCGCCCAATCCGCGAGTCGTTGCCGCCCCCATCCGCATTGAAACCTCCCGTGAAACTCAGACAGCGACTTTCTCGACCGCAGGCCCTGCCAACCGCAAGCCCTGCGAACTACGGACGCGGCCAGGCGAGGAAGCGACGTGAAACAAACGCGATGTGAAACTTGATACGCCAAACGCGTCTCACGGATCAGCCGTCAAATTGAAGACGACACGCGGGATATCCTGCACTTCAAGAATCAGGCGTACAAAGATGCCCTACCTCCGCCGCACGTTCGCGAACATGTGGCGATGACGATACAATTCGATGCGTGCTAGAAGCTTGATGCTCTCGAGAAGCCGAGAGTTCTCAAGAAGCCCAGAGTTTTCAAGAAGCCCGATATTCGAACGCGAGCCTCAGCGTTTCAGCAGGCCGTACTTGAAGATGCACCCCAGTGCAGCCACGCCGTCGCGCCATGTGATCTTCTTGCCCTCGTCGTACCAGCGATGGTGGTAGCGGATCGGTCGTTCCGTGAAACGCAGATTCTTTCGAGCCCAACGAGCGGTGACTTCGATCTCGATCCCAAATCGATTTTCTTTCAAATCCGGCAAGATGTCTCGAAAACTTTCGCGACGCGCCATCTTGTAACAGGTCTCCACGTCGCTCAATCGCGGACCAATTGCCACGCTGGCTAACCACGAGATGAACCCGTTGACGGCTTGGTGCCACCAGGGCGACACCTGCCGGTCACAGTGCCCGTAGCGAGTGCCGTAAACGATGTCCGCTTCGCCCGCCAACAATGGTTGCAACATCACCCGAAAATCACCGGGATCGTATTCGCTATCCGCGTCCTGGATGACAACGACGTCGCCTTGAGTCACTTCGATGGCAGTACGGATCGCCGCACCTTTCCCGCGATTTTCTGCGTGTTGCATCAACGTGACCAATGGATCGTCTTTGAACTGCTTCAGCGTTTCACTCGACCCATCGTTGGACCCGTCATCGACCACAATGATTTGCAACGGTAGTCCCGTGTCGCGAAGTTTCTGCAACACCGCTTGAACGGTCGAACACTCGTTGTACACGGGAACAATGACCGACAACCGGAACCCTTCGGGCAACCGATAGATCGCCAATTTCCGACAGGCATCCGGTCCGATGGTGCGATGCATTTGCGCAACGTAGTCATCGCTGAACCAGTAATCTGGCGTGGGAAAATCCACTGATTGATTGGAGTCACTCGGAACGTTCGGCGCGAGGTTTACCGGCGCGTCACCAACCAACGCGTCATCTATCTGCGGTGACGGGTTCGGGATGGACTCAGACGATTCGATCGGATCGTTCACAACAGCTCAAATGGATTCGCGACGTGGATGACGAAGGCGTCATCGTTGGCATTGAAATCGATCGCCACGACAAAGAAAAGGAAGCCACACCATCGCATGATACGCCAGATGCATACGCCGATGTTGCACCAGCAAGTCATCTTTGTTCGACGGATCAAGTCCGCGAACCGATTTCAAAACGCGAACAAAAAAAACTTCACTCGATCGAGTCGCAATTTTCACGGTCAAATCAATTGGCCGGTCGGACGACTCATTTTTTTGATCACTTTGTTGTTGACATCGTTCGTTCACCACGCCAAATTTTCGCTCGCTTGACCCACACATCATCGCCCCCTCCGAGACTCCGGTGAGGCGGTTGCAATGAACTTTTCGTTCAGCCGATTGTGGTCGATGTTCGTCTCTTCCAATGGAGTGTGTTCGATGCGGTTTGCCAGAATTCCTTTTCAGTCTGACAAGCACCGATCACCACACACTCTCTTCGACGTCCTTCCTGGCAAGCGATCAAATTCTTTCCCGTCACGTTCGTGACTCGGCAAGTTCCCATTGACTGATTCGCGGCGAAGGGCTTCGCCGTGTTTTTGTTCGTCACAACGATTGTGCACGATTCACGGGAGACGGTTTGGACTCCACGTCAAAGTGGTTTTGCTTTGATTGACACGGACGTCACTCCCTTTTCATTTGAATTGTTACCCGGCAGTGCTTCTTGATTTCTCTCACGCAATCAAGGTGCATTGGAAATTTAAATTCCGACGTTGAACATGGATCGTCCGCGTCGGGTTCCGATTTAGAACGGTGACAGAGCGAAGCCAGTTTTGCATGAAGCAAAACTGGCTCGTTTTATTTCTACGCTCAGCTTTTCGCGTCCGCGATACGGCGTCGCGGTCCACCAGCGACGGCTTCGAGTTCGCTTGCGAGAACGTGAAAAACCGGCGAGCCAGCAGGTACCTGCGAGCCCCCGTCGCCCTCTTGACGCTCCGGGTAGCGCCGCTGACCATAAGCGGTGTATTGACCTTGCCCACCTACCCACGATCCCCCCAAGAAAGCTCTCATGCGTCGCGCGAAAATCACCATCGTCGGAGCCGGAAATGTTGGTGCCACCTGTGCTCACTGGTGTGCCGCCGCTGAACTCGGCGACGTCGTTTTGCTGGACATCCCTCAAACTGAAGACATGCCACGCGGCAAGGCTTTAGATTTGATGCAAGCCTCCCCGATCATGGGCTTTGATTCCAACATCGTCGGCACCACCGACTACGCCGACACCGCTGACAGCGATGTGATCGTGGTCACCGCGGGCATCCCACGTAAACCTGGCATGAGCCGCGACGACTTGTTGGCCACCAACGCCAAAATTGTCACCAGCGTTGCCGAGCAAATCAAAGCCACCAGCCCCAACGCCGTTGTGATCGTCGTCAGCAACCCGCTGGACGCGATGGTGCAACAGATGTTCAAGGTCACCGGCTTTGATCCCGCCAAAGTTTGCGGCCAAGCCGGCGTCCTGGATACCGCTCGGTACCGCACTTTCCTGGCCATGGAACTGGGCGTCAGCGTCGAAGACATCAGCGCCCTGCTCATGGGCGGACACGGCGACACCATGGTGCCGATCCCAAGCTGCACCAGCGTTGGTGGCATCCCCGTCACCCAGTTGATCGCCAAAGAACGCTTGGACGAAATCGTCGATCGCACCCGCAAGGGCGGAGCCGAAATCGTCTCGTTGCTGAAGACCGGCAGCGCCTATTACGCTCCCGCGGCCGCTTGTGCCCAAATGGTCGAAGCGGTTGTCAAAGACAAAAAACGCGTGATTCCAGTCGCCGCCTACTGCCAATCCGAATACGGCGTGGGTGGTTACTATGTCGGCGTCCCTGTTGTCCTCGGCAGCGGTGGCGTGGAGCGGATCATCGAATTGACGCTCACCGAAGACGAAACGAAGGCATTCCAAAACAGCGTCGACGCGGTGAAATCGCTGGTCTCGACCATGGACGGCTTGCTCGCCTAGTTCCGCATGCAACTGGTGTTCTGAGCGGCCCAGCTTTCGATCCCTCGTCCACTTCGGTGGGACGCGAAGCTGTTCCGCTGAAGCCGATTGCACTGGCAACCTCTTACGAATCCGCCGGTTTCGCCCGGCGGGTTCTCTTTTTAGAGGACCACATCGGTTACTCTGGGGAGGCCGTTCCGTTGGCGGAGCGGTCCTCCACTTGCCAGATTTTTCCTCGGAGTTTTCAGATGAAACGCCGTTGCTCACACGCTTGCCTGGCCTTTGCTTTGGTGCTGACCGCCACCGTGGCAAACGCTCAGGACGAAGAACTGCCCAAGGCTTCTCCTGCCAAGGCTGAACCGACCAAAGCCGCGCCGGTCCAGGACGCCAAGGTCAGCTCCAAGGCTCGTCCTTTGAGCGTCACCGTCGAATTGGTCAACGACTCACAGATCGAAGGGACCCTGACGGACACGACTCAACTGCAGATGCAGACCTCTTTCGGCACGGCCAGCATTCCGCTCGCGGAAGTCGCCGGCATCCGATTCGCATCCGCCAACGACGCGACCACGACCGTGGTCATGCTCAACGGCGACTCGATCACGGGCGCCACCGACGTCAAACTCATCACGGTCGAAACCGAATGGGGAACCGCCTCAATCAATGGTCCCAGCATCGCATCGCTGATGTTTGTTCCGGGGCTGACCTGGAATCCGTCGGATGGCCTCAACGGAAAACGTTGGAGCCTCACCGATGTGAAGGAAAGCAACAACCCACCTCGCAACTCAACGTCGCTGCCTGCCCCATTAACAAACCGGCGATCAACTAATTCGCCTCTCCCCGGATTCAACGCTCCCCGTTCGATCAAAATTCCACCTAGCTTGCCTCGCTGAACTCCGGCTTAGCCGAATGCGATCCGTCGAGAACAAGCACCATCGGTGAACCCATCGTGATCCATTGCGGTCTTTAAGAAAGAGATCCGCAAGCTCACTCCGCGATGTCCAACGCAACATCCCATTTCGGTTCGTTCCGGAATGGGATGTTGTCATGAACTGGCTACAATCAGCCCAGCTCAACTGCGACTAGCACCATTCCCCAGAACACAAAAACCTTCACTCGGGTTGATTCGTTGCAATACCGTCCCGCCCTCAACAAGATGAAACCCTACGTCCCCGGCGAACAACCACCGCCGGGCAAGTTCATCAAACTCAACACCAACGAAAACCCATACCCACCTCCTGCCGAAGTCGTCAAAGCGATCCAATCGGCGGCGACCGGGCCCATCAATCGCTACCCCGATCCGATGGCAACTTCCTTCCGCCGAGCCGCGGCTAATGCTCTCGGACTTCCGGGGCCGGAGTGGGTTCTGGCGGGCAATGGAAGCGATGAAATTCTGACGCTGCTGGTTCGCGGTTTCGTCGGCGAAGGCGAATCTCTACGACTGCCTTACCCCAGCTACATCCTCTATCGCACGTTGGCCGACATCCAGGGAGCCAACTGGGAACAGGTTCCCTTCAATGAACCATGGGAACTACCGCAAGCCTTTGGCCAGAGCCGCGATGATCTGAAGTTGGTGCTGCTTCCCAACCCAAACAGCCCCAGCGGAACGGTCGTCCCCAAGCAGCAGATTTCAGCACTCGCTGAGTCACTTGATTGCCCGCTGGTGGTGGACGAAGCCTACGCCGACTTCGCGCAAGACAACTGTCTCGATCTGGTCCAATCCAACGAGCGGATCCTGGTAACCCGAACACTCAGCAAATCCTACGGGCTTGCTGGCATTCGTTTCGGATTTCTGGTCGCTCAACCGCACATTGTGGCCGAGCTAACCAAAATCAAGGACAGCTACAACTGCGACGCCATCTCCATTGCGGCGGCAACGGCGGCCATGGGATGCCAAGATTGGTTGAGCGATGTGGTCGAAAAAATGAACGCCACGCGAAAACGCATGGCAGACCGCCTTTCCGCGATGGGTTTCGCGGTCACGCCATCCCACGCCAATTTTGTTTGGTGCCAACACCCCGAAGGCAAACATGCGGAGATCCATCAGTACCTCAAGCAGAGCCAGATCTTGATCCGATACATGGATTTCCCCGATTGGGGCGATGGATTGCGAATCAGTGTCGGCACCGACGAACAGATTGACGCTTGCTTGCTGATGATGGAACGCGCCATGCAATCGCTGAATATGCCTCTTCCCGCCTGAACATCACCATGACTGCTTCCCAAAGCACACCGAACACCCCGCCTCGCCAAACGACGATTGAACGCAAAACAGGCGAAACCGACATCAAACTTTCCATCAACCTCGATGGAAGCGGTTCAGGTCAGCGCAATTCTGGCATCGGATTCCTGGACCACATGCTGGATCTGCTTGCCAAGCACAGTCTGATCGACCTCACGGTCGAGGCCAAAGGCGACCTGCACGTCGACGATCACCACACCGCGGAAGACATCGGCATCGCACTCGGGACCGCCGTGGATCAGGCGCTCGGAAATCGCGCCGGTGTTCGACGCTATGGGCACTTCACTTTGCCGATGGATGAGTGCTTGGTCACCTCCGCCGTCGACATGGGCGGACGATACGCGTTCGAATACAACGCCCCGATCGCTGCACCCAAGATCGGCACCTTCGATAGCGAATTGGTGGAACACTTTTGGCAATCCTTCGCTGTGAATGCCAAGTGCAACCTGCACGTGCTGTTGCATCACGGCCGCAACGCCCACCACATCAGCGAATGCGTTTTCAAAGCGACCGCCAGAGCCATACGAATGGCGGTCGAAAACGATCCGCGCAGTGACGCCATTCCCAGCACCAAGGGTGTGCTTTGATTTTCAATTTTGGACCGGCCCTTTCCAATCCAGACCAACTGTTGAAACAGACACTCAGCTTCACAATTTGGCGTCGCGAAAGTTGTCTCGACAAACCTATTGCGGTCCATCGGAGAACGCCAGAAGCAGCTCACGCTAGACATGCCGCGTGAAATGCGCAAGTTGGCAGCGCAATTGCAGGCCGGACGCTGCCCAATGCGACAAATCGCCCGAACCCCTTCGGACCATTGGACTTTTGTGCTTCAAAACTAAGCTTTGGGACCACGTGTTCCACCAATTCGCCGCGTTTTTTGATATCGTAGCCCCCGGTCCCGCGCAGATGTATAGAGCACCCCACGTCGAAATCCATGCAAACTCATTTCAATTCAGAATATCCCTCGGTTGAGCACCTGCGAGCCAAAGCCAAGTCGAGAATGCCCGCGTTTGCCTACGAGTACCTCGCGTCGGGCTGCTTCACAGAGGTCAATCTCGCGAGAAATACCAGCGACATCCGCCAAGTCCAACTGCAACCTTGGTACCTGCGAGATTTCGATGGTGCGGATCAAACCACCGAGCTTTTTGGTGAGACTTACGACGCACCGTTTGGCGTCGCACCGGTCGGACTGCAAGGATTGATGTGGCCAAACTCTTGCCAGTATTTGGCTCAGGCTGCTGTTGACCACAATCTTCAATTCACTTTGTCTACGGTCAGCACGGCTAGCATTGAAGACATTGGGCAAATCACCAACGGACGGTTCTGGTTCCAACTTTACCATCCGGCCGAAGAAGAGCTGCGTGACAAACTATTGGACCGAGCCTGGGAAGCAGGCTGCCGCACCCTCGTGATGCTGGCTGACACGCCGACGTTTGCATACCGGCCCAAAGAGATCCGAAACGGACTGTCGATTCCACCTCGCATGACACTGCGGAACATCTGTCAAATGATGATGAGTCCCGCGTGGGCGATGGGGCAATTGGCAGCGGGCAAGCCCGAGTTCCAAACCATGAAGAACTACATTCCCAAGGGGCTGAACATGAAGCACTTGGGTCTGTTCATGAACAAAACCTTCTCCGGACGACTGACTGAAAACAAGATCGCCGCCATTCGCGAAAAATGGAAAGGCAACTTGGTCGTCAAGGGCGTCGTCAATCCGGCCGACGCGGAGATCGCGGTCAAGCACGGATTGGATGGACTGATCGTTTCCAATCACGGTGGACGACAGCTCGATCGCGGCCAATCCACCATCGTCCCGATGTACAAACTTGTGCCGGAGTTTGGCGGCAAACTCAAAATCATGATCGACGGTGGCATGTACTCCGGTGCCGACATCGCATCGTGCTTGGCCTGTGGGGCCGACTTCACCTTCATGGGGCGGACGCCGATGCTAGGCGTGTGTGCGCTTGGCAAGTACGGCGGGCATCACACGTTTGAGATGTTGAAAAAGCAACTTCAACAGGTGATGGAACAAGTTGGCTGCTCGAAGGTTTCAAACCTTCGCGAGCACCTGATCGCAGAAAGCGTCCCGGTTTAGTGACGATGCGTTGAGCAACCAATCGTTGCCACAAGCGCATCGTCCGCTCGTCTATTCGCCACTTAGTTGCGAAACCGAACGTTTGACCCAATCAAACCGCTCGGCTTCATCGCAGCGGAATCGCAGATCACGGGTGGCTTCTGTTGGCGACTCTGATTGAAAGTCGATGTGCATCCAAATCGCCTCGGGTGGCATGGCTTCTTCAAACCGGTCCGCCCACTCGATGACGGTCCAGGCGTTGGGTTCTTGGTAGCACTCCTCCAGCCCAAGTTCCCACCATTCGTCTTCGTCGCCCACGCGATAAGCATCAACATGATGCAGTGTGTGTTGAGGTGCGTGATACGTTCGCAACAACGTGAACGTCGGACTGGTGACCTCCGAAGCATCCAATCCCATCGCACGCGCGATCTCTTGGGTCCACCGCGTTTTTCCAGCACCAAGCGTTCCGGTCACGGCAAAGCAAACCGGGAACGCAATCGGCTCGCGAACGAAAGCGTCCGCGAGCCGAGCGAGTGTTTCTAAATCAACCTGGTCGAGTGTGACCAAATTCATTCTGCTGAATTCAATTCCGTGGGAACCGAAACTCAGGGAGTTTCTGCGGTGCCGGTCACGTTGTCCGAAGGCATTTCCGCAGCGCCGGTCGCGTTGTCGCTGACAACGGGTGCTGCGGTGTCGGTGTCGACATCCACGTCAGCTGGTGGTGCTGGTGGAGGGCAACCAACGGTGGTGGTCAGCAATGCAAGTGCGAAAACGCAACGAAGTGTTTTTTGAATCATGGTGACTCGGGAAGGAGAAAGGTGGGACAACTGAGTTTCGAATCGGCAACCCGAATTCGCTTTCAGACATCTAGATTAGCAAAACGTTCATAAATTGCACCCTGCCGTTGTCAGAATCCATCACAAGAGCCGCCTCAGGGTCCCGGGCGAGCCCTTGCAGCCCACCTAAACCTCATTTCTTCCCCAAAGGTTTCGCCAATCACACCTGTCAGCTTCGATTCGAGCCGGTTCCGTGTCACTTTCAATGATGGCGGAACAACCGATCCAACTGGCCCTGCAACATCTCGAACCTGAGGGATTTCAACGATCCCCAAGCAGCGACTCACTATCACCGGACGATACCTCCCACCGAAATCAATCCATTCGCCGGGGTTCCCGCTATGAAATCGACCGCAACGTTTTTGTTCGCATGCCTGATTGGTGCCGCCTTCGCTCCTTCCGCTTCGGCGCAAGGATTGGACGACCTGTTCTCAGCGTCGCCTCAGCGAGACACTCCACAGCGTGCTGCTCAGCGTTTGGAACTTCCGCCGATGCCCGTCGCATCGGCTGACGCGGAAGAGATTGCACAGCCACAATCCAGTCCATCGGATCGCCAATTGGCCCGTTCGTCGGGATCATCCGCCGAGGATACTGCGACACTCGCTAAACAACTTCGACAAGCACGTGCGTTGGAAGCATCGCGTCAGCGACAAGCACGCTTGGAAGCTTCTTACTGGGCGAGCAACCCAAACCTGCGTCCCAATTGGGACAGCAACTTGGGTCAGAACTATCGCAACCGCATCGTGTACTACGTGCCAGTCTACGTCCGCGCTCGCTGAAGCGAAGTCGCCAACCACCGAAAGAGTTCGTGACGAAGTCCTGGTGAAAGCACTTCACCAAGCTTCATCCGCATCTCAACAAAACTGGCCAGGCGACTAGACTGTGGGCGTCCCACCACGCCCGCCAGAGGCTCCCCGCCGTTTTGAACCAGCCTCGACAGTCACTGATCACCCTGTTCGGGTTCACCTTTCTCACCTCAGCCACCTATTCGGTCGCTCGAGCCGTTGGGGTCAGTCTTTTCATTGCACGGATGGGGTCGGACGCGTTGCCGGCCGCATTGGCAGCATCGGCAATTCTCGTGATTGCCGCCTCCGGTCTGACCCACCTGGTCAATCGTCATGTCTCGCCACGGTCGACCTTGATTGCGACCTGGATCTTGATGGCAGCGTTCACGCTGTGGCTCGAAGTGATGATCGCGTCGGATCATCATTCGGTGTACCTGCTCGGCATGCTCTACGTGATGGCCGAAATTCGCGGCTGTGTGAACACGATCTACGCGACCACGATGGTCAACAATGCATTCGCGGATTCTGAGTCCAAACGGCCGTTCGTTCTGATTGCTGCTGGAGCTCCCATCGCCGGGATCTTGATGGGATTGCTGATGAGCTATGAAGCCTCCGTGCTTCCCGACACGGCTTGGCTGAAACTGATCATTGGGCTCGATACGGTAACCATCATTTTGATGCGTTGGATCCCCAAAGTCCCACCTGCAAAGATCACTTCACCTGATACCACGAAGCCAGCAGCCAACAAGCGTCGAAAGAACTTGCTGAAGAAAGGTTTGTGGTCGATGCGACGCATCCCCGCGTCACCGGCGATCTATCGTTATCGCTACGGGCTCGTCAGCCTGATCGCTTGCAATGTGTTTGCTGTCACGATGGTGGACTACCAATGGAAAGTCATCACCGGCAACCACCTTGATGCGGAAGCACAACTGCTGACTTACTTCGCCGGGTTCTACGCCATCAACGACATCTTGATCGTCTTGGTTCAATTCACGGTCGCCACCAAACTGCTCGACCGATATGGGATTGGCATGCCGCTTTGCGCCTATCCGTTGATGCTCAGCGTGCTGGGTTTGATTGCTTTGATCAACCAATCACCGCTGGTGCTGATCATCTTGTTCACCGTGGGTCAGGGCATGACGGTGTTGAAACGCTCGATGTATGACCCTGGTCTGACTTCTGCTTATGGTGTTCTACCACCCAGGATTCGCAGTGACACGATCCTTCTCATCAAAGGGGTGGTGAAACCATTGATCGAAGCCATGGTGGCCGTCGGACTGCTCTTGATGGCATCACGCATGAACTCCAACCAGATCACGCTGACTTGGTTGGCCGCATTGATTCCGTGGTTTCTGCTTTCAAGCTGGGTCGCGCACACCTACGACTCATGGACGTCCAGCAGCGATGATGCACCGTCGGTGTCGAGGCTCAAACTTTCCGAACGGTAATGCGAGCCCCTTGTTTCGCGATGATCCGCACGGAGCTGCCGGGATCAACAAAGTCACCATCCGTCACCACATCGACCGCGTCGTCTCCGAACTGCACTTTGCCGCTGGGACGCAGCGGTGACATGGCTGCGCCTGTATCGCCCACTTGAACACGCTCCCAAGCCGGGCCGCTCACCAGAGTTGCACTCGCATCGCCGCTGGCTGACACCAATACCTGAGGCCGCAGCGTCAATCGACTCAGCCCCGGTATATCACCCATGTATTTCGCGATGACAATCAAACACACCAGAAAACCAAGAAATGCCCCCATCACGGTCAACATATCCGCCGCCAGGGAAGACCACTGAATTTCATTTTCTGGCAAAGCAAATCGTCGGGACGCCATCACCAATGCCCCCAACGACAACGCCAATCCGCTGATCCCAGCAACGCCAAAGCCGGGAATCACAAACACCTCGGCAGCGATGAACAAGATCCCCACGAGGAACAACACCACCTCCAACCATCCTGAGGTCCCGCCCAGGAACCGTGCCCAGAAAAACAATCCAAAACAAAGCACGCTGGTCAAACCGCCGACGCCGATTCCCGGTGCGGACAACTCAACTCCCAACGCGACCAGACCAATCAGAAGTAACAGGAACGTGACGAACTGAGTGTTCAGCAGAAACACCAACGTATCGACCCAACTGCGTTGCATTTCCACGATCGGCTCGCGAAGGTTCAGAACCTCCGCCAAGTCCTCTCGTCCATCGACCACCTGATCGACCATGCCTAACTCAACACCGCGTCGACCATTGACCGTGAAGAACATCTCTTTGCCGGCCTCTCGAATGGGCGGACTGCGTTCCCATTGATCCGCGTCTTCCATCGACGCCAAGTCTTTGTCCGACAGATAACGCTGCTCGCCTGATTCCTTGTTCACAGCGCTGTACACGACCATGTCCTTGTCCGTCATTTTTTCCGCCAAAGCCAAGGGGCGTCCCGTGGCTTCGGCCGTATCGCGAACCTTTTGAGCCAACACACTTCGACTCTTCGCGGGCGTGTATCGAAACGCACCGTCTTCGCCCATGACGATCTCCCCCGCATCACCCATTCGGGCATCGGGACGCATCAAGATCGTGTCCGTCGACAACGCCAACAGCGCGGCGCCGCTGATTGCGTCCTTCTCGATGTAGGCAACCGTTTCGACATCCTTGGCCTCCAACACCATGTCCATCAACTCGAAGGTCACCGCCGTGTATCCGCCCGGTGACTGGATGTCGAAGATGATCACATCCGCACCAGAATCCAAAGCCGATTCGAACTTGCGTTTCAGCAGTGCTCCGCTGAGCGGATTGATGTCTTCTTTGAATTCAATCAACACACCACGACGTTTTCCGCCGGACGCGTCCGACTCTTCCGCATGCAAAGCGTTTCCCAACAGCAGATGGAAGGCGCATACCACCAACGCCAGCCAACCAAAATTCCATCCACCGATTCCGAAAAACTGAAACCGCCGTGCACACGAGTCGCTGGAACCGGTCTTTGCAATCATCTCACACCCTTCGCCAAAAAGACGGCACAAACAGCAACAACACGCTGAAGATCTCGACGCGTCCCAGCATCATCAACAAGACAAACAACAACTTGGCACCCTGACTGAATCCGGCGTAGTTTCGAGTGGCTCCCACCACTCCCAAACCCGGTCCAATGTTGTTGAGCGTCGCTGCCACAGCGCTGGCACAATCCAACAATTTCTCATCCAAGGTTCCGTGAAGCAAATCCTTTCCCGTCTGGGACTGATCCACGACCACGACTTCTTCCCCTGTCTCTTTTGATTGCACGGACTCGTCCACCACTTCCGCGTCGGCCGACTCAGCCACGACGACACCCCAAGTCGAATTGGGCTCGAACGTGACCAGTGCCAACCAAGACATCACAAAAATCGCCAGCACCATGCAAAAATACAGCAGGATATTGTGGGCGAGATTAGGATCGTCCACGGCAACACCGCTGACTCTCAAAGGCCGAACCACACGTGGTCGGTGGGCGCGCTCAATCTCCAATCGAAGAATTTTGTAGAACAAAACGTGCCGAATGACCTTCATCCCGCCGCCCGTGCTGCCGGCACAACCGCCAACGAACATCAACAGCAACAAGATGCCTCGCCCAAAATTGTTCCACTCGTCGAAGTCCGCTGTGCCGTAACCCGTCGTCGTGATCACCGAAACCACTTGAAACAATCCGTTCTGAACGGACTTGGCCAGCGTCTCAAATCCCTCATCTTTGGCACGCAATCCGAACAATACCACACCCACCGTGACCGCCAAAATGACCAGTGCGTACGTGCGGAACTCGACGTCTTGAAATAATCGACGACAGGCGGTCAACGGCCGACGCGGGATGTCCAACAGCATCAAGTACATCAGCGTGAAGTTGGTTCCCGCCAGGATCATGAAGAACACCGTGGTGTACTCGATCAACGGACTGTCAAACCCGCCCAGCGATCGGTTGTAAGTGCTGAAGCCTCCCGTCGCCATCGTTCCAAACGCATGGCACAACGCGTCAAACGCACTCATGCCTTCAAGCCGATAGATCAACGTCAACAGCATATTCAGCCCGACATAGATCGCGGCGAACACCAACGCGGTGTGCTGCATCCGCGGCATGCTGCCTTCCTTGGTTGGTCCTGGCATCTCCGCGCGCATCATTGCTTTGCCAGCGGAACCCTGACCTAGAATTGCTACAAACAAAACCACGATCCCCAATCCGCCCAAGAAGTGAGTCCAAGACCGCCAGAACAGAATGCAGTGCGGAACCAACTCGGGTGACTCCAGATCGGTCAGCACGGTTGCTCCCGTGGTGCTAAATCCTGATTGCGATTCGAACATCGCTTCGGCAAAGGTGATGGGTGACCCTTCGGCGATCATGGTGCCGCTGAGGTAATAGGGCAGGGCCCCCAGAACGGTCGCACTCACCCATGACAAACCAACAATCGCCATCGCCTCTTTCTGGTACAGCTCTCCGCCGGCGCGATGCCCACGTCCCAGAAACCGAAAGAACGCCCCGACGAAAAAACAAATCGCCATGCTGAAGAGCAACCCGCTGGCAGCATCCGATTCAAACGCCGCGGCGGGAGGCAGATGCGTTCGGTTGGCCAACTCCGGAAATGCGAAGGGCAAGCTGAACGCCATCGACCCGCCAATCAACAAGCAGATCGTTCCCAGAAATCGAAACAGCAGCGGGAAGTTCAAGAACGGAGCCTTTTGACGGGTTCAAATGCAATGTGCCAGCCCTCAGTTTACGAAAGCTTCGCACAAAGCGAACCGTGGTAGCGAACGGGTGCTCGCTTGGCAACGTCCGGTCCTCGCGACCAGTTCCCTCATTCGGTGACGTGTCCCTCGATCGATGACGTGGTCATGCTGCCCAAACGAGAACGTCCAGACGAGCATGCCCAGACAGCCGCCAACATCCGCACCGCCGAGCGGTGGCCGAATCGCTCACCCGTCGGCAGGCGTCTTCCCAAGAATCACGTCGAATTGGCAGGCGTACTCAAGGATTTTCGATTCTTTCAACGGCTTGAAATCAGCCACCAACAGGGCCCGTTTCGCCGGATCGGTGACGCGTCGAAAAACACCGTCTTTCGCGTTGCCTTCATGCCCGCGGATCATCAACTGCGTGGTCAACAGATCGCGGTCGCCCTTTTTGATTTTGATGTGAATGTGAGGGGCGGGACGACCGGGGTAGGGGACCGGCTTGATCGTTCGAAAGCGATAACCGCCATCGCTGGCTGTTTCAAATCGCCCGAACCCTTGGAAATTCTTGTCCTGCTGTTCCTTCTTGCCGTCGCTATCACGCGAATGCAGATACACCGCGTTGGCATCGCACTGCCAAATCTCGATCGTGGCGTTTCGCACCGGCGATCCAGACGGCGTCAACACTCGCCCGGTCAAATGCGTGATCTCGCCCACGGCGGGTGTGGTGCCGTCGTTGATCACGATCAAATCGTTGTCTTGATCCAAAGGCATTCGATCCGGGTAGAACGGTCCTTCGGTGAGCGCCGGCGTGGGCTTCAACAACTCCTCCGCGAACGCACCCGGTGTTGTCCACCAAGCCGCTGCTCCGGCGGCGATCGCAGCTCGCCCCGCAAACCATCGACGCGACATCGATTGCTTTTGATCTGGAACGTTTGGCTTTGGAACGACATTCATTGGATTGGCCTCAATGACAGAGAAGAAAACCGGGCACCGGAGCCGGTTGGTTCATTGTAATGCTTTCGGTCACGCTCACTTTGTAACAAACCGGTTCCCAATATTCGGGTTGTGCCGTTTACACCCGGCAGGAACCGGCGATGCCCCCGCGCGCCCCATTCGCAGTTGAAAAAGGATTTGGATGTCCTCGGTTTGTCACCTAGTTGTTGTTGTGAACTTGGGGCCATTTATTCGCGGGCAAACAACAATGAACAACGAACGTCCATCGACCGAACGCAAAGCACTACAAATCAACTTGGACCCACGACGTTACGGGTCGTTTGCTGAAATCGGGGCCGGACAAGAAGTCGTTCGATGGTTCTTTCGGGTGGGCGCCGCCGCCGGCACGATTGCCAAGAGCATGTCCGCCTATGACATGGCAGTCAGCGACGCGATCTACGGCGAATGCGACCGATACGTTTGCCGCCAGCGTTTGGAAGACATGCTGACCCGCGAACACAACCTCAACATCGAACGCCTGAAAGAACAACGCGGCGATTCCACCGCTTTCTTTGCTTTCGCCGACACCGTCTCGGCACGCAACTACCATGGCACCAACGAATGCCACGGGTGGATGGGAATCCGCTTCCAAGCCCACCCCCGCGACGAAGACAGCCAAATCATCATCCATGTCCGCATGCTGGACAACAACAACGCGGCCCAACAAGAAGCACTCGGCATCGTTGGCGTGAACCTGCTCTACGGAGCCTTCTTCCTAAATCACGAACCCGATCAGTTGATTGAATCGTTGCTCGATAACTTGAGCACTCGACGAATCGAAATCGACATGATTGAGTTCTCCGGAATTGCATTCCGTCACGTGGACAATCGCGTGATGAGCCTGCGTTTGGTGCAACTCGGATTGAGCAATGCCGCGATGTTTTCGGCCGAAGGCAAAGTGCTTCAGCCAGCCGAGGTGCTCTACAAGAAAAACATCTTGGTCGAACGAGGATCCTTCCGTCCCGTCACGCATGTCAACATGGATATGTTGCAAGCAGCCAAAAAGACCTTTCAAAAAGAAGACGACGTTGACGCCAACCAAATGGTCACGCTGGCGGAAATCACCATGCGAAATCTGCGGGCCAACGGTGAGATTGACCTGAAAGACTTTCTGGCACGTGCCGACACACTCGCTGCCTGCGGAATGACGGTGTTGATCTCGGATTACTTCGAGTACTACCGTCTGGCAGCCTATCTATCGCAGTACACCAAAAAGAAAATCGCGATCACGATGGGTGCCGGCAGCTTGCATGAGCTGTTCGATGAGCGTTATTACTCAGCGCTCGATGGCGGCATCCTGGAGTCCTTCGGAAGAATGTTCAAAAACGACTTGAAACTCTACGTCTATCCGTTGATGGATCGTGAAACCGGCGAACTGACCACGGTCGAGAACCTGGAGATCGCCAGCGAACTTCGCAAGCTCTACGAACACCTCGTGGATCGTGGTTGCATCCAACAATTACACGCCTACAACCCAGAGCATCTCTCAACGTTCAGCCGCGAAGTCCTGAAAATGATCGAGGAAGGCGACGAGGAATGGAAAACTCATGTGCCACCCGAAGTTGCCTCCGTCATTCAACGTCGAGGATTTTTCGGCTGCAAATCGCAGGCACCCGAATCTCGACTGGCCGCCATGGTCGCCGCGAATTCGCAAGGCTTCGGCGGTGTCCCCATGCCAACCGCCTATTCCGTCTGATCCAGCAGACGCTCGTTAGGCATCTGGGCCGCAGGACCGATTCCAAGCCGCTTGAGCAGTGATTGCTCAAGCGGCTTTTTTCGTGCGCGGTGCCCACCTGACCAGACTGACCAGCTTCTGCCTAAGACTGCGACCCACCCGATCAGGTAACCAAACAAACCCGGAGGGGAGCGATTCCAGACAATCGCCCGCGTTGAAAAGCGCCGCCTTCTCCACCCAAATGAGCGGCGAGCCCCCTCTTTGGACGAAATACGCGGGCCGACTGACGTCGCGAAAAACGGCGTTTCAGACCTCCTGTTTCCCAAACGCCAAATTTGTTGCGAATGAAGAAACGGGCTATGAGAAACCCAGCACCTCAATAGACCCTTTGCGGGAGAACGCTCTTCATTAAGACATTGACGCTCAAAGATCGCAACATGATCACGGATCCTTCATCCAACGTTAACAACCTCCGTCACGCGATCTGTTTTAATCCCCCGCGCATTTGGGCCCTGCACCTTTCAGACAGAGCGTTGCGGCACAAGACGCCCGATCTCCGAACACTTTCTTTCCCGACTCATCCCTTTCCTCCCTGGAAACCATTGAACAACGTCATGAAATCTCAATTTTCAAACGTGTGGAATCAACGGACGACGAAACGATCCGGTTTCACCTTGGTCGAACTTTTGGTCGTGATCGCGATCATTGGCGTGTTGGTTGGCTTGTTGCTTCCCGCGGTTCAAGCCGCTCGCGAAGCTGCTCGTCGCATGCAGTGCCAAAACAACTTCAAACAATTCGGTATCGCACTTCACAATCACATGGCCGCCTTCGGCTCGTTCCCGCCCGGCAACGTGAACTACGACGAGAACGGCAACCGCTTTAAAACCGGTGGCTGGCAGCACGGTCAGAACGAACTGGGATGGCACTGGTTGCCGATGCTGTTTCCTTACATGGAGCAACCCGGCGTTTGGGAACTGATCACCCGCTGCGAAGATTCCGTCACGGGTCACACCTCGAACCCCTGTGATCACTGCGAGTACTTCGCGGAATTTGAACACATCGGTCGCGACCAGCTGGGTGCATTTGTCTCTTGCCCCTCGGCCCCCAGCGTGACCAGTCAGTTCTCCGATGGCAGCTACGGCTTGGAAGCGCTCGCCAAAGGCTGCAACTACGCGGCGAGCTGGGGCTCCGGCGACATGCTCTCTTGGGAAAACGATGAAACTTCCGGAGCATTCGGAACCTACTACGTCCATCAGGACGTCATCATCAAAGACGGCGTCGCAGGTGACCGTTTCCAAAACCGAAACGGTATGGGCAGCGAAGACTTCTTGGACGGGATGAGCAATACCATGGCGATGAGCGAAATTCTCAACGCGGATGGCAACGGTTCAGAATCTGCCAAAGACATTCGCGGCGTTTGGATGTCACCAGCGATGGGTGCCACCATCTTCTCGGCCTACACCAACCCCAACAGTCGTGAAAAAGATGTGCTGGCTGCCTGTGACGAGACCATTCCAGAGGACCGATTGAATCCTTACTTGGCTTGCTTGGAAGAACGCGATACCGCTGAGATCTGGGCCGCAGCTCGCAGTCACCACACCGGCGGCGTCAACGTTCTGATGGCAGACAGCTCGGTTCGCTTCGTCACCGATTCAGTCGACAACCTGAACGTCTGGCGTCCGATGGCAACGGCCAAGAACAGTGAACTGTTCGAGATGCCCTGATCGATTGCCAGGGCATAGCATTCACAAACCATGCTAGCCCGAATCGTCTTTTCGAAAGCCTTTCCCTGAGGCTGAGCGTAGTGGGTGAGGCCACGAGCCTTCCACTTAACGGGCCTACTACTGAACGGGCCTTCCACTCAACGAGTCCCCCAGTTTTGCAACATGACCGGGCTCGTTGCCCCATCCACTACGTTCGATTTTTGCCCGGATCCACCGGGCTTTTCTCAATCCATTCACACCCATTCCCATCATCAGTCAGATGAATCTTTCAAACCTTTGCAAACTCCTGCCACTGTTGCTTCTTCCTGCCGTTGTGGGTTGTGGCTCCTCCGCACCTCAAAAAGCAACCGATGAACAAAACGCATTCGCTGCCATCGAAGGCTTGGGCGACATCGCAGGCGATCCCAAAATGTTCGCAACCGCGTTCGTCGACGGTTCGGCTCCTGATAACGCAGATGAGTATGCCCAGCGTGGGTACGAAGTCGCGGGTGAAGGCGAAGTCAATGGTGACCAAATGACCGTCCCCGTGAAAATCTTCGGTGGTGTCTTTGCCAGTTCCAGTTCCGATCGTGGAAAAAAAGCCTCCGATGCGGGCAATACCACTCAGACCTGGACGCTGCAACGCGTGAACGAAGACTGGAAGATCAAAGACGCCCCTTTGGGTTGATTGACGCCAGACCGAGAGAAATCGTTGGTGAAGGTTCCATCCGCGAAACGGTCGCGGCTGATCAGTCTGTTCACACTCTTCATTCTTGGTGTGTGTGCGGTGACTGCCGCGCGAGAATGGCTGCGGGTGGAACCGATGCGGACGGAACCACTGTCTGCCGCAGCTCGTCGAGCTCAGCAACCACTTGGCCAACAAAAGATCGCGCCGTCCATCACTCAGGCGGTGAACCGGTGGAGCGGTTTCATTCAAACCCAATTCGCGGGTGATGAGGCGTGCAAACCGTGCCACGTTGCGGAGTACGAAGCTCACCTGCGTTCAGGGCATTCACGCACCGCGACAGCAATGGCGCGAACGGACTTCGCGGCTCAACTGCTTCGCTTGCAAGAATACCATGATTCGCGGCGTGACCAGACATTTCACTTTCGCCTGAAAGACGACCAGTTTTGGGTCTCCACCAACTCCCAGACCACGCGATTGAAAAAGACGGGGCAGGGCAGGGGAACTGACGCGGGGCAAAGCATCACCCCAGAGCCGCCTACCAACGTTTCCGTCAAAGTCGATTGGTTGCTAGGTTCAGGAACGCATGCTCAAACCCCAATCGCGATCCAAGCCGACGGATCCCAAGGCATCGAGTTGCGTTGGTCCGCTTTCAAAGGACATTCCGATCCGAAGTTGACGCCGGATCACGAAGCCTTTGATCAGTTTCAAGCTGGAACAGCCGAATGCTTCGGACGTCCGATGGATGCAATGGATGTCCGATCGTGCTTGGGCTGCCATTCCACGGTCGTTCCGCCTCCGCCTTTGCCTCTGACCGCGGTCACCACCATTGCCAATGTTGGGTGCGAACGGTGCCACGGCCCGAGAAAAGAACACGTTCTGATGGCCGAAAAAGGAATGGCGGAACAGAGCAAGCCGATGATCAATCTGCACGACGCGGAGGCATACATGGAGACCTGCAGTGCTTGCCATCGCGATGAGCGATCCGTAGCCGTCGATGCAACGGAAGCGGAAAAAGCTCGTTTCCAGCCCTACGGTTTGAAGAAGAGTGCCTGCTACCTCGCCGCTCCAGAGCAACTGACCTGCTCCACCTGCCACGATCCCCACGACACGACATCTCACGATCGTGAGCAATACATCCAGCAATGCAATACATGTCATCAGGACGCTGACCACACCGTCTGTCCAAAGCAACCCACCGGCGACTGCGTCGAATGCCACATGCCGCTGACCGAGTGGACTCAGGGCATCTCGTTCCACGACCACTGGATCCGAGTGGTCGACGACGATTCGGGAGCGACACAGACGGCCCCGCAAACCGAGGTGTTGCCATGAGTGCTGTCCTGGAGAATCCGACCACACAATCTCACCCCACTCCGAATGCCGACGCATCCCGTTCCTCCGGTGCAGTTCAAGCCAATCCATCCAGCCGAGGTGGATTCTTGTTCTCCCCTTGGATCGACCTGATCTTCGTTGCCAATTTGCTTTGGCCGCTGGTGGTGTTTGTCGATGTCTTTGGTGGCACGACGGCTCACGAAGGCTTGCTGTTTTGGCAAATCTATTTCATCACCGCACCACATCGCTGGATCACGATTGTCTTAGTCGCCGTTGATCACCACAAATCCCAAGATCGTCGCTGGCTTTTCGGCGCATTGGCGTTGGCCATTTTGGTCGTTTGTTTGGGACTGCAATTGGGCACCGGATCGTTGCTGTGTTTGGGCATGATCGATTACGTGTGGAACGCATGGCATTTCTCCTCTCAGCACCACGGCATCTACCGCATCTATCAGCGCAGATCGGATTCCAAACCTCGTGTTCAGTCCGATCCATTTGACCGCACGTCCAAGATCGCGACTGAACAGGCCCATTCACGTCGGCTTTCGACCCACCACTCGGCAACCTTTCAAAAGTTCCTCTTCCGAGGATTCTTGCTCTATGCCATCGCTCGCGTGGCGGGTGTTGGTTGGCCGGAAGGCCCGTTCCCCACTCTGAACGCGATCACTCAACTGGATTGGCCCATGTTGCTAATCCCCGTCGGTTTCTGTGGGGTCGCGGTTCAACGATCGCTCCGATCCGGCCGCGAATCTTTGGCGGGCACCGCTTACCTGTTCAGCGTGATGGCTCTGTTCACATGCCTTCTGCTGGCCGCTCATTACGAGAACAGCCGCCTCGTCATTCAGTTGGCACTCGCCTCCGCCATTTTTCATTCGATGGAATACATGTCCATCGTTACCTGGTCGATGAAGAAGTCCGGCACGCTACCAAACAGTAACCCGCTGACGCGTTTGTCCAAGATCTGGATGCTTTTCTTGGTCGCGTTTGTCTTGGTGATCGGCCTCGGGAACTACTTGATGTCTCGCGGCTACTTTGAGATTTGGGTGTTGGCCAATCTCGTCGTTGCATTCTGGCACTATTGCTTTGACGGGATGTTATGGAAATCGCCCAAGCCAAAGGCACAAACAGGAGGAGGTGCATGATCCAAAACGATCCCTCCCCTCGGCCAACATCCAAGTTGCTTGGACTAGTCATCGCGATCATCATCGTTGCATATCTGCTGGGCCTGCGTGCTTGCAGTCAGGAACCAACAAAAGAATTGCGCTGGTTCGGACGAGAAGATCTGTTGGTGACATCGCTTCTGGCGGCCTTGCCGCTGGGGTTTGTTCTCGCACACCGTCTGCAATCAATCTCCGTCGGCGGCAAAGTCGCCATCGCCGGGCTGGCAATCAGCCTTTCATGGGCGATGGCCATCTTGTCACCACCGCCGGCGGCAATCGATTCATTCCTGAAGGTCTCGTCCTTTCGAATCCTATTGGCGACTTGTGCGACGTTCGGATCTTGCCTGTTGCTGTCCGGCGCTCAAGGTTGGTTTGTCGGCGACGGGGCAGGGCAGGGCGGAAGAAATTCAATCAAAACAAGCGGCACCAACCCAACATGGTTGTGGGTTCTTTCTTTGACGATGGCGATCGGATTGCCACTTGCCTACTGCCATTCTGCGGGCGACGCCTTGCAAGCCAACTTAGAAAAGTCGCTCGACGATCAACGTTTCTCACTGGCACAAAAACAATGCCATCAACTGGTTTGGTTTCGTCCAAACGCACTCGTATCAGACACGCCGCTCAAGACTCTTCGTGAACGAATCAATGAACGAGTGCAGCAACTGACTCTTGCAGTTTCGCAGCCACTGCCTACTCCAGTCACCATGGGCGCAATCGGCACTCGCATCACACAACTCGTCCAGCTGGACAGAAACGAAGAAGCCCTGAGGCTGATCCGTCCCATGATGACCGGTCGAAACTTTCATCCGATTGCATTGGACTATTACGGGTTGTGTCAGCAGCGACTGGAAAACGCCGACGAAAGCATGCGAGGCTACCAGCGGTCATTTCAGCACTGGGAACGTCAACCCAATGGTCCAGCCAAGGCGGAAGCGATGGCCAGTGCTTTGAAAGGCATCGCTTACGCGGCACGTCAATCAGGCAATCGCCGGATGGAAGAAGATGCCTATCTCGCACTGATTCAAATGCGTCCGACGGCCGAAAACCACTTCCTTTTGGCAACCTGCTACAAGGAGCACCAAAAGTCGACGCTGGCGGCCCAACACGCGAATCGGGCGGCCGAGTTGGATCCGCAATACGGACCGCAAGCTCAGTCAATGGTATCGCAACTTTCGCGAGATCACTTTAGCTGTTTCTTGGTACCGCGTTGAGCGAACCCGGCGTCAGAACCTCAGCCGATCCGCCGTGATCAACGTGTCGCGAGAGAAACCGCGTGACGCAAGATCGGCAAAACACACTGGGTCATTCCCGTCGTGACCGCTCCGGTCGAACCGGGGAGTGCAAACAAGACCTTGGTTCCCATGCGTCCCGCCGTTGCACGGCTGAGCATCGCCTTGGGGCCAATCTCGGCATAGGAGATCGATCGGAACGTTTCGCCAAACCCCGGCAAGCTCACATCCAGCATCGATTCAATCGCCTCGATTGCCAAATCTCTCGGTGCGATGCCGGTGCCACCGGTGGTGACAATAGATTCCACCGTTTCGTCGGATTTCAACTGGCGAAGACAATCCTTCAACCCATCCAAATCATCGGTCAGCCAAAAGCGGTTCGCCACAACGTGGCCTGCTTCTTCGAGCAATGACGCGACGCGATCGCCACTGCGATCCTCCGCTTTTCCTCGAGTATCGCTGAGCGTGATCACCGCAACTCGAACACACTTTTCCGCATCAACGTCGGGGCAACCACACTGGGTTGAATCAGCCATCTCTGAACTCGCTTTCTTCACGACTCTTCTTGATTGGATTCCAACAAACCAGCACGCTCCTGAGCATCTTCTAAGAAGTAGTTCAGGTCGTTGAGATCATCCGCGTGCAACACTTCATACGCGTGGGCAGGACTCCGGGAACGGTACAACTGTTCGCGAATGTTGATGTCTCGGGTGATCGCGGTCGCGAACGCCGCGAGGATTTCGAGGTGTCGTTTGCGGCTGGATTCGGGTGTCGCCAGCAGCAACACGGCGTGGACCAAACGCCCATCCGGCGTGTCCAATGCAATGCCTTTCTTGCTGATCCCCAACACACCTTTGACTTCTTTGGCGCCTGGTTCGTCGATGATCGCGTGAGGAATCATCAATCCCGACCCCAAACACGTCGTTTGACTCTCTTCGCGAGCCCAGACGGATTCGATGAATTTCTCTTGAGGAACCTTCATCGGAGTGGTGGCATATAAAAGCCCGGTGAGCTTCTGAAAAATCTCCTGCTTGTCGCCATCCAAGTCCACCATGATTCGGTTTTCTTGTAGGAAGTCCAGCAAACGTGGACGATCCTTCTTCGCCTCTCCCGTTTGCGTCAATGCGAACCGGGTTGCGCTCGGGCCAAGCAATTGGTTGATCGCGAGTGCAGAGAGGCCGACCGTCGTGACCAACGACTTGACCTCTTCGGAAAACCCTGACTGCTCGCTGGCGACCAACAAAATCAACCCGACCGCGACGCCGCCGTGTGGCAACAATGACATTCCCAAATAGCGACGCAAGTTGTCAGTGGCTCCTGACAGCGTCATCGCGACATAAGCGCTGACTGATTTCGCCGCCAACCTGGCCAAGAAATACAAAGCCACCAAACCAATCACCGGTGGGATTTGGGTGAAGTCCAACTTCATTCCGGCAAAGGTGTAAAACAAAGCAAACAGAGCACCGCCAATCGAATTCAAATAGGCTTCACCGGAACGAACCAAATCATGGCGACTGTTGGTGAGCGTGATCCCGGCGAAGGTGCAAGCGAGAATGCCGCCGGAGGTCCCGAAGCTCGCCGCTGCCCCCCAAGCCCCCAAGACAACCGCGACCATCAATGGCCCCAAGAAGGCCGGGCTGACCACGGTTCGTACCAACACGATCGCCAGCAACGAACACAACGCTCCGATTACAAACGTGACCGCGAATTGGACACCAACACTCTCGAGTGCATGCAGCCAACCGGATTGATCCGCCAGGAAGGTGGAAATGAAAACAAACACCGCCACGGCAACCATGTCGATCAATCCGATTGCCGCCAACAACGTGCGGGTCAGGATGCCTCTCGCGCGGGCTTCTTGAATCACCAACACTGTCGTGCCAGGCGCACCCGCAATGGCAATCGCGGCAAACAGGGCTGCCGGCGGCAAAGCCATCGACGGGTCCAACACCCGACCGCCGAAATACATCAACAACCCAACGGACAAGGGTGTGATCAAGGCTTCACCTAGAAGCAACAATCCGATCCGTTTGCCGGTGTTTCGAAGACTTCCGAAATACAATGTTGCGCCGACCGTGAACGCAATGAATCCCAACACAAAATTCATGTAGGGACCAAAGCGATCCAAAGCCGACGGATCCACCACGGTATCCATCCCAGGCAAACGCAACTGCCGCAGCAGAATGCCAGTTGCAATCCAACCGGTGACCTTGGGCAATCGAATCAGAGCAAACAGTTCACCGCCCAACACTCCCGCCGTGAGAACGATCGCCATGTTGAACAGCGGATCGTCGAAGTGAAGGTTCGGAAAAAAATCCATCATTGGGCCATGATTCGCCAGTTGGAACAGCTAGAACAGCCAGAATCCTAGGGAAAAATGGCACGTTTGGGAACGCGACCACGCGAATCAGTGGACCATTTCGTCTGGGTCGTCCAACAGCCGATCCGCTTGATGAACCGCTTCGACCAAACTTTGAATTGCTCCCGAAACGCGATTCAACGTCGGGGCCAGATCCGCCAAACACTGTTCCTCGAACTGCCGGGCCGGCTCATCCTTCCAAACCGACTTGGTCTGCTGCCACTGTTGGACAAACTCATTGAACTCATGCCGCAATTGGTTCTGCGTCTCTTGAAGCGGTCCCGTTCCAAAGGCCTTCATGAATTGGTCTCGGTTGTAATTGTATGATTCTTCGAAACTTGGATCCATCTGAAAGACCGCCCACAACGGGAGCTCTTATCGGTCGCGTTCGTCACTCAGACAGGCCGCTGGGATTGAAAGTCCGCAGCATCTTCCGGCCTTTGTAGAGGTTGAACAGATCTTCTGGACTTGGAGGACGCAATCTTCCTGCCGTGGGCAAATCGATGGTTTCCAAACCGTCGGTGACGACCACACAAGTCTTCTCGTTGCGAACGGCGGTGAAGACTGCCGCGGTTTCGTCAAGGAAGAAACCGAGGCAATCAACTTTCACGTCTTCGTAACCAACCCGTTCCAAATACGTCTGCAGTGGCTCGATGATCCGGCGTTGAGCCTCGTTGAACTCTTTCGATGGGACGGTGAAGATGTCTTGATGGTCCGCATGCCATCCCGCGTACATCGCATAGATATCCTCGGGCGGTAGATCCGCCACGTCGCATGACATCGTGAACACCGTGGGCCCCGTGATTCCGATGTTGCTGTATTGTTTCTCGCCAAAATTGTATTCAAACCGGACCAAGAACACGTCCACTGGATCGTTGAAGCTGGGCCAAAGCATGCGACGTGAATCCACCACCTCCACACCCGTCGGCGGCACGCCCATTTGCTGAGGTTGGGTCAACCACAACGCCATCTCGGCCTCGGCCGTGGCGGATGGTTCACGATGAACGTCGTCGATCAGATCTTGTAGTCCCAACTCGTCCGCGTAAGCGATGGCGCGAAGTCTCGCGGCCGGTTCTCCCGCCAATTCTGCCAATCGCTCTCTACCATTTTCTTGACCCAGCTTAGCCAAGGCTCCCGCGGCCTCGCATTGAACGCGGCGATGCTTCAAATCCAATGTCTTGTTGAGTTCGCCAATCGAACTCTCGTCACCGATCAAACCAATCGCATCGCACAATGAAACGGCCAACGCCACGGCTTCTCCAAGCACCGCTTGAACCTGATCGACTTCCGTACCGAAACTGCGTGGGTCTTCTTCAAACCGAGCCAATCGTCCGGCAACCTGACCCAACAACGCATTCAACGCCGCAACACGCTCACGTGCGGGATGGCTGTCAACTTGGTGAGTCCGAGTCACGTGCCCCGCCAAATCCAATACCGGTGCCGCCAACGATGGTTCGCCCATGCAATCTAGAATCGCCGGAAAAACCACGTCAATCGGCCAATCCCGATGCTGCATCAGGGGACTGAGAATTTGAGCCGAAGCCATCCATCCTTTTGGAGGCGACTCCATGAGCTGTTGCACCAAAATGGCAAGCGATTCGTCGGAACGCATCATCGCCAACAACTGCAACATCAGATGGCGGTTGGAGACTTCAGGTGACAGCGCCACCATGATCCGCCGAATTGACTCCGGATTGATCTGCAACAACGCGTCGCCTTCGTCTCGCAACGTCTTCAGATGAATCAATCGCAATAGCCCGCCGGTGATGGCAGGATCGGCATCGATCAATCGCTCCGACTCCTCCGCGAGCGCAGCGATCAAAGCCGGACCACTCAGCTCGGCATCGTCGGCAAATTGCTTGAGCGTCACTCCAGCTTGAACGGGATCCGCACCGGGGGACAGCAAGGGATCAAAAGAGATTTCCGACAAAGGTCTAGGTTCCAGGTTGAGGTGAATTTCTGGGGCAGGGAAGGGCAGGGCAGAGCAGGGTGGTCAACACGGCGTTGCTGTGGATCGTTGCCATAGCGAGTCGCAACAATACCATGTTAAAACTCGCTCGCGATGCTCCGTCAGGAAGCATCCGAATCGGGGTCGTACGTCAAATCAGGATTCACGGCATCGCTCCAGCCGAGTTGATCAATGTCGGATGGCGTGGCCCATCGGCTGTTGCCACGATAAAGGTGCGATTGATCGACCGGACATTTGGGATCTTCGGCGTCAGCGTAGACATGCACCCCATTCAAATCGGGTTGCAACCAAATGGCTTCGCATTCGTCGCAAACCACCAAACCGTACGTGGGTCGGTCGTTGACCAATCCGCACGCGCGGATGGAACACAACCCTTGTTCGCAAATGGGACACGAACCGACGCTGAACCGCGGGTTCGATTTTGAATCGGCAGACGATTCGTTGGAGGGTGGGTCAAGCTGGGACACGGAATAAATTTCCAACAATACGAAACGGATGAATTGCGGGTGAGATCGTGTTACCGAGAGGTCACAATGGAAACGCGGTGATCAAACGATTGCCTTCCATGACCAATCGGACACGCCGAGCCATTGGATTGCGACGCTGGCGGCCATCACGTCCACCCACATACCCAACTCGTTTTCCCATATCGACGGTGTAGATCGTTCGGTTGCCATCCACTTCTTTCGTCGTGCGTTGATTGGCTTGTGCCTTCTCATAGGCCTTGTCGATGGTTGCCAAGGCTCCGGGCATGTCACCGTCAAATACACCGTGTTTGCCACTTCGATTGGGCTGGTCCTTGGTGTGACGCCGCAGGTGTTCCAGACGGTGACCTTCCGCGCTTCCTGGCGTATACAGCACGCCGGCCGGTGATAGATATCGATCTGGACTGATTTCCCGCAGCAGACCGTACTTCAGATCGCTTTGCTCCGCGTCCGCATCCCGCGAAGCGGTGCTGTTCGTCTTGGACGAACTCGCCGGGTCGCCTCGGGTCATTTTTGACGCGAGCGGTCCAGGCGAATCCTTTCGTATCGATTCCGTTCTACCGGTCTTGGTCGAGGCGTCGTCAGGCTTTGACTTCTGCGAATGGACCGCTGACGCCTTCGATTGTGAGACCGAATCCGATTGCTTCGGCTTTGCGGAACTGGCTTTGGGGGAGTCAACAGGTGCGGTCGACGAACGATCCGCCACCTGCTCTCGCGAAACTTCGTTGGCGGGCAGTGCCGGCAAATTCCATCCGGTGGCATCATTGATGGTCGGCCGCAACAGCGTGTAACCGCCGATCAGCACAGCGATGACCACCCCAGCCGCCGTGGTCTGTTTGGCCTTTTTTCCGCCGGACCGGTGCGGTCCAGAGCGATTTTCAGCAGCGTTCATGTCGAATGGTTCGCGGCAGCGTGTTCAGAAGAGAGCGTCAAAAGATCCCAACTTACCAGCCAACCCCAAAACTGGCCAACCAGCACGAAATTGTCGGCCTCGAAGGTGTCACTCACGCAGTCCAGAACTCACATTCGGCACTCGACCATTGATCAACCGTTCAAAATTTCCTCGACGATACGGCCGTGGACGTCGGTGAGGCGGAAGTCTCGGCCGGCGTAGCGGTAGGTCAAACGCTCGTGGTCGATGCCCAATTGATGCAAGATCGTGGCGTGCAGGTCGTGCATGTGGACTCGATCTCGCACGGCGTAGTAACCAAACTCATCGGTTTCACCGTACGTCATTCCGCCGCGCACACCTCCGCCTCCGAGCACCATGCTGAACCCCTGTGGGTTGTGGTCCCGTCCGTTGCTTCCTTGCACAACGGGCGTTCGTCCAAATTCTCCACCCCAGACGATCAACGTGTCTTCCCATAAACCGCGTTGTTGCAGATCCGCGATCAAGCCAGCAATGGGCTTGTCCGTCGTTGCGGCGTTCTTGTCGTGACCTTTCTTGAGATTGCCGTGCTGGTCCCAAACCTGACCACTGCTGACCGTGATGAAACGGACACCGGCTTCCGCCAGTCTTCGGGCCATCAGACAACTGCGACCAAAGGAATCCGTCGCCTTGTCACCGATCCCATACAGCTCCTTCGTGGTTTGCGTTTCTTTCGAAAGGTCCATCACCTCCGGCGCAGCACCTCGCATGCGATTGGCAAGATCAACCGCCTCGATTGCACCATCGGTGGAACGATCGCGACCGGAGACTTCGGCGTGCGCACGATTGAGTCGGTTGACCAAAGCAAACTGATGATCTTGAGCCGAATCCAAGTAGGCGATCTTGCCATCCCCGATCTTTCCGTTCTTGCCGATCACGGTGGCTTGATGCTTCGCGGGTAAGAAAGCAGCCCCATAGTTGCGAGGGCCGCCGTGAGCCGTCGCGGGAGCAATCGCGACGTGAGCCGGCAAATCCGGATGAGCCGACCCCAAGGCATAACTCACCCACGCACCAACACTCGGACGAACAAAGTTATCGCTTCCCGTGTTGACCATCCCAACGGCTTGCCCGTGAGATTGACCACGAGTGTGCATGGACCGGATCACGCAGAGTGAATCCAAATGCTTGCTCATTTCCGGCAACAAATCGGTCGCCCACAATCCCGCCTCACCATGCTGGGACCATTTCCACGGACTGGCCAGCAACGTTGGTTTGGCACTGATCTGCGGCGGCAGATCGAACGGCAAGTCCTTGCCGTTGTCCGCAATCAAACGTGGTTTGTAGTCAAAGGTGTCCACATGCGACGGGCCACCGTGCATGAACAAAAAAATTACCCGCTTGGCCTTGGCAGGATGATGCGAGACGGACGCGGCATCGTTGGTCTCACCGGCCAAGGTGAAACCAGCCGGAACGGCGGAGGCCGTGACCGCCAAGGCTCCCGTGGTCCAAGACGAGTGGACCAAACAATCGCGTCGACTCAATTTCATTGTTCCACCTCAATCCAAAAATCGAAATTCAGTGCTGGCAAAGATCGCGGCGATCCATTCGCGATAACGATCGGCTTCCGTTGGCAAGGTCTTCGCTGCATCGCTTGCCAACCACTCCTGCAAAATCGCGAGGTCCGTGGATTGTGACGGCCGAGTCAACAAGACTTCACAAACCCAGTTGACTCGCTGCTCCACGGTCTCCGTCTCCGCCAACATTTTCTGAGTGGTCAGCATCGCCCATCGCCGCACTTCGGGACTGCCGATCAGCGTCAACGCCTGAGCCGGAACATTGGTGGTCGGACGTTTTCCAACCAGCAGATCGGGGTCCGCCACGTCCAAGTTGGCCAACAACGGCGGAACCTCCGACCGAATCAATGGTAGATAAAGCGTGCGTTTCGGATCATCCAATCCAAACGCGGTGACTGCCTTTGAATTGGCGTTGTTCTGACTCACGAGAGTCGCGTAACCATCCATCAAATTTTCGCGTCCGGTTGAGTCCAACACGCCGGCGGAGACCAACATGGCGTCGCGAATCGACTCCGCAGGAATCCTTCGTCGACTGCCACGCCATCTCAATTGGTTTTCCGGATCCAGTGCCACGCGGGGATCATCGTCGGACGTGGTCGCCCGAGAGTAAGCGTCGCTGCAAACGATTTGCCGGATCAATTGTTTTTGACGCCAACCATTGCGAACGAACTCCAACGTCAATGCGTCCAACAATTCTGGATGAGTCGGTCGCCGGCCTCGCTCACCAAAGTTGTCAACCGTGGAAACCAAACCATCGCCCATCAAATGCATCCAGATTCGGTTGACGCTGACGCGCGCCGTCAAAGGGTGATCGGGGTCTGTCAACCATCGAGCGAGTTCCAATCGCCCGCTGCCATTCAATGGTTCAAACGCGGTGGTTGATTCACTGAACACGCGTGGGATCCCACGAGCCACCACAGGCCCCAAATTGCGAACCTCACCTCGAACATGGATCGGACAATCCTCCTGCTCATCGCTTGGCAAATTCGCTAGAGCCATTGCCATTGGACGCGGAGCTGGTGCGTTGCTGATCAAACGATCGCGTTCCCTTTTGACCGCATCGCGACGTTCGCGAAGAGCCGACTGCATCAACTCCGACTTGGCGTTGTTGGACGCTTCGTCATCGCCGCGATTTTCTTCGTCAACGCGAACCCACTGAACCGCATCGGCGATCACGTATCCATCGGTGCCTTCGTTGGACAACAAGACCGACGTCTGCGTGTCCGCTTCACAATCAAACTCTTTCAGTACGGAATAAGTCCCCTGTTGCGGCTTCACATTCTGCTTCAGGACCAACTCCGTCACGGTTTCGCCCAACCGAACGGTCACGGGCACTCGCGACGCACGATTGCCGTTGGAGTTGTAGTGCACCCGCAGCTCGTATCGCCCAGCGTCAGGCAGCACAGCACGAAACTCGATTGTCGCTTCGCCTTTGTTGTCGTTGGCATCATGCACGTACCCTTTGCCGACGAACCGAGGCGTGTAGGTTGATTCGACCCAATGTCCTTTTTGAATGGCATCGACGTCGTCAACCACGATGCCCTTCATCTTGTCTTTCGCCGCCAACGCTTTTAGCTCGTCTTCCAGCTCCTTAAGCTCACGATCCAGACGATCGCGAGCCTTCTCGTAGTCGGCAAGCTGCTTGGCATGTTCAGATGAAATCGGCAAAGGCGTCTTCTTCCAAGTGCTGACGTACTGTTGCGATTCGCCGTGCAGTGTTCGTGTGCTCCGAAAGATTCCGGCCAACGCGTAGTAGTCTTCCGTGGTGATGGGATCGAACTTATGGTCGTGGCATCGGGCACAACCGAGCGTCATCCCCAAGAAAGCTCGTCCCACGGTGTCGATCTGCTCGTCCACCACATCCATTCGCAACTTGGTTTTGTCGCGTTCGCTGAGCATCTTGGTGCCGATCATCATGAACGTGGTCGCGACCAACTTGTCGTAGCGATCAGCGTCGGTTTCAGCATCCATCAAATCACCCGCGATTTGTTCGCGAATCATTTGATCGATTGGCACGTCTTCCGCAAAAGATCGAACCAAATAATCGCGGTAACGCCACGCGTTGTGATACGTCGCGTTGAAGTCGCTTCCGTTGCTGTCGGCATAGCGAGCCACATCCATCCAGTGCCTCGCCCAATGTTCCGCGAATGCGGGACTGGTCAGGTACTGATCTACCAAACGACGCCAATGTCGGTCGCTGGGGTCCCGCTGAAAACGATGCAACGTATCCCGGTCAGGAGGCAAGCCCGTTAAATCAAACGCCAACCTGCGAAGCCGCACGCTGGGAGTCGCCATGGATGTCGGTCGAACATCCTTTGCGAGCAACAGATCGTCTAAGAAAGCGTCGATCCAAGAACCGGATTGATGGGTTGTCGGTGCCGGTGTCGCCTTCGGAGATTGAAAGGCCCAAAATTCACGGGCACGTTCCCAATCGAGACTTTCCTTGCCCGGCGTTTGCCAAACTTGGCCATCTTCATCCGTCCGAGGATCCGGTGCCCCTCGCCGTATCCAAGTTTCGAAGTCACGCACCACGTCGGGAGGCAGTTTGCCACTGGGCGGCATTTCAGTGGATTCATACCGAATGGCGGCCATCAGCTCACTGGCATCAGGATCCCCCGGAACAATCGCCGGACCGCTATCCCCGCCGTGCACCCAACCTTGTTTGACATCCAATCGCAAGGAACCACCAAGTTCCTCCGAATCCGCCGCGTGACACTCATAGCAGTGTTCAATCAACACCGGTCGTATTCGGGCTTCGAAGAAATCAAACGACTCTTCGCTCGACTCATCGGCCATCAGCATGCCGAGATTCGCGGTCAAAAGCCAAGCCACCAACAGCGAAAGGCGGATTCGCCGCGATCTCAGCGGGCGGTCAAACCAAGCAACAGCAAGCGAGGCGAGCAGCACGAACGGACTCTTCATTACAGAACCGTCGATCATCAGGCGGGGAAGGAAAGGAGGGGCATACAGACTACACCACCGCCAACTGCGGTGCAAAACCGGCCCCTGACAAGCGATAACACTCAACCCATCGCCTTTGCACTAAACGCACAAATTCGCAACCTCATGAACCGCTGCTTGGTTCGCAGGAATCCTCGCGTTTCGATCCAAAAATCCTCTCCCCAGGCGATTCCGTAACCTATTGTTTTCATTAGCGAAGTTGTGAGCTTCCGTTTAGTCATTCAAGAAAAAAGCAAACTTCGAGTAATCGAAGGACGCAAAGTCATGGATCCTGGCTTTTACTTCCAGGATCGCCAGACCGCCCTGGATGCTTCGACGTCGCACTGATTGAAAGACGCGAACGTCGCGTTGAGCGGGGGGGATCCCGACTCACAACCGAGACTCTCAAATGGCGAATGCTTTTTGTCTGAAGAAAAGGTTCTTAATTGCCGTCTTCGCGATCTGTTTAGGGACGAGTAACATCGTCCTCCACGCGGAAGACTCCAAGAACATCTACTACATCGAAGAGAATTGGGAACTCGTACTCGGTGAGCCAGATCCCAAGATCAACTCGCCTCAAGTCTCATTCTTCGTCTATCCCGATAGTGGCGATGAATCCCGCTACTTTGAGCTTCAACTGAACTACGCGGCGGACGCCACCTATTCAAGCGGCGGCTTTCGCGTCACCGCGGCATCCAACGATCAGATCGTTGACCATGAGCGGGGTGGCAACTTCCAAAACTGGACCGTCGCGAATGATCGGATCCAGTGGACCACAGTGATGGCAGTCCAGGATTCTCGCTACCTGTTCGCAATCAAGAACGGACAGTCATCTGACTGGGGTTCGTTTGGTGGTCCTGATTACCTGGTGGAAATGCCACATGGCTCAGGAAAACGTCTATCAAATTACCACCCCGACAAGAGCCTCGCGAACGTCGACATTGGTTTTGGAGCCAACCGAGTGGACTCCATTCTTTTGAAGAGCGTACGCGTGATCTACTCCGATGGGAGCCAAGAGCACGTCAGTGTGAACGCTTCGCCGACTTCAATCCACTGAAAAAGTCGCTTTGCGTTTGGCTGAACAGCAAAAGATCATCTGCACAACGAACGGCAGAAATCTGATCTGACACCGACAAAGAACGATGAATCCTTCCACAATTGATCACGTTCGATACCTCACATTGACTCCCTTCTCGGACCAGGTCTCTCCGATGAACGATGACAAAATTCTTCGAACCAAAACTTCTTCCCGCAAGGCGGACAGCCGACGTGGTGCAGCAGGAATCTTCGGACTGATTCTATGCGTTGCCATGGTCACTTTGCTCGCCGTGGTATCCGAATTCGCTTACATCAATACCGCTCGGACCGAACTCTCCCGTTCAGCAGACTCAGCGGCGCTAGCGGGTGCTTGGGCGCTGCATGACGCTCGAGTCCGCGGTGACTTGAATGCAAACCAACAAGTGATTTTGGCCGCAGATATTCTGGGGGCCGCCAACGAAGTCGGTGATGTTCAAGCTCACTTGGCGTCCGATGAACGGTCCGTCGAAATCGGAACGTTCAACGCTGGCACGCAAACTTTCTATTCAACAGGAAACTCGAATACGGCAAACGCTGTGCGAGTCAACTTCCTTCTTACCAATTCAGTTCACGGTGAGTTGCCGTTGCAACTTGGTGGCTTGACAGGCAGAAAAACACAATCGCTTTCGAGAAGCGTCATTGCTGCCTTTCAACACAATATTGTTGGTTTCGAGCGCCCCCACACCGAGGCGTCAACCGTTGAAATTCTCCCAATCGCCTTGGATGAAGAAACATGGCAGCAGGTCGTGTCCAAAGACACCGAAGATAAATTCATGTACTGGAACGGATCGATTGCCAATGGAAGTGACGGCTTTCATGAATGTTCGCTCTATCCCACTGGAACGGGATCGCCGGGCAACCGTGGAACGGTCGATATCGGATCGTCCAACAACAGCACCAAGGACATCCGGCGACAAATTCTTCACGGTATTTCGCAAGATGACTTTGATGCTCTTGGAAAAGAACTGATTTTCAACGATCAGGGCGAACTATCTCTCAACGGCGACACGGGGATCAGCGCTGGCATCAAGGCGGAACTCGAATCGATCATTGGCGAAAAACGAATCATCCCGATTTTCCGCCGGGTACAAGGCAATGGCAACAACGCGAATTACACCATCATCGCGTGGGAGGGCATTCGCATTCTGAGCGTTCGGCTAACCGGCCCAATGAAGCACAAGCATCTGACGATCCAACCGGCCCCCATGGTTGCACGTGGTTGCAAGCTGAGCCAAACCGGCGACAGTCACAGCGAATATCTTTACTCTCCTGCAATGCTGGTGGATTGAAACGATGATCTCGAATTCTAAAGCGCAATCACCACCAATTGCACATCGACAGTTGGTGCGTCGATCGAGCTGTCGCAATCCCAAACGAGGCAGCGACCGACTTGGGGCCGCTGCGGTGGAGTTTGCCGTCATAGCACCAATCATGATATTCATGACCTTTGGCTTGATTGAACTGGGACGGCTAAGTCAACTTCGCGACAGCGCCATCCATGCCACGCGGGAAGGCGCCCGGGTCGCTATCAAACCAACATCTTCGGCAATCGAAATCAACAACAGAATCGAAGAAGAATTGGAATTGATGGGCATCCAGGGCGGGACGTCAACGGTGGAGTATTCAAACGATGTCAGCTCAGGAAGCCAACTTGTTACTGTGCACGTCCATGTACCCATCACATCAAATAGCTGGATGCCAAATTTCTTGACGCTCGGCGTGGATCAGCTCCACGGATCGACGACCATGCGGATGGAAAGCACGAATTAACCTGTCGATCCCACACTGCATCAGGGTCAAAAAAAATCGGCACTGGCTGAAAGCAATTCAGCCAGTGCCGGTCCGTGCAAGTTGGCAGGTTCGACTCCAGTTACTCAGCGTCCTCGCTACCAGCCTCTGCTTCTGTTACTTCCTCGTCCTCCTTCGCCTGAGCCGCCATTTGCTCTTGTTGGCGATTTTCTTCCTCACGCTGCTTGCGTTCTTCTTCCAAAGTCTTCTTGGTCGCCTGGAGTTCTTCTCGAGTGGCCTTCAGCTGCTGTTGCAGTTCAGATGTTCTGGTCTGCATGTTCTTTTTAACATTCGCGACCTGCTGCTGCAGTTTGTTGTTGCGCTGTTGAGCCGCCTTCTCTTGCTCTTCTGCTGCGTCGGTCACAGCAGCCAGCTTCACTTCCGCTTGCTCGGCACGTTTGGTTTGCGAAGCAAGCTGCTCTTTCAACGATGCCAACTCTGCTTTCAATGAAGCTATCGCTTGATCGGCTTCGTCGAGTTTGGCTGCCTTGTCTTCCAGCGTTTGTTTGGCGTCCGCCAGTTGCTCTCGTAGGCCGACCAATTCGGTCGTTAAAGCGACATTCAGTTCGCTTGGGTTGTCAACGCTACCCATGTCGTGAGCGGACAAGCCACCCGCGGCGGTGGCACACGAGTTTGCTGGGACCGAACAAGTGGATTGCGTGGCGCAAGATGTGCTGCAGGCAGATTTTCGAAAACAGTTTCCGGCGAGTGCGGGGGCGGCGAACGACATCGCCATGGCCAAAGCGGCCGTCGTGGACTTCATCATCATGGGGTGGAAAACCAGAGGTGGGTCAAAAAGGTGGGGGTCAGGACCGCTCCGTCACGCGGCCCGTCCGATCCCATCCTAATTGCGTCGAAATTCATCGCAGCAGATTCCGCAACAAAATCGTAACCTGTCGTTTCCCCACGCGAAAAGCGTTGCGGACGCCACGTTGATGATTCCCGCCGTGCGTTCCGGCTCGCCGCCGCAACGCGAATCAGAACAGCTCGTCCCGCTGAACCAACTCAATCAGACGCTCGAGTTCGCCAGGGTGTTGTGCCGCCAGATCCGTTTGTTCACCGGGGTCAGTCGACAGATCAAACAACTTCCAACCGTTCTTGTTCACCGCCGGTTTTCCCTCACCAGCCAATCGGTTGCGTTCCTTGTTGCTGACAGCGTTTCTCGGATAGTTCACCGCTTTCCACTTTCCCGAACGAATTCCCACGGACGTGTCGCCTTCGCGACTGGCCCAATAAAGGTATTCGTGACGGCGTTGTCGCTCCGGTTGACCGAGCAACGATGGCAGGTAGGAGATCCCGTCAATTTGGCTTGGTGGTTTGACACCGGCAATTTCGCACGCGGTCGGTAAGAAGTCCCAAAACGCCGATGGGTGATCGCTGGTCGAGCCCGGTTCGATGGTGCCCCGCCATTTCGCTAGAAATGGAATGCGAATGCCACCTTCATGCATGGATCGTTTGCTTCCCTGCAAAGGCCCGCTGCTTAGAAAGAATCGATCGCTGTGCCCACCCTCATGATGCGGCCCGTTGTCCGAGGTAAAGATCACAAGTGTCTGTTCGGCGATCCCCAGTTCATCGAGCAATGCATCCAACCGGCCCATGTCATGGTCCATCTTGGTGATCATCGCCGCGAATCCTTTTTCCGGATTGGGCCAATCGCGATCAGCGTAGATTCCGTAGTCTGGAATCTCCATGCCATCACCATTCACCCTTCCGGCTTCGTTGTTGGCGTGTGGGATGGTCCAGTGAATGTGCAACAAAAATGGCTCCGCCGCGTGCGTGCGAATGAAGTCGAACGCAGCTTCGGTCATCACATCATGGGAATAGGTATCTTTCTTCACCGACACGCGACCACGCGCCGCCGGGTTGGTGCTGACCACGTTGCCGGGAAACAACAACTGACGTTTGTCTTCCCAGAGATACGGCGGATAAAAGTTGTGTGCGTTGGACTGGTTCATGTATCCCGTCCATGTATCGAACCCGTTGTTCATCGGATGTCCCGGGTTTTCGATTTCCTCGGGAACGTCGACGTTGCCAAGAGCCCACTTGCCGACACCACCGGTGGCATAGCCCGCCTTGGAAAGTAACGAGGCAACCGTCGGTTGCTCGCCATCCAAATCACGAGCGGCGTTTCCGATCAACCCTGTGCTGCCAACATGCTGACCGGTCCACAAAGTCAACCTCGATGGGCGACAGACCGTATGACCAGCGTAGTGATCGGTGAATCGAATCCCCTCGGCAGCCATCTGATCCAAACGCGGCGTTTGAATCTCCTTTTGGCCGTAACATCCCAAGTCACCGTAACCGAGGTCATCGGCCATCACGTAGATAATGTTGGGACGACGCTCCCCGGATCCCTTCGATGTTTCATTCGCGTGACAGCACGATCGATCCACACTGCCGACCGCGGTCAAGGCGACCAGAACGAACAGGAGTCTCTGCCATCGAAAAGAATTCATCGGGTTCATCGTTGGTGCACAAAGAGGAAAGCGTGGGATAATTGATGTACGATCTCTGATCCCTCACACACTAACATGCGAACCGCCCAAAGGCATCTTGCCCGTTTCGCGGCCGCCGCCAATTCACCGTGGATCGAATCATGAAACGCAGCGTGACTGTTCAGGCCGCCTTCCTGGCTTGCCTTCTCTTTTGTTTGTTGCCCAGCCAGAACGGATGGGGGCAAACCGGCGAGGCTTCCATGCAACGCCCGAACGTGTTGCTGATCATGGTCGACGATTTGGGATTCTCTGATCTCGGTTGCTACGGCAGCGAAATCGAAACGCCGCATCTGGATGCATTGGCCGCGAACGGCTTGCGATTTTCTCAGTTCTACAACACCGCGAAATGTCACTCTTCACGAGTTTCGTTGTTGACGGGCCAATACTGCATCGCCGCCGGTGACACATCGCTCTCGCGCGCGGTCACCAGTGCGGAAACGCTGGGGGCGCAAGGCTACTACACCGCAATGGCTGGGAAGTGGCACTTGCAAAAGGAGCCAACCGATTTCGGATTTCAACGATACTTCGGCCACCTCAGTGGTGCTTGCAATTACTTCTTGGGTGACAACACGTTTCGGCTAGACGGACAACCTTGGTCGGTTCCCTCCGAAGGCTTCTACACCACCGTCGCGAACGTGGACCATGCAATGAAGTTTCTTCACCAAGCCGACGAAGCTGATAATCCGTGGTTTCTCTACGTGGCATTCAACGCACCTCACGCTCCGCTGCAAGCGTTGCCCCAGGATTACGCCAAGTACGAAGGGCGCTACGATCAGGGATGGGATGTCATCCACCAGCGACGAGCCGCTCGGCAGAAAGAACTGGGCATCACCTCAGCGGATCTGATTCCGAGCGAACGTCCTGATCACATTCCCGCTTGGGATTCGTTGTCCGATCCACGCAAGGAGTTCGAAACCAAACGCATGACCGCCTTGGCCGCGATGATCGATCGTGTCGACCAAGAGACTGGACGCTTGATCGAACACTTGGAAGAGACCGGTGACATCGACAACACGTTGATCTGGTTCGTCTCGGACAACGGGGCTTGTCCCTATGATCGAACCAGCCAAAAAATCGAGGCCAAGCCTACCGACGGAACGGTGTCTTGGAGCGATTCCACCGGTTGGGCCTGGGCTCGCAACACTCCTTTTCGGCTTTACAAACAAAACCAATTCGAAGGCGGCATCAGCACACCCGCGATCGTGCACTGGCCCAAAGGACTGAAGCCCCAACCCGGCAGCATCAATCACACACCGGCCCACCTGATCGACATCTTTCCAACGATGGTGGATGTCACGGGCAGCATGATTCCTTCGGAATGGCTTGATCGCCAACTCCGTCCTGTCTCTGGCGTTTCGCTTCGTCCCATTTTTGAAGGCGGGTCCTTCCAACGAGACGAACCACTTCACTTTTTGTTCTCCTCGGACCGTGGGTTGCGAGAGGACAATTGGAAACTAGCAAGTTTCCGGAACGGTCCTTGGGAGCTGTACGACCTGAATTCCGATCGGACCGAACGTCACAACGTTGCCGACAATCATCCCATTGTCGTGAAGCGAATGGCCGAGCGTTGGAACCAAATGGCGACGGATGTTTTGCACACGCGCTCCTTCTCGCCAACCGCAGACGTCTCGCCCGGCGATGCCGCGTCCACCCGCAACCGGCACCCCGAATGGACCGACTTTTCGCAGCGACCTCAAAACAACATTCGAGGCAACGGACGCAACAAGAAGAAATCAACCAAGTCGTCTCAACGTGCCATTCGAGCTCGCAAGAATACAACCTCGAAATGGAAACAAGGTGTCCTGCATTTGTCTTTCCACGGTGATGATCCGGGAATTGCGATGGACCGATTGCCATCCAAACTTGACCAAGGCCCCTATCACCTGGCGTTTGAGTTGCAAAGCAATGCCGCAGGTCAGGGCGACGTCTTTTTCACCACATCGCCCGATCAATCTCTTCCAAACGGTGTGCGACTTCCTTGGACGCCGAAACACGACGACCAATGGCACGCTTACTCGCTTGCGCTCGTGAACCATTCGGATGAGCAATCCACCTCTTCCAAACAGGAAATTCATCGGCTGCGTTTGGACACGAGTGACGCAAAGGGCTCCGCGAAAATTCGAAACCTGCGGGTGTTGGATGCTTCCGGCGAAGAAGTCATACGCTGGGATGGGAACACCACACCCGCTAATCAATAGATCGGGCAGGGTGCTTTTCGATCCACGCAATTGGAATCGCGACTCGAAATGCAACGAATCAAAGGTTGGGTCAGCTATGATGTGAAGCCCCCTTCGTCCCCACCCCAAAGATCAATGAAAACTGGAATGTCTCAGCACCCTGGTTTCTCCACCCGCCCTGACCATCGGCCAATCCGTCTCCCAAATTACCTTGCCTCTGCAGCCGCGTTCAGCATGATGCTCGCTGCTTTGGTATCGCCTCGAGCGCATGCCGCCGACGTGTTCGTGGAAGCCGAAAGCTTTGCCACGCACGGTGGTTGGAAATTGGATACCCAATTCATCCAACAAATGGGTTCGCCATATCTGATCGCCCACGGATTGGGGCAACCCGTCGCCGACGCCAGCACCACCGTCGACATTCCCGAACAAGGAACCTATCGCGTTTGGGTCCGAACAATCGACTGGGTTCGGCGTTGGGACGCGTCTCCTTCACCCGGGAAGTTCGAATTGCATGTCAATGGCAACAAGCTTGCCTCAACATTTGGCACCGAGAGTGCAACATGGTCTTGGCAGGACGGTGGCGTGGTCGAGTTGCCCAAGGGTTCCGCTGAACTGAAACTGAAAGACCAAACCGGGTTCGATGGTCGTTGCGACTGCATCTACTTGACCACCGATTTGGAAACAACGCCGCCGGATGTGAGCGACGTGCTTTCACCATGGCGACGCACTCAATTGGGTTTGCCTGAAACGCCGGTTACCAAAGGTCCCTATGACTTGGTCGTTGTCGGTGGTGGTTATGCCGGCATGGCATCGGCTTTGTCGGCCGCGCGGATGGGTTGCCGGGTCGCCCTGATTCAAGACCGTGGTGTGCTGGGAGGCAACGGTTCCAGCGAAGTTCGTGTGTGGGCGATGGGAAACATTCGTCGCGGAAAATTTCCTCGCATTGGTGAGATCGTCGAGGAATTCTCCGACAAAGCCACCAAATCGCCCGGCACCTACGAAGAGTTCGGCGACGAACAAAAAGAAGAAATCGTCACTGCGGAACCCAACATTGATTTGTTGCTGAACCATCACGCTTACGCGGTGAAGATGAAAGAAGGCACGGAGAGCAAGGAAATCGAACATGTGCTTGCCCTGAACACCAAAACGGGCGAAGACCTTCGGGTTTCCGGCGACCGTTTTGTTGACTGCACCGGCCATGGCTGGATCGGCGAGTGGGCCAATGCCGACCTTGACATCACCGACAAAGGCCGCATGGGCATGAGCAACATGTGGCGTTGGGACGAAGTCGACGACGCTCCTGAGTTCCCCAAGACTCCCTGGGCGTTGCAACTCAACATGGAAGACTTTCCTTATCCGCGTGATCATCACGGTCAATGGTTTTGGGAAAGTGGATTCGACATTGATCCGCTGGGCGACGCCGAAGCCATCCGCGATTGGAACCTGCGTGCGGTTTATGGTGCGTTCAATGCGATGAAGAATGGCGACGGCGCTGCCGATCATCCCAACGCACAACTGACCTGGGTCGCTTACATCGGTGGGCCTCGAGAAAGCCGTCGACTGCTCGGTGATGTGGTCCTGAACCAAGAAGACATTGTCAGTAAAAGAGAATTCCCTGACGGCTGCGTTCCCAGCACTTGGTCAATCGATCTGCACTACCCCAAGAAAGAATTCGCGGACAAGTTTCCCGAGAACCCTTTCATCAGCATTGCCGTTCACGACCGCCGCGTGGATCGTTCGTACGGCTACCCGGTTCCGTATCGCTGTTTCTACAGCCGCAACGTCGACAACTTATTCATGGCCGGTCGAAACATCAGTGTCACGCACGAAGCCCTCGGCACCGTTCGCGTGATGAAGACGTGCGGCATGATGGGCGAGGTCGTTGGCAAAGCCGCCTCTCTTTGCACGCTGAACAATTGCACTCCTCGCGACATCTACGAAGAACACTTGGACGACCTGCTGGAACTGCTTGAGTTGCCCGGCAAGGCTCGCCGAAGCACGCCTTCCGCGACGATTGTGATCCCGGACGACGCGATGGAAAAAGCTGGACCGTACGGCCCCATGCCAGGCTTGGATCCCGAGAAATTGCCCGGCATCGTGATCGATGATCGACAAGCCAAAACGACGGGCAAGTGGGCCAAAGGACAAGGTCTCAAGGGCTACGTCGGTTGGGAATACCGCTACGCATCGGCCAACTCCGGCGCGACCGCCACCTTCCAGACAAAATTGAAAGAAGCCGGCCAGTACGAGTTGCAGATCTACAGTGCTCCTCATGAAAATCGTGCGACGAAGCTGGCCATCACCGTGACCGCTCCGGGCCAAGAGCCGAAAATCGTTCAGATCAATCAACGCGACTCGCAAGGCGGTGCGATTCCGGCCGGCAAATACTTCCTGCCCGCGGGCGCCGAAGTGACCGTCGACTTCTCCACCAAAGACTCGGGCGGCACGGTGCACCTCGACGCGATCGGATGGGTCAAACAACCTTGAGCCAATCCGGCCCAAGCCTGCCCATCGCGGACGGCCGCCGCTCCCGCACCACGTCCCGCCAAACAATTGCTTGGCGAGGACGCGTGGTGCATGCGATCCGGATCGGAATGCTGATCGGGCTGCTGGCCTGTCTACCGTCGCCACATCAACGGATCGACGTGGCGTCTCAACCATCGCTGGATCAAATCCAACGTTTGGAACCCGCCGCTCGCACCATCACCGAAACGACGGACCAGCGTGGGAGATGGGCGATCCTGGATGCCGATCGAATTCCGCTTGGTTCCGTTGCCAGAACCTTGCCCGAAGCCAACGGATCGGTCGGCTATCACGGACCAACGGAAGCATTGTTGCTCTTCGATCAGCAAGACATTGTTCACTCAGTTGCCGTCCTGCAAAGCCACGACACCGATGAGCATGTCGACGCCGTCAACAACTCTCCCGAGTTCTTGCAACAATTCCAAGGCCTGACCTGGGGTGGCAAACTTGCAGACGGCAGCGTTCCCAAGATCGATGGCGTCTCCGGTGCAACGCTGACCAGTTTGGCGATGGCAGGTGGCATCCTCAGCCGACTGGGCGTCGCGACTGGTTCACTCGTTTTCCCTGAACCTTTGACATTGGCCGAAGCCCAAACCTTCTTTCCCGCCGCCTTCCAAATTCAGGGCGATCGCATGGCCGTGGTGAAGGACGAGAGCGGAACGACGGTTGGATACTTGATCCGAACCGGGGCGTTGGTCGATGACGAAATCGGTTACCAAGGCCCGACCAGCGTGCTGGTTGGACTGGATCTGGAGCACCGGCTCTTGCGGCCCAAGATCCGGCACTCATTCGACAACGAACCCTACGTCGATTACGTCCGCCAAGAACGATCGTTTTGGAAACGATTCGAAGGCCTGACGCTGGAAGAACTCGCGGCGTTCGATCCTCCCGCCGAAGAGGTCGAAGGCGTCTCCGGAGCCACCATGACCAGCATGGCGATCGCCTACACCTTGCCAAAATTCGCGACGGAGTTGTTGGCGGATGAGGAATGGAAAACGCTCGGGCAAACACCCTTTCAACAGCGATTGCGTGCCCTCCAAGAATCCATCCAAACGACGCGTCTGTCCAACGCTGACATCGCCACGCTCGTCGCGTTGGTCCTTTTGCCGCTGCTGATTCGCTTTGGAGCGATGCGGCAAACCTGGCTGCGTCGTTTGTGGCTTTTTGCCGTCTGGTTGGTCATCGGCCTGTACGCTGGCAACTTGCTATCACTGGCCCTGCTGGCCGGCTGGGCCACCTCAGGAGTCACCTGGCAACTCGCCCTGGGTTTGGTTGCACTTGCGACCATCTCCGTGATCATCCCGCCAACGCGGCGGGGCAATCCGTACTGCAATCACCTTTGTCCTCACGGTGCGGCCCAACAGTTGATCCGCCCCAAAAGCAACTCACGTCGCAAGTGGAGCCTCCCGTCGTGGCTTTCCAAGCCGTTGGGATTCTTGCCCGCGGCAACTTTGCTGTTGGTCTACCTCGCTTTGCTCATTCGTCCCACCACCGATGTTTCTTTTGTCGAACCATTCCACGGCTACCTTTGGCATTTGGCTTCGTGGTCCGCCATCGCTTGGACGATCAGCACGCTACTCGTATCCACATTCATTCCCATGGCCTATTGTCGGCTAGCCTGCCCAACCGGACGCCTGCTGGACTGGATGCGTTTCAAAGGATCCAGCCACAAGGTCACGCGTATGGACGGAGCGGTGTTTGCCTTGCTGATCGCGGCCAGCCTGTACCGCGCTATGACGTAGCCGGTGTTCATGCCATCGGATCACTCGTTACCGGGTTCTCGAATTCCGACCAAACGCGACGTGGCCAACGGTTCCGCGATGCCTTTGACATGCATCGGTTCATTGGGTTGCAGTTCGAATTCATCGCTGAGCTGCTTGGTGACTTCACCCGACACCACCACCTCACCCGCGGCCGCTCGATCGCACAACCGCGACGCGACGTTGACCGTGTTCCCAATCGCGGTGTATTCCATGCGTTGCGGCGTGCCCACATTGCCCACCACCGCCTTGCCCGTGTGAATGCCGATTCCAATCGACAGTCCACTTTTGTGCGCACGAAGAGCTTCCTGAATTCGATAGGCGACGCGAGTTACTCGGGCCGCGTGATCGAGTTGATCCAACGGAGCATTGAACAAAACCAAGATGGCATCACCGATGAATTTGTCGACGGTTCCTTCCTCGTCGAAGGTGCACTTCACCATCACTTCCAACAATCCGTTCAGCTCCTCCAATACATCTTCTGGCTGCAAGCGTTCTGAGAACTGAGTGAAACCGCGAATGTCAGCAAACATCACCGTCACGTCGCGAGTGACGCCGCCAACCACGATGGATTGCAGTTCCGACTGTTGCACCAATTGATTGACCACGGCCCGAGGAACATAGCGTCCGAATAGATCGGTGATCCGCTGTCGCCATCGAATTTCTTCGAAGAACCGTATCCCCACCCCGAGAATCCCTGCCATCAAAATGGAAACGGGCGCGAACGCCATGTCCATGAACCATCCATTGCGAAACGCCCAAATGCTTCCGGCGACATACCCCAGAACCATCACGGCGACTCCCAGGAACGCCCATCGGCCGCGACAACTTGCCGCCAACCAACACGCCAGCACACTCAATCCGATCAAGCAAAGCGGCGTCACAAACGTGGCCACGGGGCGCATCGTCACGCCATTGAGCAAAGTCTCGATCGCAACGCCAGTGACATCCAACACGTCCGCCTGAGTTTCTCGTACCGGAATGTCATACCGCTCGGATGCCGGAATGAATCCCAATTCCAAGCCAATCAACACAGCTTTGCCTTCTACCAAAGCCGGATCAAAGTCACCTTCCGAGACGGCGGCGTAGTCCAAACGCAACAATTCACTGGGCTGAAAGCCGTAATCCAACCACACTCCAGCCGGAGAGACGGTCGGGAATTCGCTACCAAACCCCAGCCATTCCACCTCCTTTTCGCCCGTCGAATACGGCGTGGAGTTTGGATTCGGTTCCAAGGATTCACTGCCACTGGCGAGCTGCAGCAGGTTTCCCATCTCCGGAAAACGACTCAACCAGTGATCAATCACTCCCGATTCATTTAGCTCAACATAGACTTCCTGCTGACTTCGATTCGTTTCACCAGCCAATTTCCGAACAGCCCAGAACGGAATCGTTTCGGAAAGCGAATAGTAATCATGCAAAGCCAACGGAAAGATTCGCGAATGGCGGTTGGCCATCGTCGGGGCACGAAAGCTCATTCCGTGATGAACGATCTGATCGCGGTAGCTCATGACCGTGTCAAACGGCACGTCCAGTGTCATGAACACGTCCCGAGAGACATTTCCACCAGGAGACACCTCTCGCATCACATCCAAGTACGGCCGAATGTTGGCTTCGAAATCATCTGGCCCTGAACACGCCATGCTCCGCAAATCGGAAACAGCCGCGGCATTCGCATCGATCAAGTTTTGATAGAGCTTTCGGTCTGATTCTAAGGTGGGTTGACCGCCCAAACGCTCGGCACTCGTTTCACCGAACGACACCAAAACCACGCGTCCAGAACTTTCGCGTGCCCCCAACCGCAACCCGCCTTCGCGAAGCATCAAAGCATCGCTAGTGATTCGTGAAAACTCGAACGCCGTTTGGCCGCCACCCAGCATCGCGGTAAGAAACACGAGCGAACAAAGCAATCCGCCCAGCATTGCCAACAGAGGCCGGCGCCAACGACGCTGCTTCTTGGAGATGGTTCTCATCCGACCTCATCCTCGCATCAACTTGGACAATTCATTCGAGCAAAATCATCGACCAGCACCGCTGATGGCATACAAACCAAACGTCGCTAGCCAATGGTCGCCCTCGTAGTGTCCGCTGTTGATGTAGGACAATCCAGCGGTCAGATGGTCCGCAGCACTTCGACGCAGCAGCGACACTCGTGGGTCAGAATCCGGCAGATGCTCCGCGACGGATTGCAAACACCAGGCACGATTCAGGTTCAAACCTGCCAAGTGAACCAGTTTGCCATCGGTCTGATCGCTAACACCCACGGGAGCAACCGTTCCATCCCCGAGCTGCGGCACCAAATCCGGCATCAACTTCGTGAGCCAATTTGCGAATTCAGGTGCAGGAAGAACTCGCCTCATCAAATCTGCTTCGTTCCATCCGGACGAAAAGAAGTCATGGCCAGATGGTTCGTACGCCAACGGATAGGCGACATCCTCGGAATAGAAGTCTGTGGCACGCTCCACCACCAAGGCTTCCAGATCCGTCAATCCATGCAGCTTCGCGTAATCCAACACTTGTCCCAATGCGAATCCGGTGTCGGGATGTTGCCCCGTGCGAATGGGAAAGGTCAACAAAGGCAGATATGCCTGAATGCGTTGGACCAACAACGACTCCAGCGGAGCCAAACTCGCCCGCCAGCGTTTCGCGTCGTCATCTTCGAACGTCTCCAACTCCATGGCCAAACGCAAGAACCAAGCCCATCCATACATGCGTTCGAAAGTCTTGTTCTCATCCCGAGCAAAGAACTCCGTTTCTTGTTCTAGGTTCTCCTTCGTCAAGTGACGCGACAACGTGGCTCGAATTCTTGAAGCGGACTCCATTTCGGGATGCAGCTTCAACAACCTCACCAACACCCAGTGCCCATGCACACTGCTGTGCCAATCAAAGCATCCATAAAACGCCGGAAAGTGTTCTTTGGGTGTCCCGATCTGGTCCGCATTGGAATAGACCAGCGACAACTTGTTGGGAAACTCCGTGTCGACGCCGTGAAGCACCAACTCTGCCCATTGATCCGCCATCTCCGACGTCAAAACAATCGTGGCATTTGAGTCCTGCTCAACGGACTGATTCCCGTCTGGCGACTGCGTCCACGCTGGAACTGTCATGACCGAACCGAGTAGCAAAGTGGAGAACAATTGGCGAAAGAATGGATCTTTCCAGGCAAACATGAAGCTTCCTCAATTCCGCACGGGCAAGTTGCGACCAGGATCAAAAACACCTGTCAATCGCAATCCTTTTGCGGACATCTTAGCCGCTGTTTCCCGAATCGGTGAGCATTCACCGGGCACTCGGCATCTGCAAAATCCGTTTTGCGAGCGCCTCGTTTGGGTTGGGCACATGCCCTTCTGTGTTGGAGGAACTCAATGATGAAAACGACACATGAAAACGTCACGAATGACGCGTTGTGTAAGAAAATCCTTCATTTTCCGATTGGAGGCGAATCAGCGGATTGGACCGCCAATCCGCCCACTCGCGGTCTTTCGTTTTCGCAACGATTGGCCCGGGAAAACGATTGGAGCATCCAACACGCCCGTCACTGCATCGACGAGTACCGAAGGTTTTTATATCTGGCCGCCACCGCGGGACACAGTGTGACTCCGTCGGATGCGGTCGATCAAGTTTGGCATCAACACTTGGTCTACACCGAGAACTACTGGGTGGACTTGTGCCAAGAAGTCTTGCCATCACCGCTTCACCACGGCCCGACCAAAGGTGGCTCCCAAGAACGAGTTCGTTACCAAGACCAATACGAACAAACGCTTGCATCTTATGAGCGGGCATTCGGCAAAGCCCCGGTGGAGATTTGGCCGCCGACCGAAGAACGCTTCGCTCAATCGATCGCATCGCTTCGCATTGATCGACGCAAGTTCTGGCTGATTCCCAAGCCAAACTTAACCGGCAAGTCATTGCAAGGATCGCACCTCACGATCGCGGGATTGGCAGCTACGCCTTTCGCGGCGCTGTTTCCGTTTAACTTAGACGGTCCAACTTTCTTGGCGTTGTATGGTGCCGCGATTGCGTTTGGCTTTGTCTACTTGTTGGTTTGGTTTCACATCAGCAACGGTTGGTCATCCAATCCGTCCGCTCTTCCCAAAGTTGGCTGGGGGCAACTGTCGATTCTGGCGGGAGGCAAGAAACGATTGCTTCAAACAACTCTGGTAGCGTTGCAAAAGCGAGGCATCGTCCAGTGCGATCAACATGGATTCACCATCCTTGATCGTGGTGCATTGCAGGCCCAGCACGACGACGATCCCGTTGCTGTCAGCGCGATGAAGGTGACCACTGACTACCTGGCCTCCAGCAACACTGCACAATCCTTCCAGCGATTGCTGGTGGCGATCCATTCCACCGCGACCAATGCTGAATCGCAAATGCGAGAATCGGGATTGCTGAGATCCTCCGAACAACGCAAACGCTTCCGAATGGGCGGTTTCGGCGTTGCTGGAATTTTGTTGGCCGTCGGTGGACTCCGGTGCCTGCAGGGAATCCCAAACGAACGCCCAATTGGGTTTCTCGTTTTGGAAATGGTCATCGCAACGGTTGGGTTGGCGGTTGCGTTTCACATGGCGGGTCGTGAGCGTTTGACATCCCTCGGCAAATCAGTCCAAGAACGATCGCAGCGGAGCTATCCCGAAATAGGGCCGAAATCGTACCAACAAACCGACGGAGGCGATGTGGATGAGTTGCCCTGCCTGGCGTGCTGGGGTCCCGCGGTCGCCGCCTACGTGCTTACCGATCCCTCCGAACTTTTCACCAACGAGATGTTGTACGGGGAAGAAATCCAGGCTACCCAAAAAGCGTCCAGCTCAACGGGATGGATTGATTGGAGCAGCGGAGACGGAGGCAGCAGTTTCGACTTCAGCGGAGGTGGGGGCGATGCGGGCTGCGGAGGCGGGTGCGGAGGGTGTGGTGGTTGCGGAGGATGAAAAGGCCTCCACCACTTGCCGAGTGACCAGGCTGCTATCTTGAGAGGAATGCTTGCGGGAAGTCGGTTCGGCTCTCGCAAACTTGTTCGTCCCATGCACCAGGCCACCTCATGAACCCCGGCACCATCGAGGAACCATCAACTCATCCATCCTTGCTGGAACGGGCCCGGTACGGTGACGACGAGGGCTGGCAAATGTTGGTCCAGGTCTACGGCCCGATTGTCTACCGATGGATCCGACACTGTGACGTCCAGTCGGCCGATGCTGCCGACGTGATGCAAGAAACGTTCCTATCGGTCGCCAAGGCACTGCCGCGATTCGAACTGGATCGCAATGGCGCCACGTTTCGCGGTTGGTTGTGGACCATTGCCCGAAACAAACTTCGCGACCGACAACGAGCCAACCAACGCGGTCCACAATTGCTGAACGGTGAGGCAATGCGACTGGCTGAGCTGGAGCAACCGGATCCTCCCAGCAAACTTGCTGACGATGAGAAGTCAATTCAAGACCGAATGCTTCATGTCCTGCGGCAATCCACCGATCCGAAGACGTGGCAAATGTTTTGGCGGACGACCATGGAAGACCACGATCCGGCAGACGTCGCGGAAGAATTTGGCGTCAGCCGCTGGACGGTTTACAAAGCCCGAGCCCGTGTTTTGCAAAAGCTCCGAAAGGAAATCGATAATTTTTCTAGCTGAGGTGTCCAATCCGTTTCGCTCCTCGCGTTGTGTGGTCGTCCGATCGCCTCCTCGCAACGAAAGTCCGTCATGATTGCTACCAGCACTGATTGCCTGAGCCTCGACGAATTGAACCGATTAGTCGAAGGCCATTTGACCGATGCCGAGTTTGACTCAGCATCCAAGCACGTCGATCAGTGCGAACATTGCCAGTCGAAGTTGTCCAGCAGTTCACAACTGCCAAACTCAGCGGCGACATTTCAACCGCTCGACGATTCCATCCTTGCGGAGTCGGCCTGTCAATTCGCGGTCGCACGGCTAATGTCTGCCGACATCTCACAATCCTTTCGAATTCCCATCGAACAGATCGGCCCTTACGAAATCTTGGGGCAACTCGGACAAGGCGGCATGGGCATGGTTTGCCTGGCTCGTCACAACCGACTGAAACGGCAGTGCGCGATCAAGCTCCTTCCGCCACATCGTGTCACCGAGCCGGGCTGGCTGGACCGTTTCAATCGTGAAATGACGACCATCGCGGCGCTCGAACACCCGGGAATCGTGCGAGCCACCGACGCGGGAACCGATTCGGGATGGCACTACCTGGTGATGGAACACTTGGATGGAATGGACATCGGCAAGATCGCCCATCGTTTGGGAAAACTTCCCGTCGCAGATGCCTGCGAGGTCACTCGCCAAGCGGCGGAGGCTCTGTCCCACGTTCATGGATCAGAGTTGATCCACCGTGACATCAAGCCATCGAACTTGATGCTGACGCGAGATGGGACGGTCAAACTGCTCGACCTGGGTTTGGTTCTCGCGGGCGACGATCCGCTTGCCACCGACGACCGACTGACCACCGTGGGACACCTGATGGGCACCTTGCCCGCGATGTCGCCCGAACAGTTGCTTGACAGCCGAAAAGTCCAACCGGCGTCGGACATCTATTCGCTCGGCGCAACACTGTATCGACTCATTTCGGGCCGCTGGCCGCATGCAAACGAAGGTGGCCTGGCGGCACGCGTGTTGGCGATCACGAGCGATTCCAATCGATCGACTCCGCCTCCTCTGGGCCGTTTGGAACCGTCGGTTGAATCGGAACTGGAAACGTTCGTCGGTCAGATGATGCACCGGCAACCCGACCAGCGTCCCAGCGGATCAATCGTTGCCGAGCGACTCGCGACTTGGTCCGGCGACGCCAACTTAAAAGCGTTACTCAAGCGAGCCATGGCAACGCCTTCTCCCGAAAGGCCGTCAACACCGTCGCTGCTCGCCACAATCGATCCGCCGTCAAACGACTCAAGCCGACGTGACCTTGGATGGTTTGCTCCCTTGGGTTGGTTCACAGCCGCTGCACTCCTCGCAACCGTCGTGATTCAAATCAAGATGAATGACGGTTCCGTGATCGTGACCAGCGATGGCAAAGATACGCAGGTGGAGATTGTTGAGAGCGATTCAATCAACGCTACGAATGCGGACTCGACCATCACTTCGGCAACCCCCAGCGAGAAAATTTACTTGGGTGAAAACCTGGATCATTGGATGGGAGTCTTTCGCCGCGAACAAGAAATCGAACGCATCGGCCAGGCCATGCGAGCGGTCGAATTGCTGTCACGCGACACGTCGCGACGTGCGGAAGCAGCCAGGATCACGCTGGAGATGGCCAATCAGTATGGAAGTCGGACCATCGATGAAACTCCGGATGGAGGAAATGGTTCTTTTGGCGGCCACTCCCATCCGAATCATCGTTTCATGGGCTATCTCACCCAAACCTATCCCAACTACTTCCCAACGCCCGGACTCGATGCGTTGGGAGAAACCTTGGTCGACGGCAATCAACAAGCGGTCACGGCAGCCATCTTGTTGCTGAACAACTATCTGTCTGGAGTGTACGTCTCGACGGTCTATCCAGAGCGACAAGACGCTGCAGAAGAATTCTTAAGATCCAACGGAAGAACTCCGTCTGGACGAGCGCAAATAGAAACTCTTCTCCAACAATTGGGAGTCGCAAGCAAGACGTTGGAACCACTGGCCTCTCAGGCGACTGCGAAGGATCCGTATCACTCTAGCCCCGCTGGAGACGCCATGCATTCCCAGCAACTGGCTTGGGGGACGGCGGTTCGATTGATTGAAGAGGCGGGTCCTCGCATTGAACCTCCCGCATGGATCGCCGAATACGTTCAAACGCAGGTCGAAAAGGCAGTCACTCTTTATCGTGAACGACCAATCGATCAAGAAACGGGCACGACATTGTGGACGTACACGGAACAAACAGGACTCTACGGCGGGATGGGAGGAGGATTCGGTGGGTCGCCACAAGTTGTCACGACACCTGACACACCCGATTGGCTCTTACCGAATGAACTCTTCCAAGCCGCGATTGAAATGCAACGAGAGGGACGTTTGACGATGCCCCGTAAATTCGTAGCGGAGACGCTGGCCCATCCGCGTTTCAGTTGGTACTCGATGGACGATTCGTCGCTCAACGAGTTGGTCCAAACCTTGTCGTCGCTCGATCCGGAAGTTCCTTCCCTGATCGCCTTTCATCTCGATCGAAGCTTCCAAGAAATGGACCGCCAATATCAAGCCAGCCAGAACGCCGAATGGCTTCGCCCGCTGACGTATTTCCAGCAACGCCTCCAAGAAGGCCTGGCATCCGTCTACACCACCCACGTCGAAGAACCCAAACAAGCCCACGATCGACTCGAGCGTCTGGTCAACTCATTGCCCAATCTGTCGTCGTTCCAACCCACCACCGACAACGACAAAGCCTTTTGGCTCACGACGCTCAAAGACCTCAAACAGCGATTCGAAAGCGAGTGACGGCGCCAGTCTGGTGCTCCCCAACGAAGACTGTTTCAGGAACACTAATCGACGCTAATCGCACACTCATCTCCGGGACAATCCGCCCCAATTCACAACCATTAGTGTGCGATCAGTGAAGATTAGTGTTCCCCCCCACTCCACCATCTCAACAGCTTCGTTGGGAATGCAAATCATCAATCACGAATCGCTTCCATTCCAACTCACCCTGCTTTCCAAAGTTGATGAGGTAACCAACTCGCTTCCGCGAGATTCGCATGTAGTTGAACAACTGAGCCTCATGGCCAGAGCAAAGTTCCTTCAGAGCCTTCAGCTCCACCACGATTCCTCCGAAAACCAGCAAGTCTGGTCGGTACTTCGGAGTCAAAAGATGCCTCTTGAAATAGACATTTAGTTCCGTTTGGGCAACAAATGGGATCTCCCTCAATCCGAGTTCCACCTCCAAAGCGGACTGATAAATTTCCTCTGCCATTCCATAGCCAAGCTCGTTGTAGACCTCAAACGCAGCCCCCATCAGGTCGTAGCCTTCTTGTTTGAGCATGAACTACCCCTCCATTACATTTGCCAGGATTGTGGATTTTGCGTGAGCCCTGGCCAACGAATCTTAAACGTTCGTTGAAAGATCATTCGCTGGCGTGCCATTGGCTCGCAACCTGCACGTCAACTTAGCAAATTGCATTACCGGTCTTTCCAAGCACCCTTTTGAGTTGCTCGATGGCAGTGGATGACTCGCCAGACACAGCGGCGGGCACTTCGAGTGGCAATGTGACGGATCCGTCGCCTCGGACAACCATGGAGTTCACCCAAGGACTCGCTGGCATGAACGCTTTGGCAAGATCAGCACCTGGGTCTTCGCCGCCGATTTGCAGATCAACACGGCGCGTCAGTGGGTGGTTTTCCCCAATGCCAACGACACGGACGGTGAAGGCATCACTCGCGAATTCCTCGTCGGAGTCAACGACGGCCAAGGACTCGTTGGTTTGCCATGCGTGCACACCTCGCATCGTACTCGCGGGATCCAGCGTGATACAAACACAACGCGCGGACTCGTTGCGACGGCGAACGATTCGAGCAACCATCGCGGCGGTCATTTCGGCCTCTTCCGGATCGAACGCACCGGGTGCGATCACCACCGCGGCGTACTCGCTGCTACGAAAATCGTTCGCTCGCGATTGGAATTCCGACTCGATCGAATCATCGTTCGGATGCTCAATCGCGTGATGCATTCGTCCGGCAAAATCCGCTGTCCAACGTTCCCAGCGTTTCACGACTCGAGTCTTTCCCGAGCCATTCGGAACGGGTTGATCCAAGCGAATGCGATCTTCAAAACGCGGCCATTCTGTTTGGGCGTCTCCGATGAGCCAAACCAAATCCGCGTGCGTGACCAACTCGGACAAGGTCGCCGAGACAATGCCATCTCGTCGCGTGACGGTTCCGATCGCTCGCACCGAAGGATCGGATTCCAATTTCACATCGACCGTTCCTTCTTGCTGCCACTGGACCAATTGCCGAGCCGCCACCAAATCCACGCCGGTTGTGATCACGCGAATGGGCTTTCCCGTGGATGCGATCTGCCGCAGGTTCACCCCGCTAATTCGTTCTGTTTGCGAGTCGAGCGTTGTAAACTTTTTCGCTGCACAAGCTGGCTCGGACACCTTGCCGTCCGACGCAACGAGTACATCGTCGCAGTGCAACGGACAGAGCGGACAGACAACACGGGACGATTCGCTCACGAATCCGCTCCCTCCGTGTCGTCCGACCAATCATCACGCACAGACAATTCTTGAACCGCCTTCACCAGTTCGATGGCGTTCTCGACCGGCGTTTGCTGCAAGACACCGTGGCCCAAATTGAAAATGTGCCCGGGACGTCCGCCGGCTTTATTCAGCAATTGTTGAACGGCCGAACGAATGGTTTTGGGGTCGGTCAGCAACACCGACGGATCGAGGTTCCCTTGCACCGAGATGTCATGCCCAACTCGCTTCCAAGCCACATCCAATTCGATTCGCCAATCCACACCGACCACCGTGCGTCGATCGCCTCGTAAGAGCGGCAGCAATTCCGGATTGCCCGTCGCGAAGTTAATCAGCGGTACGCCAGGGGTAACGCCTTGAAGAATGCGTTTCATCCAAGGCAACACGAACTCTTGGTAGTCACTGGGTGACAAACAGCCGGCCCAACTATCAAACAACTGAACGCATTGGGCTCCCGCCGCAATTTGTTCATTGAGGTAGACGATGATCGCATCCGTCAACCGATCCATCAGCGCGGCCCAGCCTCCATCGTCGGCCCGCATCAACGCTTTGGTGCTACTGTACTGACGACTTCCGCCGCCTTCGATGGCGTAGCTGGCCAAAGTAAATGGTGCACCCGAGAAACCAATCACCGGGATGCCTTCGGGCAAGTCCGCTCGTGTTTGGCGGACCGTTTCGTAGACAAAGCCAAGGTCTTGCGGGTTGTCGAGAGCTTTAACGCGGTCGACATCTGACGCGGTGCGGACGGGATTGTGAATGACCGGCCCATCACCTTTGACAAACTCCAAGTCGAAGCCCATCGGAACCAAAATCGGCAGCAGATCCGAGAAGATGATCGCGGCGTCCACGTTCAACTTTTCGACCGCGGTGCACATCACTTCGCTGCACAACTTAGGATTGGCGCAAAGCTCCAAGAACGTCTGCTGCGAACGCACCGCTCGATACTCTTGCATGTACCGACCGGCTTGACGCATCAACCAAACGGGCGTGCGCGGCGTCGGTTCGCCTCGGCACGCGCGCATGAACAAACTGGATTGGGAGGGATGGTCATCGATCGCTGACATGGGCGTCTTGTTGGCAGGAGAAGATTCAGAGGCATCAGCCAACACATTGACCGACGTGCTAGATGGGTTGTCGTTCGTCTGGCGTTTGGCTTCGCTGAAGAGACGTTTCGCTTCGCGGGCCGACTCGCTCACGAGATGCCCCATCTTTGGGTGCGAAGGCTCCATCGCGACTCGCAGATCGTGCTCACGAAGCATGTCACTGGTCGTCGGACCAATGGAAACAATCGAGGTTTTGGAAAGACCGTCGCGAAGTTGGTCGGTGATGCCGAGGTCTTCGCCCATGCGAAGCAGGTTCACAACTTGATGAGCACTGGTGACGAGCAAGAGGTCTCGTTCGCCGCGAGCGAGAGCTTGTGTGTTTTCTTTCAGCGGCTGAGTGTCTTCAGGAAACTCCCAACCGTACACCTTGACCGATTCGGCGATCGCGCCGCGAGCTTCCAAGCCGGCGATCAATTGCTTGTTGCTAACACCGTATTCCTGAATCCCGATGGTTTGATTCGCGATCGGAATGCCAGCGTCAATGGTCTGCAGCAGCTCACGCCAAGTGTTGGGCTCCGGAACTCGGTGAGTGGGTTTCAAACCGAACTCACGCATCACCGCCACGGGCTTGGGTCCGCGGCAAATCGTGGTGATGTCACTGAGAGCGTCCAGCAAACGTTGCTGGTCGACGTGCTTTTCAGTGGCTCGCAACAAATAGCGGAAACCGACCCCCGTCATCAAAATCACGATGCTGATTTCGCCGGTGATGATGCGGTAAGCAAAATCGATGGCCGCACGATTGGGCTCGATCGGCACCTCTCGCATAGACGGGCTGACGTAGGGGTCCCCACCAAATTTACTGATCAATCGAATCATGTCGTCGGCACGACGGCTTTCCAAAGCTGCCACGCGAAGGCCATCAAAATTGTTCGTCGTCGCAGCCATGCGGGTATCGGATCCGAAAGAGGGGAAGTGATTCGTGCGGGAAGAAAGAAGCCAAGGGAAGATTGTAGAGAATTTACGTCGCGTTACGATGACGGCTCACGGTCTTTCGTCTTCCCCCTGACAGCCACTGCCGCATGCCTCGCGCCGCCCTTCGAAAACCCAATCCTGCCTTGGACCTGGATTCTTGGCTGAAAACGCCGGAGGACCTTCCACCAACTCTTTCCAGCCAAACCTTGTTCGGAAACGATCAACCGCTGGAGATTGAAGTCGGCAGCGGGAAGGGGCTGTTCATTCAAACGGAATCGGATCGGCACCCCGAACACAATTACTTCGGCATCGAAATCGCTCGAAAATACGCCGCCCATGCAGCCGCTCGATTGGCAAAACGAGAACGAGCCAACGCGAAAATGCTGGCGGGGGACGCGACGCCGCTGTTCGCCGTGACGGAAGAAGGAAAACGAATCGAAGACGGATCCCTCGAAGCCGTCCATGTTTACTTCCCCGATCCGTGGTGGAAGAAACGCCATCGGAAACGCCGCGTGCTGAGCCACGAGAACATTCTCAACTTCAGCCGTTGCCTGCGAGTCGGGGGCAGACTGCACTTCTGGACGGACGTGCTGGATTACTTTGAGCTGACCGTCGAGTTGATTGCCGAGATCGCACCGGAGCTGGGAGTGCCGCTGCCGGAAACCCAGCGAGAATCCACTCACGACCTGGACTTCCACACACACTTTGAACGCCGCAGTCGCAAAATGGGCATTCCGGTCTATCGAGTCTGCTACCGCAAACGCAGCTGACTAGCACCCGCCGACGATGGCCAGCTCAACTACGGCCAGCTCGGCTTGCGTTTTTCGAGGAACGCGGAAATACCTTCGGCGGCGGATTCCGTCGTGCAAGCCGACGCGCTGTCAGCGGCGGCGGCAGAGATTTGAGTCAGCAACGCCTCGCCAACACTCTCGTTGAGCAAACGCTTGGACGCTTGCACGGCTTCGGCGGGACCTTCACTGCACCGTTTTGCCCATTCGTTCGCCACCACCCAAACTTGGTCGGACGCGACCGGCCCCTGACAAAGCAAATTCAAACGTCGGGCTTCCTCCGCATCGATTGTTTCTCCGGCCAGGGTCAACCGGGCCGCGGCCGAGGCTCCGACGCGAAACGACAACAACGCCGTGGTGACTCCCCCCACCAAACCACGTCGAGCCGCATCGGCCGCGAAAGTTGCTCGCTTGCTAGCCACCGACAGATCGGCGGCCAACATCAATGCAAAGCCCGCTCCGATCGCGGCACCATCCACCGCGGCAATGATTGGCTTGGGAAAGCGAAGCATTTTCTCGCAAGTTTCCGACACCGCTCGCCAGTATTCGAACCACTGCTGCATGCGTTCGGACTCGGGCAAGTCCGCGATCTGCTGGAACACCTGAAGGTCCACGCCCGAGCAAAAATGATCGCCGCGTGACGACAAAATCACGGCTCGCACCTTCTTCTCTTGGTGCACATCGCCCAAAGCTTCATTCAGATCAAACAGCAAACCTGGACTGAGTGCTCCGTGTTTCTCCGGCCGGTCGATCAAGACCGTGGCGACATGGTCGTGTATCCGAACATCCAAATGTTGCATGGGAGAATCCCTGAAAGAGAAGCTGGTGGGGAAGCAGTCGACTGAATCGAGCTGAAACAACCTGATCCAGCCCAATCTAGTCCAGCAGAGACAACTGCTCGGGAGATTGTGGAGGGCGGGGCAGGGTGAAGTCCACACCGGGCATCGCCTTCGCCAATTTCGCCAGCAACCTCGCCGCGAATTCAGGAGCCAATCGATCGTCAGGTGTGTGGGTAAAAATGATCGGCCGCAGCCCCGCCTCCAGCCACCTCATGACAATCGGCACCCACTGGTCCAGAAACGAGTCCGCCATTTCGACTCGATTGCGACCAACGATCCTCACCATCGGCCGGCTCGCGGTCACGGTCTGACGAACCGGTGTTTTTGGCTTGCGACCTTGCGACTTCTCCTCAATCGCATCGTCCGGTGGTGACTGAAACAGCGGTCGACTGTCAAACGTCACCTTGTCGATCCCAAGGTCCCGCAGAAGATCATTCACGCGAGATTCGTTGTCGGCCGAATCGAACCAATCGTGATGCCGAAGCTCAACCGCCCAAGGCAACTCGCGTGGCAAACGCCTCAGAAACCGAGCCAGCACGGGCAAGCGATCCGGTGCAAAGCTGGGGCCCAATTGCAGAAAAGTTGGCCCCAAACGCTCGGCCTTGGCGATCACCCTCAACCGCGACAGAAATTCGCGTACCTCGTCGTCACAGTGCTGCAGCATGCTGTCGTGCGAGATACGCCGAGGAAACTTGAAACAAAACTCAAATCCTTCGGCCGCCTGCTCCGCCCAGCCGCGAAAAGTCGCCTCGCCGGGCACCGCATAAAACGTGCTGTTGCCCTCGACGGTGTTCAGCGTCCGCGTGTACCAAGCCAACCAATCTTTGCGAGGCGTCTTGGTTGGATAAACCATTTCCGCCCATCCGTCGCAGCCCCACACCGGCGCCCCGACGGCGACCGGCCAGCATGGGGAGACGAACGGATCAGGAGGGCGATTCACGATTGCAGGCTCGAAAAGATGAGCGGGAAGAGAAAGATGGAGAGAACGCCGTCCGTTCCGAATCGGATCACACAACCAACGTCGACGTAAAACATCAAGCGGCATCACCTTCAGGCAACCAAGGTTCTACAACGCTACGCTTTCCCCATGAAATCGGGTTGCCGATCGCAAGAAAGCTGGGGAAGATAGCGACAGCAGACGAAAAAGAATCCTTCCAACACCATGCGTTTCGCGTCGTTTTGGGCGGAGACATTCTGACTGATGGAACCGTCCAGACGGGCGTCAGGACCTTGACGGGACGAAGAAATGCTCCTCTGTCGGTCGATGGAAACGCCCGGCGCCAGTCACGGGCCAGGAGATTGCGTTTCCACACGCAATTCGGCCTTGACAGAAACGGCACAGCCGCCATACTTCGCCGCTTGCAAAAATCTCGGCCCAAATTGCGTGCCGCGACACACCACCGTTCAATTGCATTGTTTTCATGCCAACGATCAATCAACTCGTCCGAAAGAACCGGAAGCAGAAAAAGAGCCAGAGCAAGTCGCCGGTTCTCGAGAAATGCCCTCAGAAACAGGGTGTCTGCCTGCAAGTCCGGACCATGACCCCTAAGAAGCCGAACTCGGCTTTGCGGAAGATCACCCGGGTTCGATTGAGCAACGGCAAAGAAGTCACCGTTTACATCCCCGGCGAAGGCCACAACCTGCAAGAGCACTCGATCGTGCTTGTTCGCGGTGGTCGTGTTCGCGACTTGCCCGGTGTCCGCTACCAAGTCGTTCGCGGATCTCGCGACGCATTGGGCGTCGATGGCCGCAAGCAGTCTCGCAGCCGTTACGGAGCCAAAAAGTAAGCTCGACGCTTACTTTCCCGGTTTCCGCCTTTTCAAACCATCCATTTCCCTTCGTAGCCCGATCAGACTTTCATGGGACGCATCACTTCCAGCCGCTCGCAACTCAAAGGCGACCCGCGGCACCACTCGTTGCTGGCTAGCAAGTTCATCAATTGCTTGATGCTGGACGGAAAGAAGACCACCGCTCAGCGAGTCTTCTACGATGCCCTGGAAGAAATCAGCAAGCGTCACGAAGGCGAAGAAGCTCCGATCGAAGTTTTTGAAGCTGCCTTGGAAAACGTGAAGCCTTACATCGAAGTCCGCAGCAAGCGGGTCGGTGGTGCTAGCTACCAAGTCCCAATGCAGGTCAACAAAGCACGCCAACAGAGCTTGGCAATTCGCTGGGTCCTGGCTGCTGTCCGCGACAAGAAGGGCCGCCCAATGGCTTTGAAGCTGGCCGACGAGTTGCTGGCCGCTTACAAGAAAGAAGGCGCCGCATACACCAAACGCGAAAACACACACCGCATGGCCGACGCCAACAAAGCGTTCGCTCACTTCGCTTGGTGATCCACCGCGAACGACTGAATTGATTTTCAGCCGCTACGCGCACTGCCCACGAATGTTCACAATGAGTCGCGATTCGGTTCCGCCGGATCGCGATTTTTTCTTGCGCCCGCCCCAACAAGCTTCCCTACGCATCACCCACCATGGCCGCCGACATATCCAAGATTCGCAACATTGGCATCATCGCCCACATCGATGCGGGCAAGACGACGGTCACCGAGCGAATGCTTTACCTCAGCGGCGCCAAACATCGCGTCGGCCGAGTGGACCACGGCACAACGGACACTGACGACGACCCGGAAGAACAGGAACGCGGGATCACCATTTTCAGCGCCTGCGTGAAGTACTCCTGGGGCGACTACAACATCAACTTGCTGGACACCCCCGGCCACGTTGACTTCACCGCCGAAGTTGAACGCTGCCTACGAGTCCTCGACGGCGCGGTGGTGGTCTTCTCGGCTCGCGAAGGCGTCGAAGCTCAAAGCGAAACCGTGTGGCGACAGGCCGATCGCTACGAAGTCCCCCGCATCGTCTTCATCAACAAAATGGACCGCGAAGGCGCGAGCTTTGAAACGGTATTCAATGACATCGGACCCCGCCTGGGTGGCCGCCCGGTCGCCGTGGAACTGCCCGTTGGCGAAGGCCCCGCACACGTGGACAACCCGTTTCGCGGCGTGATTGACTTGGTCGATATGAAGCTTCTTCAGTTCGACCCCGAAACGGAAGGCAAACAGATCACTGAAACCGACATCCCCGACGAATTGGCGGATGACGCGGCACTATGGCGCGAACAAATGATGGAGGCCGTCTACGAGATCAGCGAAGACGCCATGGCGCTGGCGATGGAAGACCAAGAAGTGCCCCGCGACATGGTTGTGGCCGCACTTCGGCAAGGCTGCCTGGACCGCAGCATCCAACCCGTCTTCTGCGGATCAGCATTGCACGGAATCGGCGTCCAGCCGCTGATGACCGGCGTCGGCAATTACCTGCCAAGCCCGTTGGACCGCCCGGCCGTGGAAGGGCACGACCCCAAAAAGCCAGACAAGACGCTCTCGCGAAACCCAGACTCCAAAGAGCCTTTTTGCGGACTGGTCTTCAAGATTTTGCCAGCCAAAACCGGCGACAACTACTGGATCCGAATTTACAGCGGCGAGCTCAAGCAAAACTCTCGGGTGCACTGCCCAAACCGAGACAAAAAAGAGAACGTTGCACAGATTTGGCAGATTCACGCCACCAAAAAAGACCGCGACGGGCAAGTGGAATCGGTCGGTGCGGGCGACATTTGCTGCGTGATCGGACCGCGATTCGCGATCACCGGTGATACCGTCTGCGACACCAAAGAGCTGATCGAATTGCCGAGCATCAAGTTCGCCGAGACCGTGTTGTCGATGGCCATTGAGCCCGAAAGCACCTCCGACCGCAAGAAGCTCGAAGAAACCCTGGACATGCTCCGCCGCCAAGACCCAACGTTCCGAGCGGTGGACAACGAAGAAATCGGACAAACGATCATCAGCGGCATGGGCGAACTCCACTTGGAAGTGATCCAACACCGGCTAACCCGCGACTTTGGCCTGAACGTCAAGTTCTACAAGCCTCGCGTCAATTACCGCGAAACCATCGGCGGCGAAGCGGAACTCACCGGCCAGTGCAATCGCGTGGTTGGGGCCACTCAGATGTTCGCCCGGCTGAAAGTGAAGGTCAGCCCCACGCCAAACCCATCGGACCCGGTGGTCGTTTTCGATCGCCTTTCGCCCGAAATCGGATTGCCCAACGCCGTCCGCAGCGCCGCGATCGATGAACTTCGCGAACGAGCCGAAGGCGGCGGCATGATCGCCGGTTTCCCGCTGTCAGGAGTGCGGATCGATGTCCTCGATGCCGAAATGGCGGAAGAAGGCAGCGACGAAGTCGCCTTCCGAATTGCCGCCGGCGACGCTTTCGAAAGCGGCCTGCAAGCCGCCGGGCCGGTTCTGCTGGAGCCGGTCATGCGAGTCGAAGTCACGACACCAGAAGACTACATGGGCGAGATCGTTGGCGACCTACAGCAACGCCGCGCCATCATCGCATCCACCGAAAGCCGCGGAGCGATGACGGTGATCACCGCACACGCACCGCTGAAAGAAATGTTTGGTTACTCAGGTGCGGTACGAAGCCTGAGCCAAGGCCGAGCGGGAAGCAGCATGGAACCTCACGGGTATCAAGCCGCCCCCAAAGAAGACGCCGATAGCTTTCAGTACTGAGCGCTCAGCCACCCAGTACGACCGAACGCAGCGACCACGAAGCCGACCGAATCAAACCGCCTCGACTTGATTCGGCGAGATCACCTTCGCGTCATCGTCGCTTCCTGACCAAGCCGGCAACTGCACCTTGGTGGCCTCCCAGCCCTTGCGAACCAACTTGGCCTGCGATGCACCGGAGGACTCGCCCACCCAACGCACCCGAGCAGCCGACGCCGTTTCATCCACGGCAATCACATCGCCATCCGCGGCATCGACCAATGGCTTGATTGCGACCAAACGATCGAGCGTTTGCCGACATGCCTTCAAACAGGGCCGCGCCGCTGCACCGATCTGCTCATCCGAAAATCGATCCAGATCCTCTTGGATCAAATCCACAAAGCGAGCGTCTCGCTGGAGCGCCGCTAACAGAGCAATCGCTTCGCTTTGAGCCGATCTGGGCTTGGCTGCCACCACAGGCTTTTGCTCTGCCGCAACCTCCGGCGCCGCGGAACCTGCGCCGAGCGAACCAGGCCCATCCAGAGCCAACGCCACTCGCTCAGCGACCTTCGGCTCAAACAAAGCCTTCCAAAACGCTCTCAGAGCCAAACCCAAACGCATCGCGAAGCAACCTCAAGAACAAAGCAAACACACAAAGGACAACCAACGCCGCCAAGCAGACAGCAACAACGGATCAAGAAGCAGACGACGCCATGGGCCCAGCGCCCTTCCTGTCCGCAGACAGACACTTTCCAATCTGGCGAACCGCCTGGCGCAAACGGTGCTCGTTTTCAACCAATGACATCCGCAGATAGCCTTCGCCCGCAGCACCAAAGCCGCTACCAGGACTGACCGCCACGTTGCCCTCTTCTAGCAACTTCATCGCGAAGTCCATGGTGCTCATCTCGCTTTTCCAAGGCTCCGGTACCTCCGCCCAGACAAACATGCCAGCCTTCGGCGGATTGACATTCCATCCAAGGCGACGCAAACCGCTCACCAACGTGTCTCGACGACCTTGATAGATCTCGGATTGCTGCAGCACGGTCGCCTCCGTTTCACGCAAGGCAACAATCGCAGCAATCTGGACCGCCTGGAACATGCCGTAATCGTAGTAGCCCTTGATGGTTCCGAGGCCTCGCACCATATCGGCATTGCCGGCACAAAAACCAACTCGCCAACCGGCCATGTTGTAGCCCTTACTCATGGTCGTGAACTCGACCCCGACATCCTTGGCCCCGGGAGCCGACAAGAAACTCGGAGGCACATAGCCATCGAACGCAACATCGGCGTATGCGAAGTCGTGAATGACCATCAGCCCGTACTTCTTTGCCAACCGAACGACCTCCACAAAGAAGTCCGCTTCGATCACGGCTGAAGATGGATTGTGCGGATAATTGACGATCAAAACCTTCGGCCGCGGTGTCAGGTTTTCGCAGGTGTAGGCCACGTTTCGAAGAAACTTATCTGGATCGGCGACATCCAAGGCCACGACATTGCCCGACGCAAGAATGACACCGTACATGTGCACGGGAAAATAAGGCGAAGGAATGATCGCGGTATCACCAGGCCCCATCAAAGCCAAGCACATGTGCGAGAAACCCTCCTTGCTCCCCAAACACGCGATGATCTCGCTCTCCGGATCCAAACGAACGCCGTATTTCCGGTGATACTTACCGGCCACTTCGCGTCGCAGGTTCGTGATTCCGTTGGACTTGCTGTAACCGTGATTGCCGGTATCGGCCGCCGCATCCGCCAACTTCTGAATCACGACCGGATCTGGCGGATCCGAAGGATTCCCCATCCCCAAATCAATCACGTCATCGCCGGCGCGACGCTTTTGATACAGCAGGTTGTTGATCCGACCAAACATGTAGGGCGGCAACCGATCCACGCGTGACGCCATCTTCACTTCAAACTCCGCCGGTTCAGGATCGGTGGTTGGAGAATCGATTGCGGGAGCATCGATGTTGGGCGTATCGGGATCGAAGGTGTCACTCATAATGGACGCCGGGTGAATGCAAACAAGAAACGAACGAAATCAGCCGGCCAAATCCAGACCGGCAACGACGGCATTCTCACACGCACCCGGCACATTCGTGTAGGGGGAATCAGAGCTTTGAGGCGATTTTTCAACCGGGCAAAACCTCACCCGAGCTTTAATCGCACCAGCCATTCCATCGCGCAAACAACGCCGATCGACACGACACCAAAACCCAACCACCAGTTCACCCTGAAACGCGGCGACCTCCCCGAACCCGCCCAGCGAAGCCCAAGCACAACGACCACCAACGCATACAAACCGAGCAACGTCCCGGACAAACTCGCCTCGGCAGACGCCATCAAATCCCCCCGCGTCAACCAACTCCACGACGTCGTCATCCCACACGCCGGACATCGCACGCCTAACAACACTCGCATCGAACAGGGCGGCAGACCCAATTGCTGATGCGTCCCCAGCCCACCCGCCGCAGGCTCCAAAACCCTCGCCGTCACCAACAGAGCCGCCAAACCCAGTGCCGACAGCCCCACCGCCAAACGAATTGCCAGCGAACTCACGCTGACCCCCGCAAAGACACAGACGACAATTCACCCCGGACCAACCGAAACAAAGCAACCCCCTAACCCCGACAACACCTAGAGCGACAAACGCACCGCCATCCGCCAACTGCACCGGGCATATCAGCCGAAAACAGAAACATGGCAAACCTCAGAGCAAAACCAACAAACGAAACGGTTTCAAACGAAGCAAGCTAAAGCCAACCGCAAAACCCGTCGATGACCATTGCCTCAGTTGACCGAAACCGCGGAAAATCAATCGCTCGCCCAACGCCCAAACAGCGCAACCCCCTCACCTTCTGACTTTGAGCGAAACGCTTCTCTCGGGCCGAAAAACGACGCCAAGATCAATCCCGGCAAAATCGACGGCTTTTTTTCATCAATTGTTCAAAAGCCGTTGACGCTATCGGATGTCAACCGTACATTCTCGCCTCCTCGCAGCGAAACCGCCGCGAGGACTGGACTCGTTCTCTCGTTCTCGACTTGGAATTCAAGCAGTGTCAACCGGCCCCAGCGAAGTCATCCGCATTCGAATGGAAGCGTACGACCATGCCGTGCTGGACCAAAGCGCCCGCGACATTGTCGACACGGTCAAAGCGACGGCCAGCATTGTGCACGGCCCAATTCCTTTGCCAACCCGAGTCGAACGATACACCGTCCTCTCGAGCCCGTTTGTTAACAAAAAGGCTCGCCAGCAGTATGAAATCCGGACGCACAAGCGTTTGGTCGACATCGTCCAGGCTTCCGCCAAGACGATCGAAGCACTCAACAAGCTAAGCCTGCCGGCTGGTGTTGACATCAAGATCAAGGCGTCCGCCCGCTGATCGGTCAAGCACCGAAACACTGAACCGGCAAAGCTAACAACGCCAACCTGACCTTCGCGACACCGCGGCCCCGCTCAGGACTCCTCGGCACCGTTAGCTCCGACGCCTCCGGCGACTAAATCGCCATCGGAATCGCGTCATCACGAACCCATCACACACACGCATTGGTCACGGTTTTCCGCATGGTCGGATGTCGCGGCGAAATCACTCAGGACCGGCCAGCGCCGACCAACTGAGCCGATCGCCTCGAAGGTCTCGGAACTCCTAACGAATCGCATATCGCTCGCCTCACCGCGGGCAGGAACTGTTATGTCACCATCAATCCTCGGCCGTAAAATCGGGATGACTCAGGTCTTCCTGGAAGACGGCACCGCTGTTCCCGTCACGGTTGTGCAAGCTGGCCCTTGCCACGTGCTGCAAATTCGCAGCAAGGAACGCGACGGCTACGAAGCTGTTCAGTTAGGTTTCGAAGACAAGCCTCGCCGCTTGGCAAAACGCAGTGAGCGTGGCCAAGTTGCAACCATCGAAAGCAAACGCTCCAAGAAGCGTGCCGCTGCTGGCATTGAAGCACCTGCCAAAGCAGACTGCGAACCCCAGCGATTCATTCGCGAATTTCGCGGGCCATCCGAAGCCAACGTTGGTGACACAGTTACCGTTGAGCAATTCAACGAGATCAAAAAGGTCGACATCACAGGAACCAGCAAAGGCCGTGGTTTCGCCGGTGTGATGAAACGCCACAACTTCGCTGGGCAACGTGCCAGCCACGGCGTCAAGAAATGCCACCGTCACGCTGGTGGTACGGGCATGAGTGCATCGCCAAGCCGGACCTTCAAAGGCAAACGCATGGCTGGCCAGTACGGAAACGCCCGCGTCACGACCCGCAACCTGGAAGTCGTCCGCGTCGACGCAGAAAACAACCTGCTGTTGATTCGCGGTGCGGTTCCCGGACCCAACGGCGGCTTTGTCTCGATTCGTCAAACCAACAAAGTCGGCTGAGGAACATAATCATGGCAACCCTACCAATCCTCGATGCTTCCGGCAAAGAAGTCGGGCAGTACGAGATCAACACCGAACAAATCGTCAACCGCGTCAGCAAGCAACTGCTACACGACGTCGTTGTCATGTACCAAGCCAACAAACGCCAAGGCTCGCACAACACGCGAACCCGCGGTCAAGTCAGCGGCACCAACAAAAAGATGTACCGCCAAAAGGGCACCGGCAATGCACGTGCCGGCTCCAAGAGAACCAACGTTCGCCGCGGTGGTGGTGTTGCTCGTACCGTCAAGCCACGCGACTACAGCTACCGTCTCCCAAAGAAGGCGATCAAGACGGCGACTCGCATGGCAATTCGTTCGCGAATCGACGACGGCGAAATGGTCGTTATCAACGAACTGAAGATGGACGCACCTAAGACCAGTCAGGTCGCAGCGATTCTGAAGAACCTGGGACTTGAAAACACCACCACATTGATTGCAACCGCCGGGGACGACACCAACGTCTACAAGAGCGGCCGCAACATCGCCGGGGTGACCGTCGAGCCAGTTCGCCAACTGAACGCACTGACCCTGCTGACTCCAAAACGCGTTCTGTTCACGCAGGAAGCCTTGGACAAAGTCAAAGACGGCACCTTCGCCGGTTCCACCCAGAACACCAACGAGTCGGAGGCATCGGCCTGATATGTCGGCGATCCAACCACCCAAACCAGCTGAACGCAAAATCGAACTGGAACCCCACCAGGTTTTGCTGAAGCCGCTCGTCACCGAAAAAGGTGTTCACCGAGCCACGCGAAACAACCAATACGCGTTCCAAATCCATCGCGACGCCACCAAATTGGACGTCAAGAAAGCTGTCGAACATTTGTTTGATGTGAAGGTCCTCAAGGTCCGCACTCAGACACGAAAAGGAAAAACCCGCCGGTTCCGTTACAAGATTGGACGAACCAGCGACTGGAAGAAGGCGATCGTCTCGTTGCACGAAGATCATCGCATCGACTTCTTCTAGGACACTGATGAGGGACTCAGGTTCACTGCGTCCCTCCTTCCAATCTCAACGTAACTCACCCGTAAAAAACAGCTCGCAGACGAAGCGAATCTCATGGGCATTCGAATCTACAAGCCGACCAGCGCCGGACGACGCAACGCGTCGGTCAGCGACTTCAAAGAACTGACGCCTGGCTACACGCCAGAACGTTCTTTGTTGCGTCCAAAGTCGAAAACCGGCGGTCGCAATAACCAAGGTAAAATCACGGCTCGTCACCGTGGCGGCGGACACAAACAGAAATACCGAGTCATCGACTTTCGCCGCGTCAAAGACGGCATGGCCGCAACGGTTGACTCGGTGCAGTACGACCCAAACCGCACCGCTCGCATCGCATTGCTGAAGTACCCAGATGGCGAAAAGCATTACGTGATCGCACCTGCCGGTGTTTCCGCTGGCGACAAACTGGAAAACGGCCCCGACGCACCACCCGTCGTTGGCAACTGCCTTCCACTGAAAAACATTCCACTGGGCACCTCGGTTTGCTGCATTGAAATGCGTGCAGGACGCGGAGCCGTGATGTGTCGTTCAGCCGGCACCCAAGCCACCTTGCAAGCACGCGAAGCTGACTGGGCACAGTTGCTTTTGCCGTCTGGCGAAGTCCGCCGCGTGCCGAGTGCCTGCCGTGCGACCATCGGACAGGTCGGCAACAGCGACCACATGAACGTGGTGCTTGGCAAAGCTGGACGCTCACGTTGGCTTGGCCGCCGACCTCACGTTCGTGGTACCGCAATGAACCCAATCGATCACCCGCACGGTGGTGGTGAAGGTCGGACAAAGGGTGGACGACACCCAGTGAGCCCATCGGGCAAGAGCGCCAAGGGCGGACAAACTCGCCAGAAGCGCAAACCAAGCAACTCGTCGATCGTTCGCCGACGCAAGAGCCGTCGTTACGGTCAATTGAAACTTCACAAGTAGGCCCCCTTTCAGCGGCAACTCCGGTAAAGAAACATGAGTCGAAGCAGTAAGAAGGGTCCTTTCGTTGACCCAAAAGTCTTTTTCAAAGTCCAGAAGGCGGCCGAGACTGGCTCCAAGGAACCGATCAAGACTTGGGCGCGATCTTGCACGATCGTTCCTGAATTCGTGAACGTCACGTTCATGGTTCACAACGGGCGTCAGCACATCAAAGTGCTGGTTACCGAAGACATGGTCGGTCACAAACTCGGTGAGTTTGCTCCGACCCGTACGTTCAAAGGTCACGGTGGTAAAGGAAAACGCTAAGCAAGGCGTCCTACCACCGGTTGGTGAAACACACAAGCAAACGATTCAGCGACAGACATGTCACAATTCAACGCATATCACAAGAACGCACGCATCAGCGCCCAAAAGGTGCGTCTGGTTGCCGATTTGGTTCGAGGCATGTTTGCCGACGAAGCTTTGGACACTTTGAAGTATCAACCGCAACGCGGTGCACGGATGCTCGAGAAGGTCATCAAAAGTGCCGTCGGGAATGCACAAGACCCCGACCAGAACAGCGGCCGCAGCCATCGCATTGAAGAGCTCGTTATTACCGACGTTCGCATCGACGGCGGACCGATGTTCAAGCGAATTCAACCTCGTGCTCGCGGCATGGCGTTCATGATCAAGAAACGATCGAGTCACATCCGAGTCGGCCTGACTCACATCGACAATATGTAATCCGCGTCGGTTGGTGATACCGGCCGATTCAAAGACAACGAATTCATACACCCCCTGCCTTCAGCACTCAGCACTCTCCCATGGGTCAAAAAGTCAATCCGATTGCGTTTCGTACCGGCGTCACCCGTGGTTGGGGAAGTCGTTGGTATGCCTCGAAGCAGGATTTTTCGGACCTGCTGGTGGAAGATCGCAAGATTCGCGAATTCATCACCAAGCACCCGAAGAAGTCACAATACAAAAGTGCGGGTATCGATCGCATCGAGATCGAGCGTACCCGAGACGAAGTTCGAGTGATGCTTTATGTTGCTCGCCCAGGTTTGATCATCGGCAAGAAAGGCCAAGAGATCGAAATTCTGCAAGCTGAATTGCAGAACCTGGTCGGACGTCGCATCAACTTGAAAGTGGAAGAAGTTGGACGACCTGAGCTTCAGGCTCAGTTGGTTGCAGAGGACATCGCTCAGCAACTCGCAAAACGCGCCAGCTTCCGACGCACCATGAAACGAATGCTCGAACAGACCATGGACGCGGGTGCCAAAGGCATCAAAATCCAAATGGCTGGTCGATTGGGCGGAGCTGAAATGGCACGCCGCGAAAAGCAAAGTGCTGGCTCGATTCCATTGAGCACGCTACAAGCCAAGATTGATTACGGATTCACCGAAGCGATGACGCCACAGGGGCACATCGGGATTCAAGTGTGGATTAACCAAGGTACTTACGGAGACGACAACGATGGCGCTGATGCCCAAACGGGTCAAGCATCGAAAAAGCCAAAGAGGTCGTATAAAAGGTAACGCGACTCGCGGCAATACGGTCGTCTTTGGTGACTACGGCATCCAATCCCTGGAGCCTGGTTGGATCAAAGCTACGACGATCGAAGCCGGACGGATCGCTGCCCAGCAATACGTTCGCGGCCAAGGCAAGCTCTACATTCGCATCTTCCCCGACAAGTCTGTGACCAGCACTCCGCTGGAAACACGGATGGGGAAGGGGAAAGGGGAGCCTGACTTCTGGGCCGCAGTCGTGAAGCCAGGCACCATTTTGTACGAACTCAGTGGCGTGACCGAACAACAAGCCAAAGTGTGCTTTGCACGTTTGGCGAGCAAGATGCCGGTGAAGGTCCGATTCGTCGAACGTCGCCCTGCCTGATCGGCTGGTGATGTCTGCGGGCCCGTGCTCGCACGACGAAGCTCAGGATCGGAAACAGGGCGAGGTGTCATCCTCGCTCTTCGAGTTCCTTCTGAGACGCTTGCGTGGGGTTCGATCCATTCAAGCTGGCCTTTGACCGTTCCATCCCTTTTGACCTTTGTCCAATTCGATGACCAAATTGACTGAACTTCGCGAAATGAGCGACGAGCAGCTGCAAGCGACCGCAACGGAAGCTGCAGAGAGTCTGTTCCGCTTGCGTTTTCAATCTCAATCGGAGCGTTTGAACACGCCCAGCGAGATTAAGAAGAACCGAAAAACGATCGCTCGTGTCAAGACGATCCAAACAGAACGTCAGCTCGCAGCTCAAAAGAGCTAGTTGACTCAAACAACACTCCCATCCATTCAAAGCACGTCCAACAAGCACCATGCCTAAACGCGTCGTAGCAGGAATTGTGACCAGCGACAAAATGAGCAAGACGCGTCGCGTCGAGATCGCTCGTTTGGTCAAGCACCCTAAATACAAGAAATACATTCGTCGCCGTACGGTGTGTCACGTTCACGACGAAAACGATGAGTCGGGCATGGGCGACCGTGTGGAGATCATCGAATCAGAACCGTTGAGCAAGCTGAAACGTTGGCGTTTGGTTCGTGTTTTGGAAAAGAGCACCGCCGTCGACGTTGTTGCATTGCGTGCGGCTCGCAAGAGCGCCGAAGCAGAAGGCTTGGCAGCGGCTCACGCTGGCGAACCTGAAGCCGAATCGACCTCGTCGGACGCTTAATTGCTAACTCCCCTCAACCATCGTCCAACGTTTTTGTCGTTGAAGTAAACAGATATGATTCAACAAGAAACCCGCCTCGATGTCGCCGACAATACCGGTGCTCGAGAAGTGATGTGCATCAAGGTGCTCGGCGGCAGTCGGCGTCGATTCGCCACTGTTGGCGACGTCATTGTTTGCAGCGTCAAGAGCGTGATTCCTGGCAGCGAAGTGAAAAAGAAATCGGTTGTGCGTGCGGTGATCGTTCGTACCAAGCAACCCACTCGCCGTCCCGACGGAAGTTACATCCGTTTTGACTCCAACGCGGTTGTGTTGGTTGACAAAGACCGCAACCCACGCGGTACTCGCATCTTCGGTGCGGTCGCCCGTGAACTGCGTGAGAGCAACTTCATGAAAATTGTCAGCTTGGCGAACGAGGTGGTCTGATCCAGCGGTTCAAACGACCGGCTGAGATCCCACTCGCCACCAACCCCATCGCAAACCACTTACGTTCAAAGTTACTACCATGAAATTCCGCGTTAACGACGAAGTCATCGTGATCGCCGGTGCTGACAAAGGTCACCGCGGCAAGATTTTGAAAGTCGATCGCGACAAAGACAAAGTTGTCGTCGAGGGAGCGGCTCGCGTGTGGAAGCACGTTCGCCAAAGCCAAAAAAACCCTCAGGGTGGCCGCTTGAACAAAGAGATGCCCATGAGTGCGAGCAACGTGATGCTGGCCGATCCATCGACGGGAAAGCCAACCCGAATCGGCGTTCGTTTCCTTGAAGACGGCAGCAAAGAGCGTTACGCGAAGGCAAGCGGTGAAAGCCTGGGACAAATCTCACCCGCCAAGGCAGCCAAATCCGCCAGCTGAAACAGCCGGCAACCGACTGAACCAATCACACAGAATTACCCCATCGGCCGTGACCCTATTTCCGGGGCGGTGTAAAAAATGTCCAACAACATCCCACGAATGCAACAGCGATACGAAGAATCCATTCGTAGCGCTATGACTGAAAAATTCGGTTATAAGAATCCACACCAAGTGCCGCGTCTGCAAAAGATCAGCATGAACATGGGCGTTGGTGCGGCTGTTGGCGACAAAAAGGTTCTCGACCTGGCCATTGACTCGATGACTCAGATCACCGGACAAAAGCCAGTCACCACCATCGCTCGCAAGTCGATCGCAGGCTTTCGCCTTCGTGAAGGCATGCCAATTGGCTGCATGGTCACCATGCGTCGCCAGCGGATGTTCGAATTCCTCGATCGTCTGATCTCCGTCGTGCTTCCTCGTGTTCGCGACTTTCGTGGTATCAGCCGCAAAGCTTTCGATGGAAACGGTAACTACACACTTGGTCTGAACGAACAGTTGGTGTTCCCTGAGCTGAACCCCGACAAGTTCATTCGTCCACAAGGCATGAACATTAGCTTTGTCACATCGGCGAAGACCGACGATGAAGCACGTGAACTGTTGCGGTTGTTTGGAATGCCATTCCAACAACCCAAAGAGAAGGCCGGAGCGGCCTGATCAGGTTCCCCTCCCGGAACCGTTTGATTCGTATCATTTCAATTCGTCACATGTCTCTCGTTTGAGACGCTCCCCGATCCGTACACCGCAGGTCCATTCGTGGCAAGCAAATCCAAGGTCGCTAAGGCGCTTCGCACGCCCAAGTTTTCCACTCGAAAAGAGAACCGTTGCAAGTTTTGCGGACGTCCACGCTCGGTGTACCGCAAGTTTGGCTTGTGCCGAATTTGTTTCCGCGAAAACGCCAATGCGGGATTGATCCCTGGCGTTCGCAAGAGCAGCTGGTGAGCTTGGAAACTTAAAGGGAACATACAGCCATGATGACCGACCCCATTGCCGACATGCTCACCCGAATCCGCAACGCCGTTCGCGTTGAACGGCCGTTCGTGGACATCCCCGCCTCACGCGTGAAACGCGGAGTCGCAGATGTTCTCAAACGCGAAGGATTCATCTGGGACTGGAAAGAAGAACAAGTCGAAGGCGAGCCAGTGGCTTGGCTCCGTTTGGAATTGAAGTACGGACCCAACGGCGAACGCGTGATCCAAACCATTCGCCGAGTCAGCAAGCCTGGCCGTCGTTTGTACAGCCGCAGCAAAGAACTCAAACCAGTGTTGGGTGGTTTGGGAATCCGAATCATCAGCACCAGCAAAGGCGTGATCAGCGATCGCGAAGCTCGCCGCGACAAAATCGGCGGCGAAGTGCTTTGCGAAGTCTCCTGAGTCGTCAGGATTCAGCTTCACGTCGTTTTTGCAAACCCATTCACCCCCCCCTCACACTGTAAACTGCCATGAGCCGCATTGGTAACAAGCCAGTCGCGATCCCATCCGGTGTCAAAGTCAGCATCGCTGACCGAAACATCGACGTGGAAGGTCCCAAGGGCAAACTGTCGTTCAAGCATCGCGCAGAAGTCAACGTCGCAGTCGATAGCGACGCCAACCAAGTCGTTGTCACTCGTGATAAAGATGATCGTACATCTCGTGAGTTCCATGGACTAACGCGTGCGATCGTTGCCAACATGATGGTCGGCGTGACCGAGGGTTACGAGAAGAAGCTCGAGATCGTTGGCGTGGGTTATCTCGCGTCGATCAGCGGAGACACACTTCAATTGCGGGTTGGTTACGCAAACGAACTGCACCGAAAGATCCCAGCGGACCTGACGGTCACCTGTCCCGACCAGACTCACGTGGTCATTCAAGGTTGCGACAAGCAAAGCGTTGGCCAGTTCGCCGCAGAAATTCGCTCGTTGCGTAAGCCTGAGCCTTACAAAGGCAAAGGGATTCGCTACCAAGACGAGCACGTCAAAATCAAACCCGGTAAATCTGCTACCAAGTAGTTTTATCTTTCGCGATGGAGCTTTCGCTTCGTCGTCATCCCACTCATTTCAACCGTTCACAACGATCATCTCGGGTCGTCACCATGGACAAGAACAAAAAACTTCAAAGCAAACGCCTGCGTCGGCGACGTCATGTTCGCAACAAGTTGCGTGGCAGTGCCGATCAACCGCGTCTGTGCATTCAGCGTTCGCTGAAGCACTTTGCTTGCCAGGTCGTGGACGACCAAGCCGGCAAAACCATCTTCAGTGCGAGCACGCGTGACAAAGCGGTTCGTGACCAAGTCAAGGCTGGTGGCAACTGTGAAGCCGCCGCATTGATTGGTAAGCTGGTTGCCGAAAAGGCTGCAGAGGCGGGTGTGAAGACCGTCAAACTGGATCGTGGTCACAACAAGTATCACGGCCGCGTCAAAGCGTTCGCAGATGCCGCTCGTGAAGCTGGCTTGCAGTTTTAATTCTCCCTCCCGCGACCTCCATCGCAACGAATCAACATAGTCCGCCATGAGCAACGCACGAAACAAACGCAACAACAAAAACGAAGAGCAAGGTCTGGACAGCGGTCTGCTGGACCGAGTCGTCAAGATCAAGCGTTGTGCGGCCGTCGTCAAAGGTGGTCGCCGATTCAGCTTCGCCGCGATGGTGGTTGTCGGAAACGGCAGCGGTCAGGTCGGTTGGGGCTACGGAAAAGCCAACGAAGTTCCGCCCAGTGTCCAAAAGGCACAGAAGCAAGCTTCGCGAAGCATGATCCACGTTCCTTTGGTGGAAGGCAGCATCCCTCACGAAGTTTGGGGCCGTTATGGTGCAGCTCGTGTGGTCTTGCTTCCAGCCGGTGCCGGTACCGGTATCATCGCAGGCCAAGCCGTGCGTGCGGTTTGCGAAGCCTGTGGCATCCACGACATTTTGACCAAGTCGTACGGCACCAACAATCCAGTGACTTTGGTGAAGGCGACCATCGACGCCATGAGCAAGCTGCGTACGCGAGAGCAAATCGCCGCCTTGCGTGGTTTGAACCCAGACGAATTGATTGAAGCCTGATCAGCTCGGATCGAGTTTCCTCGGACAGCTTGAACAGTCGATTCACTTAGAAACACTTGGGCATCTTGCCTGACGCGATTGCCTCAGACATCCGCCCTCAGCCATCCCATCACAATTATGCAACTCAACGACGTTCATCGCGGTATCACCAAGAACCGCCCTCGAAAACGCATTGGTCGCGGTCCAGGTAGCGGCACCGGCAAAACGTCGGGTCGTGGTCACAAGGGTCACAAAAGCCGCAGCGGTTACAGCCGCAAGCCCAACTTCCAGGGCGGTGCAATGCCGATGTTCCGCCGCGTTCCAAAGCGTGGTTTCAACAACCGCTGGGCGTTGACGATCTTCGCTGTGAACGTTGGTAAGTTGAACGAAGCGTTCAACGACGGCGAAACCGTGACTTTGGAAGCGTTGGCTGCGAAGAACTTGGCCAAAGGCAACTTCGACGAACTGAAGGTTCTCGGTGATGGCGAACTGACCAAGAAGCTGACGGTTCAGGCTCACCGTTTCAGCAAGTCTGCCGAAGAGAAGATCTCTTCCGCAGGTGGTACAGCTGAGAAGCTGGCCCCCAAACGCACGCCTGACGAACGCGTCGCCGCGTTGAAAAGCGAAAAGTAGGTCCAAGAATTCGCGATCCGTTTTGGTTCGTGAATCGACAACCTCAATGTTTCACACAGGCCTTGGCGTTTGCGTCGAGGCTTTTTTCTTTGGAATGGTCCGGTTTGGCGGTTCCATCGATGCAATCGTTCTTCCGCGAATGGAAGTGGGTTGCTAGTTTGTTGGCTTGCGAAGGTCCCCTTCCTTTGCATGGCTCCCCTCACCAAGTCGATTTGGTGAGCCGACCGAATTCACCTTGCACGATCGACGACGGACGGATCGATGTTTGAAAAGCTGCGAATCATTTTCTCGATCCCGGAACTTCGCAAGAAGGTCCTGCTCACCATTGGTTTATTGGCCATCTATCGAATCGGGTTCCATATCCCGTTGCCGATGATCGCAGCCAACCTAGAAAGTGGTGGCGCATCGGACTTCTTCGAGAAGGTCAGCGTGTTTGCCGCGAGTGATTTGCGTCAGGCAACGATCTTCGGCCTGGGCATCATGCCGTACATTTCGGCCTCGATCATCTTCCAGTTGCTCGGCAGCGTCTACAAGCCGCTGGAAGAGCTGAAAAAGGAAGGCGAAGCCGGTCGCAAGAAACTGAACGAATACACTCGTTATTTAACGGTTGTGATCTGTTTGGTCCAAAGCTACATGTACCTGAAGTTCATGCTGATGTCTGGCTCGGGCGGCCAGAGCAGCATCAATCCGAACTTCATGAACGCGAACGAGCAGCTCTACTTCGGATGGCAAATTGTCGCCGTTTTGGTAATGACCACTGGGACGGTGTTCCTAATGTGGCTCGGTGAGCAAATTGACGAATATGGAATCGGCAACGGGATCAGTTTGCTGATCATGGCGGGCATCTTGGCTCAAATGCCAAAAGCACTTTACGAACTCGTTCTGGGAATGAAGACCGAGCTGACGGGCTTGGCGAAAGGTCAGGTTGGGATTGAAACTCTGATCATCTTGGTCGTACTGTTCGTGGTGGTGGTGTTCGGCGTCGTGTTCATCACGCTCGGCCAACGCAAGATTCCAACTCAGTCGGCAAAGTTCACCCGCGGTCGTCGCGTTTACGGCGGCACGCGTCAACACTTGCCTTTGCGAATCAACCAAGCCGGCGTGATGCCGATCATCTTCGCCAGTTCGCTGTTGATGATTCCGGGCGTGTTGTTTGGCTTCATGGCCGGTCAGTTCGATCCTGATGGCTCGCTGTTCCGAGCTTTCAACCTGATCAGCCTGACGATGAGCGATCAAACGTCGTACTTCTTCAACCTAATGTACGTCGGTCTGATTTTCTTCTTCTGCTACTTCTGGACGGCGATCACGTTCAACCCGAAGGAGATGAGTGACAATCTGCGTGATTCGGGAACGTTCATCCCTGGCTATCGTCCAGGACGTCGTACCACGGACTACCTAGAAAAGGTGATGGTCCGGATCACGTACGTCGGCGCTGCGTTCTTGGGCTTGATCGCAATCGTTCCAACCATCGTTTATGGTTCGCTGGGTGTTCCCTATTCAATCGCAGGTTTCTACGGTGGTACCGGATTGTTGATTGCCGTCAGCGTTGCATTCGATTTGGTGCAAAAGATCGACAGCCACTTGGTGATGCGGAACTACCGAGGGTTGCTCGAAGGTGCCGGTGGCGGCACATCGCCCGTCGTTTGATCACGGCAGAGTGGTGCGAATCATCTTCATCGGCCCGCCGGGAGCGGGCAAAGGCACCCAGTGTGAGTTATTGAGCAAGGCGTTGAACGTGCCACACATTGGCACGGGCGGCATGTTGCGAGCGTTGGACGCTCAATGCGAAAACCAGATTCACCTGCGGATCGATCGCGGACACTTTGCTCCCGATGAATTCGTCCTAGAGATGGTCGCCAAACGCCTGTCGCAGCCCGACAGCGAACTGGGCTATCTGCTGGATGGCTTTCCGCGAACACTGGTTCAAGCCAACGCGTTTGATGAACAGCTTCGCGATTCAGCGATGAAGCTGGACCATGTTCTTCACTTACGCGTCACTGCGGAAGTCCTTGTTGAACGTCTCCGCAAACGAGGCGAAGAGGAGAACCGGGCGGATGACGCCGAAGAATTCATCCGTGAACGCTTTCGAATCTACGATGTTCGCACCGCGCCGCTGCTGGATCATTATCGGCGACAAGGACTGGTTCGGGACATCGACGGAGCGGACACGGCGGATGCCGTTCATGCATCGATTTGCCGCTGTTTAAAGCTCCCCGTCACGCAGAGTTGAGGCTGCGTTTAAGAGTCGGGATGAACCAACGGGTGCTTGCCCACCACGGCAGCAAATATGAAGTCGCCGGTTTAGCGGGACCTTCGCGAGCGTCTTAGTCGCTCCATTCGGATACGGCACCCGACGGGGACAGTTTCCTTGACCGCGACTTCCTTGTCATCCAGCAAAGCCTTAATGGCATCTTCGAGATAGGTGTCTTTCACTTCTCGACCGTCGGGGCTGTCGTCTAACGAACCCATGTAGGCAATTTTCCGGTCTTGATCGATCAGAAAGAACTGCGGCGTGTACTTGGCACCATAATCCCGTGCAATCTGTTGGGTTTCGTCGAAGGCGTAGGTGAATGGAAAGGACTTTTCGGCTGCCTTTCGCTTCATGGCCGGCATCAAGTCTTCTTCGACCTGATTCACATTGACCGCCACAACCGCGACTGATTGATCGGCGTAGTCCTGGGTGAGTTTGATCAACCGATCTTCCGCGTCGACCGCGTAGGGGCAACTGTTGCAGGTGAAGGCCAACACGACCAACTTTGATTCCGCCAACTTCTCCAGGGAAGACAGCTTGCCGTCGGTCGTTGGAAGATCCTTCCATTCCGGAGCTGAATCGCCGACATCGAGAACTTGGTTGAATTCTCCGCCCGCGACGGGCGGGGCAAAGCTCGAAACGCTAAGGGCGGCAGCGATGGACAAGCCGAATACCCTGCGGATGGGCATGAATTTCACGATGATTCTCAGGTGTTGGTTGGATGCGATCGGGAACGGGAGTTGGGGAAAGGCGGCCCGATTCTAACCCAGATTTGGCGTCAAATTGCTCGATCGGATCGGCGAGACGGAGTTGCTTCGTTCAGGGAAACCGACCGCATCTGGAAGCTGAAGCGATTGGTGAAATTGAGTCGATTGAATCAACGCCGAAAGGGATTTGGTGCGACCTCAGCAAAGTTGATCCTGGTGCGATTGCGGCGTCGTGGGTTAGGTTAGAGACATGAGCACATCGACCGCCCAACCGACGTCCGAACCAGCAAATCCTCCTCGGATCATTCGTCAACTGCCACCGCAACTGGTCAATCAGATCGCTGCGGGCGAGGTCATTGAGCGTCCGGCGTCGGTAGTCAAAGAGTTACTGGAAAACAGCATTGATGCGGGCTCGACACGAATTGAACTGACGCTCGAAGGCGGCGGCGTGGAGCTGATCCGCATCAGCGACGACGGGTGCGGCATGACCGCGGAACAACTGCCGTTGGCCGTGACGAGTCACGCGACGAGCAAACTGCCCGACGATGAATCGCTGTTCCACGTCGGCACCTTGGGTTTCCGCGGGGAAGCGCTGGCGTCGATCGCCAGTGTTTCGCAGATGACGATTCGCAGCCGCGCCGAAGGACAAGACGGCGGCAGCCAGATCGACATTCGCGGCGGCGTGATTGAAACGCCCGGACCGTGCGGGTGCCCGGTGGGCACGGTGATTGAAGTCCGCAATTTATTCTTCAACACGCCGGTCCGACGCAAATTCCTGAAGACACCGCAGACCGAACGTGGACACATCGTCGAAGCCTTCACTCGGTTGGCACTGGCCAATCCAAAAGTGCACTTTGTGCTTCGCAACGGTGAGAAAGAGATGTTTGATTTGCTGCCGACCACGCGTTGGGCGGATCGCATCGAAGCATTCTTCGGAACCGAAATCGCCGACGCGTTGATCCCGATCGAAAACCAAGACGAAACGGTTCAGATCACCGGTTACGCCTGTGATCCATCGGTCAGTCGCGGAAACAACCGGATGCAGTATCTGTTTCTGAATGGCCGCCACATCCGCGACCGCGCTCTACAACACGCTTTGGGCGAAGCCTATCGAGGCATGCTGATGGTCGGTCGCCATCCGGTGTGCTTTCTGCGGATGCGAATGCCTGCCGAGATGATCGATGTCAACGTTCACCCGGCGAAGTTGGAAGTTCGTTTCACCGACAGCGGACGTGTCTACAGCCGCCTACTACAGACGTTGCGCCAGCGATTTCTGTCCACTGATATGACACAGCGGGTTGGCCCCAATCCAATTCCAGAACCGATGAACGAAGAGGAACAACGCAAAACCGTTCCCGAATCCGTCATGGGAATGAGGCCTCAAGAAGTCGACGAGCAACGACAATCGGTGATCGAGTGGGCTCGCGGAGGAAACTCGTCCTCGTCGGTGGATCCCACAACCATTGGAACGGGATCCAGCTCCAATTCTCAAATGCTGGGCAACGCTGAACCGATCCACCATGCGGGTTCCGGAGTGGGAACGAGTCGTGTTCCTGACTTCAAACCATTCGGCGGGTCAGCATCCTCGTTTGCACCGCCGAGCCTCCCCGAGTCGTCCGGAGCCGGAATCGCTCGACCATCGGCACATGCCGAGGGCATCGAAATGACGCCATGGGATGGCGATGTTTCAGAATCGCTAACGCCGACCAGCCATGACTCCTCACAACCAGGCATTCCCGCACCCAGCGTGAGTCACCTTGGATTCCAGGTGCATCAGCGGTACTTGGTCACACAAGACGAGAAAGGCATGGTTGTCATCGACCAACATGCTTTGCATGAACGGGTGCTTTACGAACGCGTTTGCCAAAAAGTATTGCACGAGAACGCCAGTCTCGAAGCTCAGCGATTGTTGGTCCCGGAACCCGTCTCGCTGACACCGGCTGAACGTGCCGCCGCATTGGAAGTCAAAGACACGCTCAGCCGAATCGGTTTGGAGATCGAAGACTTTGGTGGCGAAACGATTTTGATCCAATCGTATCCTGCCATGCTTCCAAACAAGCCGCCCGCGGAAATGCTTCGCACCGTGCTGGAATCCGTGATGGGTGCGGGCCGAGACCCCAACCCAAAGGATCTTTTGAATCACTTGCTCAGCACCGTCGCTTGCAAAGCAGCAGTGAAGGCCGGCGACCCGCTTACGCCGGAAGAGATCACCAGCCTGCTTGAGCAGAAGGACCTGTATCACGAGACTCACCACTGTCCTCACGGTCGTCCGACGGCATTGTTCTTCAGCCGCGATGAGCTGGATCGGATGTTCGGACGTTTGGGCCCCCGAGGCCGATCGAACATCAAGACCAACGAACAGTCGTGACGGACTGACAAGAATCAACGACTGCAATCAACACCGTGAGTACTTCTGAATCATCTTCGTCTAGCCAAGCACGAGTCCGACGCCCACGATTTGCCATCACCATGGGAGACGCCGCGGGAATCGGACCCGAGATCGCACTGCGTGCGTGGCATCTGCCAGAGGTTCAGTTCCTTGGTTTGCCATTGCTGTTTGGTGACGCGAAGATTTTTGCGAAGGCAGCGGAGCAATTGAGTTGCCCGGCTCCACCCATTATCGACCTGGCGGACCTGGACACACTCAGCGAACTTGATGAACCAGGCGATGCACCCAGGGGACGAATTGTCGATTGTGGCAAACTGACCGCAGATGAATTGACAAACTTTCAGCCGGGAAGCTTTAGCGCCGCGACTGGCCGGGCCTCGTTTAAAACCGTCACGGCCGCCATTGATGCGGCTGTCGTGGGTAACGTCGACGCGGTCGTGACCGGGCCAATTCAAAAAGAGGCTTGGCATCAGGCGGGCATTCATTATCCCGGTCACACGGAACTGTTGGCCGACCGAGCTGGGCAATCCATCCTCGGACATGCTGCTGACGTACGAATGATGTTGGCCAGCGACACGATTGCGTGTGTGTTGGAAACCATTCATATCCCTGTCGCGGATGTTGCCGCTCAACTCAACAGCGATTCGCTGGTCCGGACCATTCAGCTCGCAGGAGAAACCGTTCAACGTCGCCACCAAAACCGTGGCAGCCTGCTACCGCCGCGGATCGGCGTTTGCGGTTTGAACCCTCACGCCGGCGAAAATGGCTTGTTCAGTCATGGTGAAGAGCAGAACATCATTGAACCCGCAATCAACCAAGCCCGCCAACAAGGCTGGTCGGTGGAAGGCCCTCTTTCGCCTGACACCGCGTTCACGCCATCCATGCGTGAACGAATCGATGTCTACGTATGCATGTATCACGATCAGGGTTTGATCCCCCTCAAAGCGTTGTCATTTGACGATGCGGTCAATGTCACGCTGGGATTGCCGATCATTCGCACCAGCGTCGACCACGGCACCGCGATGGATCTGGCTTGGCAGAACAAAGCCAGCATCACAAGTATGTTGGCGGCCATCCGATGGGCGGCACCGTGACCGGCTCCGGCTCCACGGATTCGAGCCGTATGAATTCAAGTTGGTTGTCGACCCTATGTGTTTGGATCGCGTTGCTTGGGTTGTGCTTCATCTACGCCGGCGACGCCGCACCGGGGGTCAACGAGGCTCACTATCTCGTCAAGGCAAAGAACTTCTGGCAACCCGATTGGTGTTCCGAGGATCTGTTCGCGTCCTCCGGGAAAGCCCACGCCACCTACTACTGGTTGTTCGGTTGGCCAACCAAGTTTTGCTCGTTGGCAACCACCGCTTGGATCGGACGAATCGTTGGATGGGGAATGCTGGCGGTTGGCCTGCTGCGTCTGACAAATTCCCTTCGAATGCCTGCGATAAGCAGCCTACCGATTCTCATGCTTTGGATCCTGGGAATCGAACATGGCAATTTGGCCGGCGAATGGGTCGTCGGCGGGACCGAGGCGAAAGTTCCAGCCTACGGATTGGTTCTGTTGGGGCTTTCCGAAATCACGCGGAGGCGATGGTCCGCGGGGTGGATTTGGTTTGGTGCGGCGGCTGGCATTCACGTGCTCACCGGTGGATGGTCGGTGGTGGCAGCTGCCATCGCATTCTGGATCACCGAGCGTTCACCCGTCCGATACCTGAATGTCCGACCGTCTGATTCGGCTTCCGCTGCGAAGTCCCGACCATCTTTCTGGAGTCTCGGCCTGTTCATCGGAGGCGGCTTGTCGCTGCTGGGCGTGCTTCCCGCAGCGGCAATGTCCTGGGGCGTGCCGGAGGCGGAGCAAATTTCCGCAGCCAGAATCTACGCATACTTCCGGATCTCACATCATTTGATGCCCGCCGCGTTTCATGTTGATTGGTACGTTCGACATGCGTTGCTCACGGCGGCCTGCGCTGCTGCTTGCGGATGGGTGCTCCGCCGCTGCAGACACCACCTTTCGACGTCAATTCCCGCCAACGTCGACGCGGACAGAACGCAGGAGCCTCTGCACCAATCGCTGACGGCCTTTCAGATCCTGAGCTCGTTCGCGGTGGGTGCGATGTGCATCAGCTTGGCCGGGTTGGTGCTTGGCCTGCTACCGGCAATTTATCCCGATCAAGCCGCGAAGTGGCTGCGGTTCTACTGGTTCCGGCTGGCGGACGCGGTGACACCGCTCACGCTGGCCTGCGTGCTGGTGCGTTTGCTTTGCAGTCCGGTCCGTGGCCCCGACGTCGGAATCATCTCGCTGCGTGCCAGAATTGTTCAGCCTGTCGCTATTTTGGCTCTGGTTCTGGGATTCGCATGGACATCATGGAATCACATCCGGCCGGGCGTTCCCGTTTCCGTCAGCAACCGTTTGCTGGGGATGCATGCCAATGCCGACTACGCCGAACAACAACGAACCATGCGTGATTGGTTGAACGTGTGCTGGTTCATCCGCGCCAGCACTCCGGAGGACGCGATTCTGCTCACCCCCCGCCACCAACAAACGTTCAAGTGGTACGCCCATCGAGCCGAAGTGGTCAACTGGAAGGATACACCTCAAGATGCCGGCAGCCTGCGTGAGTGGGCAAAGCGTTTCTTGGAAGTGTATCCCGCTCGGCTATCCACCATGCGGGTGACCATTCGATACGACGAACTTCGACAGCTTCGTCGAAAGTATGGGTGCGACTGGATTGTGGTGGACCGCCGTGTGGTCGGCCCGGAGTTGCCGTTGGTGCAGATTTACCCAGCCGATGACCAGTCCAATTCCACCTATGCCGTCTACGAATTGCCATGAGCTCGCAGTGCTTGGGCTGGCGAATGGTCACAGGTTGGCGATGGGCTGCCGGATTGCCGAAAAACCGACAAGAAATTTGTGAGCGGACCGATTTTGAGGCCAATTCCGTCTTGTCGCCCGTTCGCGGATCGGTACACTCTGCCTTCCCCGTCGCGAGGCCGGTCCATCGGTGTCCCCCCGGGGAAAACGTGAGCTGGCCAACGTAGCTCAGTTGGCAGAGCAGCTGATTTGTAATCAGCCGGTCGTGGGTTCGAATCCCTCCGTTGGCTCTTGCAAGGTCGTTTTGGTGCCTGCGGTACTTTCAATTCAGTGCTGGCGGGGCTGAAACCGAACAACAGACAACTGAAACCAACTGCAACGCAGGAAAAACAGATCCGAACCGGTCCCACAACCGGTAGAAGAAAGACGCTCTGAAACACAGATCCATGTATCTGAAAAGGAGCAACAAAATTTGGGGGTTTGCCCGAGTGGTTAAAGGGGGCGGACTGTAAATCCGCTGGCTATGCCTACACTGGTTCGAATCCAGTAGCCCCCACTGAAGAAGCGAAACCTAGCCGCTGAACTTGTCGTCAGGCGGTTCCGCACCCACGGGGTGAACGGCTAGGATAGCCGGCAACGGGCTGACAAGTGATGTTCCAATGGCGAAGATCACCTGTGCGTTGCAAGAAGAAACACCGCAACAATTTGTTGCACCGCGGGTGTAGCTCAATGGTAGAGCAGCAGCCTTCCAAGCTGAATACGAGGGTTCGATTCCCTTCACCCGCTTCGCTGCTGTAGCTCAGGGGTAGAGCGCCTCCTTGGTAAGGATGAGGTCATGGGTTCAAATCCCATCAGCAGCTTCAAGTCGTTTGTGACAGTCATTCCTCGCGGGGACTGAAACAAACGCAACATCGTTTTTGTTTCGTTTCGATTTTCAGTAGATCGAATGCGATCAACACGGCCGAATTGCCGGCGAGTCCCCGTGGGTGTGAACGCGGTCGACGGCAGCAAGGGTTTTCGAGGAGCGTATCTCCCCGAAGACAGTGGTGCGGATCGCGAATGCAGGTGAACCAGAATGGCTAAGGACAAATTTGAACGTACCAAGCCCCACGTCAACGTAGGTACGATTGGTCACATTGACCACGGCAAAACGACGACGACGGGTGCTATCCTCGCTGTTCAAGCCGCAAAGGGCTTGGCACAAGCGAAGGGTTATTCGGATATCGCCAAGGGCGGTACCGTTCGTGACGCAACGAAGACCGTGACGATCGCGGTGGCTCACGTTGAATACGAAACAGACAGCCGTCACTACGCTCACATCGACTGCCCCGGCCACGCTGACTTTGTCAAGAACATGATCACCGGTGCCGCCCAGATGGACGGTGCAATTTTGGTTGTGTCGGCTGCCGACGGCCCCATGCCTCAAACCAAGGAGCACGTGCTCCTCGGTCGTCAGGTTGGCGTTCCTTACATCGTCGTTTACTTGAACAAGTGCGACTTGGTCGATGACGAAGAACTGCTCGAGTTGGTCGAGTTGGAAGTTCGCGAATTGTTGAGCAAGTACGACTACCCAGGCGACGACGTGCCAGTCGTTCGCGGTAGCTCGCTCCCCGCTTACAACAACCCAGCGGACCCAGACGCCAGCAAGTGCATCAGCGAATTGATGGACGCGTTGGACGAGTACATTCCTGAACCAGACCGCGAAGACGACAAGCCATTCTTGATGGCGATCGAAGACGTCTTCTCGATCGAAGGTCGCGGTACCGTCGCTACCGGTCGTATCGAGCGTGGTGTGGTCAAAGTCGGCGAAGAAGTCGAAATCATCGGTTTGGGCAGCGAGTCGACCAAGACGACCTGCACCGGTGTCGAAATGTTCCGCAAAGAAATGAACGAAGGCCGTGCTGGCGACAACGTTGGTTGCTTGCTCCGCGGTGTGAAACGCGAAGACATCCAACGTGGTCAAGTTCTGGCAAAGCCAGGCAGCATCACGCCTCACACCAAGTTCGAAGCAGAGGTTTACTGCTTGAGCAAGGATGAAGGCGGACGTCACACGCCATTCTTCAGCGGTTACCGTCCACAGTTCTACTTCCGCACGACCGACGTCACCGGAACCGCCAACTTGGTCGGTGCCGACATGTGCATGCCTGGCGATAACGTCAAGGTCGAAGTCGAATTGCACAAGCCGATCGCTATGGATGACGGTGTTCGCTTCGCTATTCGCGAAGGTGGACGCACCGTCGGTTCGGGTGTTGTCACCAAGATCATCGATTAATCTGCATTTGCAGTAAGTTGTCTATTAGCGATAAGCTGTTAGCGAAAGCTAGTGGCTTATCGCTATTTCAGGGGCGTAGCTCAATTGGCAGAGCACTGGTTTCCAAAACCAGCGGTTGTGAGTTCGACTCTCGCCGCCCCTGCTGTCCAGAATTCTGGTCCGCCACCGCAATTGACAGGATGTGTTTGCGGTCGAGGTTCGAGCCCCATGGCTCCTGACCCAACCGGCTCAACACCAGAATCAATTCACGAAGGAGTCCACGGGTGTCCAAAGATCTAACCCAATCCGGCACGGCCGGCGCCGGGGGCAGTTCGCTGAGCAGCGAACTGTTCCATGCCGGTGTGTACAAAGCCAACCAAGGCCGGATCGTTCGCCAACTGACGGCCCTCGCCGTTTGGGTGGTCGTCGCTTTGGGTTGCTGGCGTTTGTACACGTTTCTGCCCGCGACGATGGGCGATGCGTCCATGGCCGCTCGTGTGATCCCCGGGGTTCTGCTCGCTGCAGGACTGTGGTTTGGCTTCCGAGTCGTCAACTGGCCCCGATTCGCCGATTTTTTGATCGCGGTCGAAGCCGAAATGAACAAGGTGACTTGGCCCAGCAAGGATGAACTGATCCGCGCATCGGTTGTCGTGATTTTCACCATCTTCTTCCTTGCCATCACATTGTTCCTGTTCGATGTTCTCTGGCAATTCATCTTCAACTTCATCGGAGTCACATCGTGAGTGACGAAGACGTGAAAGACGTCGACTCGCCAGAAACCGAAGCCGCTCCATCCGCCTCTGAAGCGCCCGCTCCGCCACCACCGGCTCCCGTCGATCCAAACGAACCTCCCAAACCAGAAGTGAACGATGAGTCACCGATGGATTGGTACATCCTGAAAGTCGCCTTCAACCGCGAAGATTCCATTGCGGAAGCCCTTCGCAAGAAGGTTCGCATGGAAGGCATGGGCGAGTACTTCGGTGACATCGTTGTCCCGTCGGAAGACGTTGCGACGTTCACTCGTGACGGCAAACGCCGTGTCAGCAAACGCAAATTGCTGCCCGGCTACATCATGGTCTACATGTCGATCAACGACGACACGTGGTTCTTGGTCCGTGAAGTTGGCGGTATCAGCGATTTCACAGGCTCGGCTGGTAAGCCCATGCCGATGGAACCCGAAGATGTCGAACGGTTCATCAACCGTCCCGCCGTCGAAGACGAGGACGAAGCTCCGATCAAGACCGCGATCCCATTCAAGGTCGGCGATCGAGTGCGAGTCAAAGAGGGCAACTTCGAGAACCAAGAAGGCGAAGTCGACGTGGTTGACGAAGCCAATGGCCGCGTGACGGTCATCATCAACATCTTTGGACGTAGCGTCCCGATGGAACTGGATCACTGGCAAGTCGAGCCGTTGTAGGATCCAAAATCTCGGATAAGATGCGTCATTCGCCCGAGCTCGTCTTCGGCGAATTTCGGTCCCTTCAGGATCGTCCCCACTGAACCAATACAGATTCCTCCAACCCTGACCCCATCGAAACTCCGGAATTTCCGCCCCGTTCGCTTTGAATGATGCGACAGGGGCACCGCGAGCGTTGCGGTCCTTACCAGCTATTAGCGACACCCATGGCAAAACAAGTCACCGGCCAAGCCAAGTTTCAAGTCCCCGGCGGTCAAGCCACTCCCGCCCCTCCTGTTGGTACGTCGCTGGGTAAGTACGGCGTGAACTTGGGACAATTTGTTCAGCAGTTCAACGACCGAACCAAGGAATACAACGGAACACCCATTCCAGTCATCGTGACGGTTTACAACGACCGTAGCTTTGACTTCATCACCAAGAGCCCACCAGCCGCATCCATGTTGATGCAGTCGGCCGGAATCGCCAAAGGCAGTGGCGTTCCTAACAAGGACAAGGTCGCCACGGTCACCCGTGCCCAGTGCGAAGAGATCGCTCAAAAGAAGATGGCTGACTTGAACGCTCGCGATATCGATCAAGCCGTTCGCATGATCGAGGGCACCGCTCGCAGCATGGGCATCATCGTCGACGGTTGATCGACGAAGTCGGGAGAAATCATTTCTCCTCGCGTGAGTTTGCTTCGATGAATTTCATCGAAGCGCTGTTCATGCAGTATCTTTTTCCAGTCGGTGCGGGCCCGTCGTCAAACACGTGGCCGAGGTGTGCCTTGCAGCGTTCGCAGTGCACTTCCGTTCTCGGAAAGAACATTTTGTAGTCGGTCTCATATCCGACCGCGTCTTTTTCGATTGGTTCGAAGAAACTGGGCCAACCGGTTCCGGATTTGAACTTGGTGTCGCTCTTGAACAACGGCTTGTCGCACACGATGCAGTGGTACTCGCCCTTCTTTTTGTTGTTCCAGTAAGCGTTTCGAAACGCTGGTTCCGTTGCCGCATTCTGGGTCACGTCGTACTGAATGCGATTGAGCTTTCTCCTCAGCTCCGCTTTCGTCGGTGGAACAAATTCTTCTTCGGCAGAACCGGCCTCATCCGTTGCCTGCGTTGCCTCCTCATTCAGCAACTTGGCCGACGTTTTCGATTCGGAATCCATTGCCAGCAAGGTCAGACCACCGGCGGCAAACAAGGTAATCGCGATTGCGAACACCTGGAAATGACGGAACGTTTTTTGTTGCTTGAGAGGCATGATCGTTCTCCGGGCGGGACGTCGTGGGATAGTTCCTGTGTTCTGGGATAGCGCACTTGATGCGACATGCAATCCTCCCTGATTCGTTCCTGTCTCGCTGATAGTTGAGAGGCCATCGCACCGGACACACTCCATTGTAATGGGCCGTCACCCGTCTAAGCCGCCAAGCCGGCCCTTTCGGGGGACACGGTTTGCCGCTCATGAATCGAGAGCTGGCGGCCAACGGGTTACAATGCGTCGCCAACCTTATTTCTGGAGCAGCCCACCGCGGCGGTTGATTCTCGATGCCTTCGCACTCGCTACAACTCACGTCATTATCGCTCAAGCGGGGTTCGCAGACGGTTGTGCGGGACTTCAACCTGTCCCTCTTGCAGGGCGAGTACTGCGTGGTCGTGGGTTCGAGTGGCAGTGGCAAGAGCACGCTTCTGCACGGGATCGCGGGTCTGATCGCCCCCTCAACCGGATCAGTTTTGATTCAGGGAGATAACGTCAATTCTCTCGCGGCTCGCAAGCGGGACGTCGCATTGCTGTTCCAACATGACACGATGTACCCGCATTTGACGGTCGAGCAAACACTTCGGATTGCGGTGGAAGCCAGTCCCGGCCAACGACATTCTTCGGCGGAAGTGAACCAGCGGATGAGATGGATCTCCAAATCGCTGCAGTTGGATCCCGCTTGGATGTCGCGGCGACCGGACACGCTCAGTGGCGGTCAACGGCGTCGCGTCGCACTCGCGAAAACACTGATTCGCAAAGCGGCGGTGTGTTTGCTGGACGAGCCCATGGCTGCGATCGATCGATCAGCAACGGAGAACCTGCTGGATCACCTTGCCGATTTGTCGAGTGCTCCCGAATCGCCGACGTTTGTCCACGTCACTCACGACGGCGATGAGGCCATGCGTTTGGCTGACAAAATCGTCGTGATGGACCAAGGCACGATCCTTCAAATGGGTGCTCCGGCAGACATCTATCGCCAACCGAACTCGGTGGCCGTCGCCTTGGCACTCGGGTCACCTCCATGCAATCGATTGGATCTGGAAGCCGTCTTGGTCTTCTGTCCAGAACTGGGCGAGGTGCTGCAGACGATCGATGGCAAGAATTTTAATCAACGGTTCTTGCTCCTGCGGCCCGAAGCGATCCGGCTTTCCTCACTGTCGGATCACGGGACCTGTGCCGCCGAAGGCATTCAAAACGGAGAGTGGTGCTTCCCGGTTTCCCTGGTGGAGCAACGCGACCTCGGTTCTCGGATGCTGGTGCGTTTTCGTTGCACGTGGGACGGTTTTTCGGAGACGCTGACCGCCTTGCTTTCTCCCGAGTCAGCGTCAACCGACTTCGGATCAGAATGCCTGTGTCGAGTGCCAATCTCCGAACTGAGGGTCGTTGCCCACTGACCAAGACTCAACCGCTGAACCAATCCATCGGGCGAGATTGCAGGGCAGGGCGTTGCGTGTTTTTGTATCGGGAAGTCGGTCGCAAATTCATCGACGAAACGGATAGCGGAGCGACTGTTGGCCGATGACCGGTGGCGATCGGTTTTCGACAGCAGGACGATGCCGCGACCTGTGGCAAGTGCGACCTGTGGCAAGACAGAAACCTAGGTTACGATGCCTCGATGAAATCCAATCGCACCAACAATCGACGTAGCAAACCCAAGCAGCGGAACACCAAGGGTGGGACCGCCGACGGAAAGCCGACCAAGCTGAGAATTATTGGCGGGGACATGCGAGGTCGCCCGGTCACTTACCACGGCGAAGAATTCACTCGGCCGATGCGTGATAGCGTCCGGGAAAACCTGTTCAACATTTTGGGCCGTGCCTGCCGCGGAGCCATCGCGTTTGATTTGTTCGCGGGCACAGGAGTTTTGGGTCTGGAAGCAATCAGCCGCGGTTGCACCCGGGCGGTATTGGTGGAACCGATGCGGAAAGCGATCGCACAGATTCGGGACACCACGCAGCGTCTTGGGATCGAAGACAAAGTCCGCTTGGTCACGGGCGACGCGTTTGTATTGGCTGATCAGCTTTTGAAGCCCGCGACACCAGAGGATGACACCGCTTGGATCGTTTTCATGAGTCCTCCCTATCGGATGTGGACTGACCCCGAAGACTATAAAAAACTAAAAGCAATTATCACGCGAGTTCAACAATATGGCCCGCCGGGAAGCGTGCTGGTGGTCGAGACGGATACCACGTTTGAGACGGATCAACTTCCGCCGGGCGATTGGGACATCCGCACCTACGGCATCACCAATCTCGCGTTCTTGGAACCGGGCAATGTTTGTGGGTTGGTCAGTCCTTTTCCAATCCCTGAATGAATCGCACCAGCAACGGATGCGCGGGATCGGCCATTTGCCCGTGGTCGTAACCGTCCAGTTCCATCAACTGCGTGTTGGGATGCCCGACCACCTGCATCATTCGCCATAAGTAGGCGTTCTCTTCGTAGCGTCCCACCATTTCCAATGTCCGGTCGCCGGTGATGAGCAACAACGGAGGTGCATCGGCTCTCACGTGAAAGAGCGGTGCCATTTCGTCCACGATGGGTTGATGTTTTCCGATCCCACGTTCTCTTCGCACGGTGAAGTGCGTGATGGTGTGCCCGCTGTAGGGAATCAAACCCGCAAGACGATCCGCATCCACATCGTGTTTGGCAAGCCACCGTTTGTCCAAACCGACCATGCTGGTGAGATAGCCGCCGGCCGAATGCCCGCTGACGTACACGCGATCCGGGTCGCCTCCAAACTCTGCGATGTTCTTGACCACCCAAGCCACCGCTGCTGCGGCGTCTTCGACGTAGGCGGGTGACTCCACCTTTGGATGCAGTCGATAGTTGACCGTGGCAACCGCGAAGCCTTGATCCCTCAGACCATCCGGAAACGTCTTGTTGCCTCCGGTCAGCCCGCCGCCGTGAAACCAAACCACCGTTGAGAAACCGGGTGAATCGGTGGGATGATTGAGATCCAAACGGCAACGACTTCTTTGATAATCGGTCAGGTCGTCGCCCGTTCGGTAGAGCAGATCGCGGTGCGTTTGCGTTTCAGCTTTCAGTTTGGAAGCGTCCAACTGCTGTGCCGAAACCGAGACGCTCAACGAGCAAAGAATCGCAAACGTTGCGATTCGAAAACCAATCCAATGTCGCACCGAAACACCTCATGCAGCGGAACCAAGAAACCGCTGCATGATAGTCCATTCCGAGCTCACGAGCGGGTGAAGTTCAGGCCACCGTTGGTGCCACCACCGACTTGGAACACGAAGCCGCTCTGCGTCGCGGTCCAGGTGCCGACCATTTTCTGCAGGTCGTTCGAACGAACCAAAGTCAAGCTGCCGTTGTTCAGCACATACTGCCCACTGAACTGGCTGGTGGATCCATCTTTGGAGGCGGCCCAAACGAACGAACCATCCGAGTTCAGCTTCAAGGCAACCGATTGGTTGCCAGGAAGCGTCACACTCCATGATCCAACGTGGGGTTGGGCCGCGGGTTGAACGCTGGAAGCCGAAGTGGCGGAGCCGAAGCTTGGGATCTGCGTGTTGGCAGGTGCCTGAGCCACAGGAGCCGCTTGTGCCGGCTGGGCAGTTCGTTGATTGATCGATGCCAGCATGGCCAGTGCGGAATCCTTCGCCGAGGCGGCGGGCTGGTTGGCGGCAGCTTGGGTCGCTGCTGGTTGAGCCGCAACGGGCTGCGAGACAGGTTGCTGAGACACAGCTTGTTGCGGAGCCGCTTGCCGCTGAGTGGCGACTTGCTGCGACTGGGCCGCGACGGGTTGAGAAGCACTGACCTGCGGTTGTGCCACGCGTTGTTGTGGTGTCTGTGCCGCGAAGGTTTGCGGCTGGGCGACTGGCTGGCTCACGGCTTGAGGGGCAAATTGGCCTTGAACCGTTTGCGGTGCAATCGACGTTGCAGGAACACCGACGGGAGTGGAGCGATAGGTCGGGGCGGGCTGAGCGTAGTGATGCGGTTGCGAGTGCTGAGGCTGTGAGTAGTGGGGGGCCGAGTAGCGTGGCGTTGGCGTACGGTAGCGACTTGCCGAACGACTCGAGTGGAGTTGCGATACGACTCGCGAAATTCCGCCGCGACGTGCTCCGCCGCAGGCTTCGGCTTCGATCGTGCTTCCAGCCACGGTGCTGATCACGGAAGCGGCCAAGATCCATTTCTTTGCTTGAATTTTCATCGTTCTGTCTCCGGTCGTTGGGAAGTTTGTCTTGAGTGATTGGCGATGAGTTGCCTTACAAACTGCCAAGCGAAGAGGCAGCGAGAACGTTACAGGAAAAGTCAGAAACTTTTTTAGAGGCCGAAATCACTTTGCCAGCCACGAGGCCAGCGTCTGGGTAGGAGTCTCAGCAGGGGTGACTTCCGTCGCCTGAGACTTCAATTGCTTGCTCATGGCTCCCGCGATGCGAGCCACATAGTCGATCGAGGCCGCAACGGCTTCATCGGGAGCCGTGGCATCCAATTTCGCGACGTAGAGGATGAGGAATTCACCGTTTCCGTTCTTCTCGACGACCCATCCACCAATCTTGGTCGCAGAATTTTGACGCATCAGTCGCATCATCAGCTCGGTGCTCGGTTCGTCACGGCTCACCGAAACCAGCGACCACACGCGGCGGACATCGGCCCGCTGAAAGTACTCTGTGTCTTTGGCCACGAAGACCGACTGAGTCGCCCCGGAGCTTAACTTTTGCTTGATCTCGTAGTGGCCGGTCGAATGCAGTTCAAAATCGACTTCCGCATTTTTCAGGACGGCTTTGGTCCCCAGCGGGGCGGCTTTCCACGGGCCGTTCACGAACCCTTTGATTTCTTGAACGTCAACGCAGTAGCTGACCAAATTTTGCGAAGGGGAGAACGACTGAGCGATCGCGATCAATTCGCCGTTTTGGTTCACGACGGGTCCGCCGCTATCTCCGGGCTTGATCGGGGTTTGCGTTTCCACGACGCGGAAATCATGCTCGCCGTGATCCGATTTGAACTTCTTTTGATAAATCGATCGCACCGTGCCGCTGGTGTAGACCCACAGGACATCTGATCCGCCTGGGTTTCCGATCAAATCCACGGAGTCGCCAACAGAGACGCTGGTTTCGGCTAACGTGATCGCTTCGGCCCGCTCAGGCACCTCTGCCAACTCGATCAGCGCCAGATCGCGTCGTCGATCGACCGCGACGATGCGGCCCGGCTGAGCGAGTTTCAACACAGAATCGAGGTATTCCTTGCGTTTGACCATCGTTTCTCCGTTCTTCTTTTCGGGGAAGAAAACAACGGCCGTGCGGCTGTCGCCGACCACGTGAGCGTTGGTCAGCACCAATTTTCGGTCCGTGTCGATGAAGACGCCGGTACCGGTCGAGGTTTGGTCTTCGCCGTTGGCCGTGATGATCCACACCGTCGACGGCAATGCTTTTTGGTAGGTTTCCCCGCCCGCCATGGCGTTGGAGGCTGGGGACGCCAGCACCAGCAAAACAGCCGGGCAGAGCAGCGACATCCAGCGATGAAAAACGATTCGAAGTGTTCGAGTCAGGCGGCAGCGAAACATGAAATCACCTCAAGGGTCAGGTGGTTTGGAACGGGTTACAACTCACTCAGCGGACAACGCAGACGGGTGTTACCGAAAATCACGGCTGTCGCTGGAAAGAAACCTTGGCCGCCCCAATCTGCAGCTCAAACTGGTTGGCATCTTTCCAGGACAGGGGGCTGGTCAGCGGCGCGCCCTCGCCCGATTTCAAACTCAACGAACCGCTCTGAAATCCGTATTTCCCAGACGAAACCGTTGATTTCCCGTCCTTCACGTGAACCAACTGAAACGGGCGTTCACCTGCATCGCCATCCTGAAATTGAATTGCGTACGCCTCCCCTTTGATGGGCGTGGCGACCCAGTTACCAATCAGAGAAAACTCGTTTTCCTTCGGCTGTTCCGGCTGACTGACCTCCTCGGCTGGCTTTTTTGGCTGCTTGGCGGCCGCCGAGAGAGGCTGCCAGAATCCTGAGTGCTCGACCGCGAATTGGCCGAACGCCTTGAGACGGTCTCGCAAGGAATCACGCGTCATTCCCACGCTGGATTCACTCGATCGCAACACCAATCGACGACGGGAATTCTCGTCGTCGTTTCGTACCGCAAAGAATGTCGAATCGTCCGTATTCGCGGCCTGCATCAAACCGATCCAAAGATCTCGTTCGTTGGCGACAGGTTTGGCCGAGAGTACGACAAGCTCCAATTCAATCAGCACGCGGCCGGCGTCGCCTTGGACAGTCAATCGGACCGTTTTCTTCATGTCGCCGATCATTTGCTGACGGCGAACGGTACCGAGTTCTCGAGTCGCCTGAGGATCGAACTGGCGAACCAAATCGAACAGATCGTCCAAATCACGAACGTTGGGTTGCTGACCAGATCCAAGGGACAAATTCGATTCCTGCGACTTCACCGAAGCGTGAGTCGAGGAAGCTGTGGTGAAAACAGACTCGATATCGACTTTCGAGAACAACTCGTCGTCCGCTGACGACACCAGGGTTCCCCCGATCAAGAAACTAGCACAGAAGCAGAAACGTTGGATGGAGAAGGTCATGGTCTTGCTCGCGAAAGAGAAAGGAAACAGACGCACGCGCGGGTGCGATAGTTTCCAAGCGAACAAGTCCGCCCTCTGTTACCTGTTTGCGAGCTGTTTCGCGGAGTTTTTTACCTTTCGCGTCGCTGCACTCGTTGGGCGAACACGTTTAGGTGAGGCATGTCTGTATTTCGCCTTGCTCGTACGAGGACAAAATTTGACTAACTCAACGGTTGACGGACAGTGTTTCCGTTCTTTCCGAATTTTCTTGACAACAAAAACACCGCGTTTTCTGCATCCATTCGCGATGCACGGGAGATTCTTGGGTTTTCCTCGTAACAACTTCCGGACACCTCCGCTTGGTCGTTCAGTCACAAGACGCACGACAGCGAGACACGCGGCAAACTCGCTGGCGAACTTCATCCGCCGCAAAAAAACAGACCGGAGACTGAACGATGTCCAAACGAACCCTGATCACCGCTGCTTTGGCTTTGACCTTCTGCGTTGCTGGCACCGCTGCCAAAGCCGACGACAACCTGATGGCCATGTTGGCCGCAAACGACTACAACACCACGAAACTGACCTCCACCGACGCTTCGACCAACAATGACATCGAACTGGGAATGGCAGACGTGGAATCGCTGCTGAATGACGGCGACGAAGTGGATTCCGAAGAAGCGGTCGCCGCCTGCTACCGACGCTTCCGCGGCAGCTATGGCTATCGCAGCTACGTCCATCGCAGCTATGGCTATGGGCACTACAACAGCTACTACAGCCCCATCAGCTACTCGTACAGCTACACCCCCGTCGTGCACTACAAGCCCGTCGTGCACCACTACTACACCCCGGTTTACACCAGCTACTGGGGATGCTGGTGATCCAAATCACCTGATGGCCTCTTCTCCCGCAGGGCTCGAGCGTCATCTCAACCAAGCATTGCCCGGTATCTCCGCCAAACGGAGTGCCGGGCTTTTTTATGAAACCATGCCATTCACTCAGGGTCCATTCTCATGCACCGCACTTCCTTTTCAGTCAAAGCACTGAACACGGCGATTCTGTTCATCGCCTTTTGCACGATCGGTATCGTGATCTGTCAGGGACAAGAACACTTCGTTGTCCCAACCGAAGAGATTGGCGATCTTGAAATCGTCGATGTCAAACAACTTCCCGTCGTTGATCAGTCCTGTGGCCCACGTTTTGGAATCGTGATCGCCAACCACAGCAATCGTTGTGTGAAAGACTTCCACGTCACAGCGATTGGTTCATTGGGTCGCGCCCTTCCACATTCCCCTCACACAACGGTCGTTGCTGGTGAGATTCCCGCGCAAGGGGCACTTCAGGTGGAGGTGTCGTTGCCCATTGAAACGCTGGCCATGGGCAATCGTGGCGGGCTGATCATTGGCATGCAACATCTCACGGTCGTGATTGACAGCTGGGACGAGTTCTTCGAATCGAATGAATGGAACAATCGCAAATGCTTTTCCATGGATTCGCTACCCATCGAAGTGACCGAGGCGGTGTCGGTGGAAACGACCGCTACGTCGATCGATACGTCGACCGATACGATCGGCGTCACAACGACACAGACCGTTCCCGCGGAATCCGCCGTTGTCCCGGCGACCGGCCCCGCCACTACGCCAACGCCAAGCACCCCAGTGACCAACCAAGTCGCACCGGTTGCTTCCACGGCCGATCCACTACGTTCGGCCTTGGACCAGATGGCCCCGCAAGCATCAACGGATGGGCAGTGAGGATCACGTGTTCCGAAACAGCGGTCATGCCTCAATGCGGCGTGGCCGTTGTTTCGTTGGCGAGGACTTCGGCCAGAGTTCGCCACGTTCGCACGATCACGCGATACGCAGCAAAGGCCCCCACCAAGCCGATCATTCCCGCGATGATCGCCAGTAACAGATACTCTTTGGCTTGCCCTTCGCCAAACACAATCAACGCCACACCCATCAGCGGAATCACCACCGCGATCAGCAAAAAGGATTCACTGTCACCGACCATCTTCTGAGCGTGCCTTTCGAAATGGGGATCCCGCATGGTCGGTCGAATCATCCGCGGATAGTGCACGCAACTGGCAACAATGCTCAACGCAAACAATGGATAAACCATTGCCACGCCACCACAGATCATCAGCGAAGCAAAGAAGTGGACCGCCTGCCCATTGGTGAACTCCTCAAAACGAGCTTTCAAGAGCAGCGGATAAACCACGCCGGCAACCAACCAACAAGTGCCTCCAATCGAAGCGGCGCGATAGCCAAGACGCAACATCGAATTCAACTCTTCTTCCCCGACTGGCTCGCCGTTCCTGGACGCCTTCAACGCCCGTGCCGAGGCGCGGGTGTAGACGATGATCAACCCAACTCCCAAAGGGAACGCGACCGAATTGACCCAGATGGCAAACTCATCCAAGCTCGGACGCATCTCCTCGGGCATGATTTCGCTGTGGTTGTAAAAGTAGTTGATGAACCCGGCCGCTACGTTGGGCAGCAAGATCGAAAAGATCGCCAACCACCATGGCGAAAACCGCCCCAACCAATGCGTCCATGATCCTGGTTTCGGATCGAACAATCTGGCCGCCTCAGGATGCATGGCCAAACGCAAACTGCCTCCCATGGCAGCTCCGTTCTCGGGACGTATTTCAGGATCAACCGACAGAGCGTTTCTCAGAACGTTTTCCAGAACTCGTTCGGAAGGCGTATCCAAACGCTCCGGATCCAACAATTCTCTGTGACGTGCCTCGTGCTGAGTCTCCAACAATTCGGTCCATGACTCGGTCACTTTGGGACAGTCGAAAGGACGCGCGCCTTGCCAAAGCTCCCACAACAAAACCGCCAACGAATACAAGTCAGCCGTTTCCTTCACGTGCTCCGGCCCACCTTCGCGCGAGAGACTCATCGCATTGAGATGTTCAGGTGCCATGTAACCGACTGATCCTCCCATCGAAGAAGCCGCCCCGGCACGCCCCGCCGTCCCCGACATGGCAACGTTGAAATCAGCCAGTTGTGGCAAGCCCTCCGCCGTGAGCAACACGTTGGCTGGCTTCACATCCCGGTGCAACACACCGGCGTCATGAGCGGTTTGCAGTGCTTCCGCCAATTGCATCCCAACCCACGCGACCAATTTCGGCCAATCGCTTGAGGCCAACCAAGCTCGTGTTGACGATCGATCAGGAACCACCTGAGCTGAATCCAGCAACGATTGATCAACCGCCTGCAGAAAACACTTCCCAGATCGCTGATGCAGCGGCAGCTCACGAATGACGCGAACCACCTCCGCCAAGGTGCCACCAGGATGATATTGCATGTAAAGCAGATGCAGTTCCGCATCGTCATCCTTCGATTCGCGAATGATCACGCGTCGCTGATCAAACACCCGAACAATGTTGGGATGATCAAACTGGGCCAATGCCTGAGGCTCCGCGCCGGTATCCCACGATACCTTCAACGCCACCAATCGGGACATCGATTGCTGCCGCGCTAGATAAACATGAGCGAACGCCCCTTCGCCAAGCTTTTGAATGATCTCAAAATCATCCACCACTTCGCCCGAGGAGAACTCGGTGGGAACACCTCGCCGTCGAGTCTTCGCAACGGAAACATCCATTCCTTCCGCCCCGGAAAACAAAGGACGAAGGAACTCTTGCAGGTGAGGATAACCTTGCTGATACGTTTCGAACTCAGGCGTTTGCCCGCTTTCTCGACGCAGCTGAATTTCCTCCATGACCAAATCAAACGGTGCGGATTTAGCATCGAACCAATCGGGCAAGACATCGAAGTAGTCCTGCAACCAACAGGGGCTTTCGTTCTGCACGGCAATCGCCATGCTCATCTTCACCATCTCGACCAAAACAAATCGTCCGGATCGGTCTCCGGAACGAGCACCTTGCCGCAGAGATTCGGGACAAAGTTCCCAAACACGCTGAGGAGTTCCGCCATCTTCGCACTCAGCCAAACTCTCCAAACACTCCAGCAGAATCGCGTCCATATCGAGTGTGGACTCATCCGCCGTTCTGGACGATCGGTTTCGAGATGACAATTTTGATGTCATGACGCGAGACCAAAAAATCGGAGTGAGAAACCAGAAACAGCCAGTAACGGGATTGTTAAGTTGGCACGCGCATCAACAACCAGTGCCCATGATAGCGAGCACCTCGGTAAGATGGCATGCATCTTACGATGCGTTTGGCCCGACTGGACTTGCGTATCCCGCGGTGTGGGCCGCTCCACACATCGCCTGCGAAGGCATCATCGCCGCCTCACTGCCCTATTCATTGGAATCACGTCACATGAATTCCGAAGACAACTCTGTCGCCGATGAATCGACGGATCAGAACCCGCTGATTGCCCGCATTCGCCAGCGTGATGTGGATGCACTCGGCGAATTCATTGGGCAACAACATACTTCTCTGTCACGATTCATCCATTCGATCACCGGCGAACACTTGTTGGCCTTGGTGGAGGTGGACGACTTGCTGCAGGAAGTCGCGACGGCCGCCATCTCTAGTCTGCCCACCGCTCCGTTGGACCAGTACTCCGTGATGCAGTGGTTGCAACAAATTGCACGTCGGCGAGTCGTCGATGCACACCGTTTTCACTTCGATGCCAAACGTCGCGATGCCGGACGGCAACAATCCATCCACGGCGGCGGAGCCTCGGGCGGGGACGCCAGCGTGATGGGAATGGAACAGCTTCTGGCGGCGAGCATGACATCGCCCAGCGCGGTCGTTAGCCAAGACATTCGCCTCAACGCCATGTCGCAAGCCATCTCACAGCTCAACGATGAGCAACAGACGGCGATTCGACTACGCTACGTTGAAGGGCTGCCCACGAAAGACATCGCTGAACGACTTGGAAAAACAGACGTGTCCATTCGCGTGCTCTTGTCTCGAAGCATGCGTCAGCTCGAGAAACAACTGGAAGCCAATCGTCCGACCAGGTGAGACGCGGTGAAAGCGATGGAAAAGGCCGCCTCACCCGAGCGAACGTTCATTTTCAACAAGAGCCCGCATGCCATCGACTGATGCGTTCAGTTCAATCCGCGAAACCGCGTTTGCGGAGCAAGGCTTCCGTGTCAACATCACGACCGCGGAAATTGCGATACGTTTCAGCCGGATCCACCGTGTCACCGACACTTAAAATGTGGTCGAACAATTTTGAAGCGGTCGCTTCATCGAAGTAACTGCCCGCTTGCTCGAACATTTCAGCCGCGTCTGCGGTCAATGCGTCGCTCCACAGATAACTGTAATAGCCCGCCGAATAGGAGTCACTGCTGAACAGGTGACTGAAGTGAGGTAGACGGTGACGCATCGGCAATTCATCGGGCATTCCGATTTCGTCCAAAGCAGATTTTTCAAATTCGCTGATGTCGATGTCACCGTTCAATTGATGCAGCTTCATATCGAGAATTGCACAGGCCAAATACTCGACCGTCTCGAATCCGCTGTTGAACTTGGACGACGCTTCGATCTTGTCCAGCAACTGCTGCGGCATCGGCTCACCGGTCTCGTGGTGGGTTGCGTACTTCGTCAGCACTTCGGGAGTTGAGAGCCAATGCTCCAGCACCTGCGATGGGAATTCAACAAAGTCCCGCGCGACGTTGGTGCCCGACTGAGACGGATAATGCACTCGGCTGGAAAGCCCATGCAACGCGTGCCCAAATTCATGAAACAAAGTCGTGGCATCGTCCCAAGAAATCAAAACAGGCTTGCCATCCGCGGCAGGCACGAAGTTGCTGTTGTTTGAAACAATCGGAGTGCGAACTGGCACATTGGAATCGTCGGGATCCAACTCCCATCCGGATTGGCCTCGATAATCCATCATCCAAGCGCCGCTGCGTTTGCCTTCGCGAGCAAAGGGATCCAAGTAGAACAATCCAACGTGACTGCCATCGGTCTTTTGCACGACTTCGTAAACGGTCACGTCGGGATGAAAGACAGGAAGATCGTTGACCGGACGAAACTCAAATCCGAACAGTTCGTCCGCACACCACATCATGGCTTCCGTCAAACGATCCAGTTGCAGATACGGACGGACCTCGGCCATGTCCAAATCGTATTTGTCCTGGCGGACTTTTTCGGCGTAGTAACGATAGTCCCACGGTTCGATTTTGATCTTTGGTTTCCCCGCGGCCTCCATCTCGGCGTCGGCGATTGCTTGCATGTCCGCCACTTCCGTCGCAACTCGCTTCACCGCGTGCGGCCAAACCTTCATCATTAGTTGCATCGCACGATCCGGCGTCCCTGCCATCGTTGATTCCATCCGCCAATGTGCATGCGTCGGGTAACCGAGCAATTTTGCTCGTGCCGCTCGCAGGTTCAGAATTTCCCGAATGATGGATTTGTTGTCGTGTTCATCACCGTGGTCGGCACGGAAGTAATAGTTCCGCCAAACCTGCTCACGCAATTCGCGATCGTCCGCGTTGGTCAAAAATGGATCCATCGACGAACGCGTGTTGGTCACTGCAAATTTCGCTTTGCCACCCTTTTCCTTCGCGGCGACAGCCATTGCGTCGCGAGTGGACTCCGAAATCCCCGACAATCGCGATTCATCATCAATCCAGGTCACATGCCCTTTCTCTTCTTCCAATACGTTTTGGTTGAAGTCGGTGAACAAACGAGCCAGTCGCGTATTGATCTGAGACAGTTTCGCTTTGTCTTCGTCGCTCAGCCTTGCCCCGCGTCGTACGAAACTCTTGAAGGTTTCATCCAGCAAACGCTTGGCATCGTCGTTGAGCTGGACCGTTTGTTTGTCAAACACGTCCTGATGAATCGCTTCGATCCTGGCAAACAAAGCCGCGTTCTGTGTGACCGAATCTGAATAGGCGGCCAACTTCGGTGTAACGCTGCGTTCGAGATCCGGAATGGGACCCACGTTCAAATTGCCAGCGTGCACATCAAACAGGACTTCCAACCGATGAAGTGTCTCGCCGGCCGTTTCCATTGCCACGATCGTGTTTTCGAACGTGGGTGCGGAATCCTGATTTGCAATGCGATCGATCTCCGCTTCGGCTTCTTCAATCGCGACATCAAAGGCCTCTGCGAACTCATTCACTCGAACTTCGTTCCATGGCGGGACGCCACCATGGGGTCCGGGCCAGGGTTGAAGCAAAGGCGATTTTTCGGTTGCGGAGGAGTTGTTCACGGCGGGGTCTTGTGAAAAAGAAGGTTGAACCAACACGATCACGGCAAGAAAACTCGCCGGAACAACACTGAATCTCATTTAATAAACCCTTTGGACTTCAACAATTCGACCACTGAGTCCGCACACTCCGCGATGGAAGCGGCCGAAGCGTCCACCACCAAATCAGGGTTGGACGGGACGTCGTAATCCGCGGTGACGCCTGGGAAGTTCGACAACTCACCCGCATCGGCTTTGGCGTATTGTCCCTTGGTATCACGCTCGCGGCAAACTTCCAACGGTGTCGCCACATGGACCACCAGGAATTGGTCTTCGCCAATCAGCTTGGCCACCTTTTGGCGCACGTCTTCCGACGGAGCCACCAACGATGCCAAACAGATCAATCCCGCATCGTTCAAGGTGTGAGCGAGGTGACCGCTACGTCGCAGGTTTTCGCTGCGATCTTCCGCGCTGAACCCAAGATCTCGACTCAAACCACGACGAACAAACTCACCGTCAACGACAGCGACCGATCGTCCCGCGTCGAACAGTTTGCGTTCCACCGCTTGTGCGATCGAGGTCTTTCCACTTCCGGTCAAACCAGTCAGCAAGACGGTCGCCGGCTTTTGACCAAACCGAGCCGAGCGTTCTTCGGAGGTGACCGTCGACAACGCGTCGCCCGATTCGTCCGCGGAGACTTCATCGTCCCAAACCGATTTATGAGCCCCGGTTGTACCACGGTCCAAAATCATCCCGGCAGCGACCGTCGCATTGGTAATGCGGTCCACCAAAATGATCGCGCCGGTGGATCGGTTGCGACGATAGGGATCCATGTGAATGGGTGCCGACAACGACAAACGCACCCGTCCAATCTCATTCAATTCCAGCGTTGGCGCTGGCATGCGATGCAAGTCATTGACATCGACCTTGTAAGCCAAGGTTTCGACGTTGCCGGGAACCGTTTGCGTGGTGTGTTTGACAAGGTAAGTCTTCCCAGGCACCATCGCCTCTTCGTTCATCCAAACCAACATCGCTTCGACATCGGACTCACTTCGTGGCAAGTTGCCACTTCGAACGATCATGTCGCCGCGGCTGGCGTCGATTTCGTCTTCCAGCGTCAGCGTCACTGACAGCGGAGCGTAGGCTTCATCCAAATTGCCGTCGTAGGTGACAATCTCTTTCACCTTTGACTTTTGGCGACTGGGCAGAACCGTGATTTCTTCGCCTTTGCGAATGATTCCCGAAGCAATCGTTCCGCAGAAACCACGGAAGTTCAGGTTCGGCCGGTTCACGTACTGAACTGGCATGCGGAAATCTTGCAGGTTCCGATCCGAGCCGATGTAAACGGTTTCCAGGAAGTTCATCAGCGTGCTGCCGGTGTACCACGGCATGTTCTCGCTGCGTTCGACCAAGTTGTCTCCGTTGAGCGCACTGATCGGAATGAAGTGCAGATCGGGCAGATCCAAGCGAGTCGCAAAGTTGCGATAGTCTTCACAGATCTCGTTGAAACGATCTTCGCTGTAATCAACCCCGTCGATATCCATCTTGTTGACCGCCACAACAACGTGACGGATCCCCAACAAGGAGACGATGAACGAGTGGCGACGAGTTTGGGTCAACACACCATGACGGGAGTCAATCAGGATGATCGCCAGGTCAGCGGTGCTGGCACCCGTCGCCATGTTGCGGGTGTACTGCTCGTGTCCGGGCGTGTCCGCGATGATGAACTTCCGTTTGGCGGTGCTGAAGTAGCGGTAGGCAACATCGATCGTGATGCCTTGTTCGCGTTCTTCTTTCAAACCATCCATGAACAACGATGGATCGAATCCACCCGCGACGCTTCCTTGCCGCACCGAGTCGCTTTGGACTTTGGCGAGTTCGTCTTCGTAGACCAGTTTGGAATCGTAGAGCAAGCGACCAATCAACGTGCTCTTGCCATCATCGACGCTGCCGCAAGTGATAAAACGCAGCAACTGCTTTTGCTCGTGCTGCTTCAAATAAGCATCGATGTCAGTAGCGATCAGATCAGATTGATGAGACATGGAAAGCTGTGAGCTCGGAGGGCTGAGTACTGAGAAGCGGCAAGTTTCAATCTAGCTGTGATGACTGACTGAAATCGTAAATGCCGGCATCCTCTTTAATGACGGGAGTATTAGGCGACTGCTGCAATAACCGTTTACGAAACACGAATTGCATTTTTGTCTGCTGGTTCAACTCATCGAGTAAATCCTCGATGAGATTCTTTTCGATCAATCCATCCTCGCAAAAAAACAACAACATGCTGGCACACTCGTAAGTCGACTTGTGTGCAATTGCAATGAAGTTGGCGAAATCACGATTCGAAAATGCTCCGGAACCTTCTGCGATGTTGTTACTGATTGAAAGTGCTGCGGCTCTAAGTTGTTCTGCAAAACGATACTGTCGACGTTCTTCCAAGCAATCCGCAACTCGGCAAAGGCGACGTCCAACCGCGACGCCGCGTCGCCAAATCTCCAATTCCTCGAAGTGAAAGCCCGCTTTTCTCAAACTAACTCAGCCCTCAGTACTAAATGCTTGGCACTCAGAAGTAGCCGCGTTCTTTCTTTTTTTGCATGCCGACGCCGCCTTCGTCTTGGTCGATGATTCGGCCTTGGCGTTCGCTGGTTCGGGTGAGCAGCATTTCCTGGATGACTTCGGGCAAGGTGGTCGCTTCGCTTTCCACGGCACCGGAAAGTGGGTAGCAGCCTAGCGTTCGGAAACGCACCATTTTCGTTTCTTCTTTTTCGCCCGGCAGCAACGGCATCCGATCGTCGTCTCGCATCAACAACAAACCGTCGCGGTTGACGACCTTTCGAGGTGCCGACAGATAGAGCGGAACGATGGGAATGTTTTCCATGTGGATGTATTGCCACACGTCCAATTCCGTCCAGTTACTCATCGGGAACACCCGAATCGACTCGCCTTTGTTCACGCGGCCGTTGTAGAGGTTCCACAATTCGGGGCGTTGGTTCTTTGGATCCCAACGGTGTGATTTGTCGCGGAAGCTGAAAACACGCTCTTTGGCTCGGCTTTTTTCTTCGTCGCGGCGGGCTCCACCGAACGCAGCGTCGAATTGATACTGGTCCAGAGCCGCTTTCAAAGCATCGGTTTTCATCAATTCCGTGTGACGCTCGCTGTCTTCCCACGGTGGAATGTTGGCTTTCAAACCTTCTTGGTTGATGTGCACCAAAACTTCCAAACCCAACGTTCCGCGAACGTACTGCTCGCGATGGTCGATCATGTCCTTGAATTTGTACGTCGTGTCGACGTGCAAGAGTGGGAACGGCAACTTGGCCGGATGAAACGCCTTGCGAGCCAAATGCAGCAACACGGCGGAATCCTTGCCGATTGAATACAGCATCACGGGACGCTGAAATTCCGAGACGACCTCTCGGAAAATGTGGATGCTTTCGGCCTCGAGCTGTTTCAGGTGGGTGAGGCTGTAATCGGACATAGATTCTTCGAAAAGAGTGAAACGAATCGGGTTCGCTGCGTCATCAAGCGAGGCAGTATAAACGGCGCCGAGATTGGTTCCAGGCGGAACCCTCGCAGTCCTGCAGTCTCAGCGTTTCTTGGTCAGTTCCAGGATCACACCACGGCTAGTGTCCGCGGCGTCGGGATCGTCCGAGTCCGCTACTTCTGCGATTTCAGGAGCGGCACTCCCCAGCGGGTAGGTCGCGACAACGCGAAGATCCAGGCCTTTCAAGACGCCGTAATGCCGCGCCTCACCGCGTTCCTCCACCCACTTCGGCCCTTTGATCAACAACAGACGATCAAACTGACTCCAGTGTGGCTCGACCCAGCGGCAAAATTTCAGAAGACTTCCAACGGCACGGCTGACGATGGTGGTGAATCGAAAATCTTCCAACAGATCTTCTCCGCGAGCGGCGTAGACCGGCACAGGCAGGTTCAACTCGGTGACCAGCTCGTCCAGGACCTTGGCACGTTTTCCGACTGATTCAGCCAGCGACACGTCCACGTCGGGGCGGAGCATTGCCAGGGGAATCCCAGGAACACCATTGCCGCTGCCCAAATCCAATACCTCTTCGCCGGGCTGGATCAATTGAGCCAATTGCAGGCAATCACGAAGATCCCGGGTGACGAACAAGTCCCAGGTCGTGTGCCGAGTAAGGTTGATCTCTTCGTTGTACCGCCAAAGCGTCTGAGCATACTGCTGCAGCAACTCCCCGAGAGGCTCATCGAGGTCGAGACCAAACTGTTCCAGTGCCGTTTTGAATTCTGCTTCAATCATGCCCGCAGGTGATACCAGGGGGCGTGGCGGCTGGGTAGCGGAACAATGGTCCAGAACCCGCGAAAGACATCAAAAACGCCCGATGAACGTCCATTCGGGGCCCTTTCAACAGAAGGCGCCCCGATCGGGAAATCACAGGTTCAGCCCGAAATCACTCGGGCAAGCTGAAGTTCATCGGCAATTCGGCCCCACTATCCTTGGTTTCCTCCGCCTTCGGCTGAGTGGCAGGAGCCTGCTCGGTGGCTGGCTTTTCCGCTGCCTTGGTCTCCGCGTCCTCGTAGTTCACCGCCGAGTTGTTGCCAGGAACCACCGGTTGTGTCGCAGCGGGCTGACTGACGTTGGACTGAGCGTAGCTGGGCGGAGTCGCGTAGCTAGGCAATTTTTGGTTGGCTTGGTGTGCCGGAGCAGCCGCGACCGTCGCCACAGGACCTGCCGCAGCACCTGGACCCGCCGTATTGGGACCGGCCGAAGCAATGTTTGCGGCTGGCATCGTTCCCATTCCCGGGTTCAACTGAGCCAGCATTTCTCGCGAACGATCCACGGCCCGCTTGGTCGCCGGATCGCCCGTCGCGGCCCCCTCGTGAGTGATCGCCTGTTGAAGGTGAACTTGTGCGTCGTTGTTTTGGCCCTTCTTGTAGTGCAAGAACGCCATGTTGAAGTGCGCCACAGCGGGCTTGTTGTTGGCCGTCAAGACTTTGAAGGCTTGCTCGGTTTGCCCCGATTCGAAATGCACGCTGGCCAGGTTGTTGGCGTAGCGAGACGTTCCGGGTGCCAACTGCAACGCTCGCGACAACGTTTGAACCGCCATGCCGTGCTGGCCCAATTTTCCGAGCGTCAAACCCAAGTCGTTGTACAACGCAGCGTCGTTGGGATTTTGTGCGATCGCCTTTTGAAAGAACTCGGCCGCCTTGGAATGGTTGCCTTCACGGAAATGCAATCGAGCAACGCTGGTCAAAGCCGCACCATGACTGGGCGACGCTTTCAACGCTTGCGAATAGCTTTCCATCGCTTTGGTCAGGTTGCCAGTCGACTCCCACAATTGACCGTTGGCGACCAAGACATCCGGCTCCAGTTGACCGGGCTCGTTTTCCAACGAGAGTGGATCAACGCTGCCTTCTTCAGCATCGCGACCGAACCACCCTGCAACCGTTCCGGTTGTTTTGCTCCAAGCACCTTTGGTCGCTTGGCCGACACCCGATGCGGCTTTGCCAACCGAGTCTCCGGCGGACGCCAACATGCTCGGTCCTTCGTTGGGCTCGCTCACCGTAGCCGTTCCCTTTCCGGCGAACGGATTCATCGACGCCAAGGACATCGATCGAGAAGCACAACCGGTCGAAGTCAGCGTGAGGCAACCGCCCACCACCAACGAGAGCATCCACTCACGTTTGGGAGCACGGTTTTTGGATTGTTTTGCTGGCTGACGTGTGGCGTCCATGTTTCACACTTCGTTGAGGAGCAGACTCGGCCGATCGTTGCAACCGGCTTCGATCGAGTTGACGAGAGTCAATCAAATCAATGGAACAATCGATCTGATAGATCATTCCATTCGCTTTCATCGACCAACGACTCGAACAACTTCAACGACTTTAGCGTGGAAACGGATTTTTCCGGAAAAACGTCCTCAAGCCCGTGTGAGCTTTGTGACTCGCCCGGTCGATACCCACTCTGCCACGTACAGATCGCCTTGCTTGTCAAAACAAGCGTCATGCGGGTGCACAAACTTGCCGTCTTCCCACTTGGATTCGTCCGTTCGAATCGTGAAGCCGTTGTTGGCTTTCTGATCGGCCAGAATTCGCTCTTGGTCCGAACCCAATTTGACGACAACGTTGTGATGCTGGTCCAACAGTGACACCTGTGAAACTAACTCGGGAATCACCATCCATTCGCCGTACGTGTCCGCATTGGCGGGCAATCCAAAACCGGGCACCGTTTTGCGATACTGACCATCCACGCTGAACGTTTGCAGTGTGTTGTTGGCTCGATCACAGATCACGATTTCTGGATCGCCATCGCCGCGTCGGTCGACCCAAATTCCGTGAGGGGTATTGAATCGACCTTTTCCGCCACCGGGTCCACCAAAACAAGACTTCCAATTTCCGTCGAAGTCATAGCGATGGATTCGGAAACTGCCGTAACCATCCGCGACTAGAAACTCATCATTTAGAAAGGCGAAGTTCGTGGGCATGAACCGATCGCGACCCCAGATCTGCGACGGGTTGCTCGCCTCGTCCGCCGCGTAGGCCCCAGCCTGCATGGGGGCATACTTTTGCCACACCAATTCGCCGTCCAACGACATTTTGGCGATCGTTTTCGTCTGCTGATACCCGGTCACATACAGGTACGGTGTGCCGTCTTCGAGATGAACTTCGATCCCGTGCCCACCGCCTTGGAACTGTTGCCCGAACGCCCGGATGAACTTGCCGCTTTCATCGAAGACGAAAATGGACGGATGCTCCGCCAATTTCGCGTTCCCCTCGTGAATCACGTAGACATTGTTGTCGGGATCGACGGCCACGTTGTGCGTGATTTGCCAGTGATACTTGTCAGGTAGCTGAGCCCACTGGTGGTTGAAGTGGAACGTGTGGTCGCCTTCACCGATCACGTTTTGTGCGGCCGTCCGCTTGGATGTCCAAATATTCGCGGCCCCAATCGAAACGACTGCCGCGGCGGAAGACTGAAGAAAACGACGGCGACTGTGCGTGGATGCATCCAGCATTCGGAACTCCTCGGAGCGACGGACACAAAGGGGGGAAGACAGGACCGCCCAATATACCGCCGCCGCATCCACCCATGGGCCGCCGTAAGGATGCGGAAATCCGCATTGCCGGCAAAGCGAGTTCAAGAGAACGCAGCTACTGAGTGGTCTTATTAGCCGCCTATTGATTCGCGAAGGAGCCTGTACAGCTCCAGCCGCTCGGTGCCTTGCAAAAAGGCTCCCGACTCGATCAATCTCGCCTGCATTTCCTCATGGGAACGTCCGCACTGCAGCAACAAGTCGCGAATTTGCTGCCAGGTCGGCAACCACACCAGCGACGATTGCAAGTGCTCCATGTTTTCTGCTCGACGCAGAAAATGCTTGAGCTCCAGGATGAAGAAGACTCGCCCATGAAAGGGCGAATCATGTTCGATCAACGAATCGCGGTCCCACACGTAGTGCCCCGGCTGGGGCTCCCACGACAAACCGGCTTCTTTCAGTTCGTGGGCGAGCTGAATTTCTTCGGAGGAGAACTTCACGACGATTTCTTGATGATGCCTTTCTTCTTCGTTGCGGCCTTCGCCGTTTTCTTCTTGGCTGTCTTTTTCTTTGCGGTCTTCTTCTTAGCTGCCTTCTTCGCGGCTTTCTTTTTCTTGGCCTTCTTCTTTTTCTTCTTCGTCGGCCCCTTCGCGGCTCGCTCGGCAAGCAGATCCAGAACTGCTTCGTAGTTCATTTCTTTCGGATCGGTTCCGCGAGGGATCGAAGCGTTCGTTTCCCCGTCGGTCGCGTAAGGCCCAAAGCGACCTTCCAAAATTTTGACTTCCTTCTCCGTTACCGGGGAAGGCTTCTCAAACTTCTTGATGGGTTCTTTCGGTGCCGCACGTCCACGCGTCTTGGGTTGCTTTAAAAGCTCCAGTGCCTTCTCGAACGTCACGTCCAGAGGAGAAATCTCAGCGGGCAGTGATCTCGTCTCCTTCCCGCATTTGACGTAAGGGCCATAGCGCCCATCGTGAGCCATCACAGGCTCTTTCATCTCAGGATGTTCGCCGAGATCACGCGGCAACGACAACAACTTGCACGCCATTTCCAAATCGACGTCTTCCACCGCGATCGACTTCAAAATCGAGGCGTTCTTCTTTTCCTCATCGTCCTTTTCGCCCATCTGGACATAAGGTCCAAATCGACCGGCTTTGATGTAGATCGGCTTGCCCGTTTCAGGGTGCGTGCCCAGCGGCTCGTCTTCCCGCGCGGCATCCTCGAACAACTCCAACGCACGCGAGAGCGTCATTTCATCGGGAGCCATCCCATCCAAAATGGGTGCTTTGCGTTCGCCTTGTTCCAGGAAAGGCCCGTACTTTCCAACACGGACAAACACTTCCTCACGGTGCTCACCTTCGGTTGGGAAACCAAGCGAAAACTTCGCGGTCACCCGAGGGTCAATCTCTTCGACCTTGCTGTCCAATCGCGGCTTGAGCCCAATCGCCCGCTGTGCCTCATCAATCTCGGATGCTTCGTCACCGAAGTAGAACCGCTTCAAGTATTCAAGAGATTCCGCTTCCTGCCGACTGATTGTGTCAAGGAAGTCTTCCATCTGAGCCGTGAAATCGTAGTCGACCAATGGCTCAAAGTGAGTTTCCATCAACCGAATCACGCTGAACGCGGTCCAGCTGGGAACCAACGCATTGCCCTTCTTGTAAACATAATCACGACGCTGAATGGTCTCGATGATCGAAGCGTAGGTACTGGGTCGCCCGATGCCTTTCTCTTCCAAGGTGCGGGTCAACGATGCTTCGCTGAAACGTGATGGCGGCTGCGTCGTGTGGCTCTTTGGATCCAACGTCGCAACCGACATGGGGTCGCTTTCTTTCACCGCTGGCAGCAACCGCTCTTTGTCGGCAAGTTCCGCGTTGGGGTCGTCACTGCCTTCCACATACGCTCGCAGGAAACCTTCGAACAGGATGCTCGTTCCGCTGGCGGTGAATGTCGTTCCACCACCTTCGATCGTCACACTGATGCGTTGCTTCTTCGCGTCGGCCATCTGACAGGCGACGGTTCGTTTCCAAATCAATTCGAACAATCGGAATTGATCACGATCCAGTTCGTTCTGAACCGCGGCTGGTACTCGGAACGGAGTACCGGCGGGACGAATGGCTTCGTGAGCTTCCTGTGCGTTCTTGACCTTGCCTTTGTAGACACGGACCGAATCATGCAAGAACTTCTCGCCATATTCGCTTCGCACCAAATCACGCGCCGCGTTGACCGCTTCCTTCGACAGCGTGGTCGAGTCGGTACGCATGTAAGTGATGTAACCGTTTTCGTACAAACGCTGAGCGGCTTGCATGCACCGTCGTGCGGTGAAGCCCAGTTTGCGGTTGGCTTCCTGTTGCAACGTACTGGTCGTGAACGGGGCTTTGGGGCGTTCCGTGAACGGTTTGACTTCGACCTTTGTGACCTGAAAGTTTTCGGTCTGCAGTTTCTCTTTCAACGCGTTGGCCTGTTGCTCATCCATCTGCAACAGATCCGGGTTGGTCAACTTGCCCGTGGTCGAGTCGAAGTCTTTCCCGGAAGGAATCTTTCGACCGTCGACGGTGGCGAGCGTGGCGGGCAGGGAGTCGCCGGTCTCGGTCGTGAAGATCGCTTCCAGGTCCCAGTAAGTAGCATCAACAAACGCGATGCGTTCGCGTTCACGCTGCACGATCAATCGGACCGCCACACTTTGAACTCGACCGGCTGACAGACCGCGACCGACCTTTTTCCAAAGCAACTGTGAAACGTCGTAGCCGTACAGCCGATCCAAAATGCGACGAGTCTCCTGTGCACGCACCAAGCCATCATCGATCTCACGTGGTTCCTCCAAAGCATGCTGGATCGCATCCTTGGTGATCTCGTGAAAGACCAGACGGTGCACGGGCACTTTCGGCTTGAGCAATTCGTACAGGTGCCAACTGATTGCTTCTCCTTCGCGGTCTTCATCCGTCGCGAGATAGAGGCTATCTGCCTCTTTGAGAGCGGCCTTCAGCTTGTCGACCTGTTTCTTCTTGTCGGCCGGAACGATGTACACCGGCTCGAAGTCTTTTTCGACATTCACCCCCAAATAAGCCCAAGGCTCTTTCTTGTATTTCTTGGGGATATCCTTCGCACCACTGGGCAAATCGCGAACGTGACCCACACTAGCTTCGACCTGGTAACCACTTCCTAAAAACTTTGAGATCGTCCGGGCTTTGGCGGGCGATTCGACGATCACCAAACTTTTGCTGGTCGATTTAGCCATGTGCGAGAACGAACAATTGGGGTGAGAAGATGGGGGGATTCAGGAATGCGTGTTTCGGGGTTGTCGCTCAAACCCGACGCCTCGTCAACACGTCACGTCAGGGACCGAGTGCGATCCAAGTGGGTTTTGAGGAACGTTTTCAGCTTCCGACTCCGGGCATGATCCACCTCCGTCAAATGGAACGTCAACGTCACTCGCTCCGCATCACTGAGGTCCAACGTGCCTGTGTCCGAACGCGATTGCAACACATCCAGCGACAACAATTGGTCCAGATCTATCGCTGACCGAGGGCCGCTCAACGTCAAACGTACATGGTCCGCAACTTTCGTCTCCAACTCGGCCCAGGTGGGCAATTCAGGAGTGGAGCCGCCAGATTCTAACCGAACCGCGACTCGATCCGGGGCAGGGTACTCGACTGCGCTTTCCCCAGCGACATTGCCGAGCATTTCCAACAATCGGTCGACCAACTCAAATGACCATTGAGGCGAAGCATCTCCCGGAAAGCCTTTAGGTAGCGTGTGCCACCGGCGACCGAGCACTCGCCAAGGTTGCATCGACCCACCGACGGATGCGACAGTGGTCGGCTGCGTTGAAGAGATTTCTTGCTGTGTCATCACGGGTTCGTTGACCGTCGACGATGCCACCGCAGTTGCTTGTTTCGAAGCAGCAACGTTCTTCTTCGAATGAGCCGATACGCTCATCGCGTGACGCGAATCCACTCGTTCGCTGGCGTCCGATTCGTGCCACTCCGGCGAATCCATCGTGCGAGCGCCACTCAAGGCTTCCGCCATGAACGGAGCCGTTGCGGAAACCCATTCATCCGAATCTCGGTTCCTCGCATCGGCCTTGGCTGCCAAGCCTTCCGGTGTGCCGGAAAAGACGACTTGACCACCGTGCACGCCCGCCCCAGGTCCAATGTCGATCAACCAGTCGCAACACTTGATCACATCCAAGTTGTGCTCGATCACGATCACCGAGTTGCCGAGTTCGACCAATCGCTGCATCACCACCAACAGTTTCTCAATGTCGCCGAAGTGCAAACCAGTGGTAGGTTCATCCAACAAATAGATCGTGTGCCCGGTCGACGGACGAGCCAACTCAGCAGCCAACTTCACCCGTTGAGCCTCGCCACCAGATAGCGTCGGTGCTGATTGCCCCAGCGTGACGTAGTCGAGCCCCACGTCGCACAGTGTTTGGATCACTCGAGCGATCCTTGGATAATTCGCAAACAGGTCGACCGCTTCACCGCAGGGCATTTCCAACACGTCCGCGATGGACTGCCCATGCAGTTTCACCTCCAAGACATCTTCGTTGTAACGCCGCGCCCCGCAATCATCGCACGGCACCCAAACGTCCGGCAGAAAGTGCATTTCAATCTTGCGTTGGCCGCTGCCTTCGCATGCCTCGCACCGACCTCCGGACACATTGAAGCTGAACGTCCGCGGTGTGAACCGACGTTCTCTCGCCGCAGGCAATTCTGCAAAGAGAGCCCGAATCAGATCAAAAACGCCGGTGTAAGTCGCCGGGTTGCTGCTAGGCGAATTGCCCAGCGGTGATTGGTCGACTTGGATGACTTTGTTCACATAACGCAGACCATCAATCGCGTCATGCTGCCCCGGTTTCACCTTGGCTCGATGAAGCCGGCGAGCCAACACGGGATACACGATGTCGTTGATTAGCGAGCTTTTTCCGCTTCCACTGGGGCCGGTGATCGCCGTCAACACGCCCAACGGAATGTCGACATCGATATCTTGCAGGTTGTTCTCACGAGCCCCGCGGACTTGCAAGAACTCGACCATCGGTTTGCCCGATTCCGAGTACACCGGACGTCGTGACGGAGGCAGCTCAATCTTCTTTTCACCGCTCAAGTAAGGCGCTGTCACCGACACCTCCGCCGGCTCGACCTTTGTCGGCTCGCCTTGAGCAACCACTTGGCCACCATGCCGACCAGCGCGAGGCCCAAAGTCACACAGGTAGTCACTGCCCGCGATCACATCATGATCATGTTCCACCACTAATAACGTGTTGCCTTGGTCGCGTAAGCGATGCAGTGCCGCCAACAACCGACGATTGTCCCGTGGATGCAAACCAATCGTCGGCTCATCGAGCACATACAATACACCGCACAGACCGCTGCCTAATTGCGACGCCAATCGGATTCGCTGAGCCTCCCCACCCGACAACGTCGGCGCGCCACGATGCAGCGTGAGGTAGTCCAGTCCAACATCACGCAAAAATTGCACCCGTGATTGGATCTCACGAACCAACTCGCCGGCGATCTTGGATTCACGACGGTCGAGCTTCCACGACAGCACTTCCTCCGACAATCGATCCAGCGGCATGTGAACGAGGTCGCCGATTGTGAAGTCACGAAATCGCACCGCCGCCGAATCGTCTCGCAAACGCGATCCATCACACACCGAGCAATCAATCTCCGCCACGAACGCTTCCAACCGCATGCGCAATCCAGGCGTCAATCGCGACGCTTCTTCCAACGCCGGATAAAACCCTTTGAACTGGTAGCGGAACAGCACATTGCCTTCACCAAAGTGATCCCGCACGGCTTCGTCGCCAGAACTTCCTGACGACTTCCCATCCGAGGTATCGCCTTGTCGAACTTCGATCCAACGCGACCCCAAACCATGGAAAAGGATACGACGCTGCGAAACCGTCAAAGCATCGATGGGCTGATGAATAGGAATGCCGGTTGTCCGTGACAAAGCACGCAACATCCACAAACTGACCGAATGTTCGACCGACGGCCACAGTAATGCGGCACCATCAGCCAACGTGGTCTGCGGAGTCCCCATCAAGGCCGCTGGGTTGGTTCCCGTTTGAGTCCCCAAACCTTCACACCCAGAACACCAACCGATCGCGGAATTGAACGAGAAATGGTGTGGGGTTAGTTGAGAGAACGAACGCCCGCACGACTCACACACGAGATGCTGGCTATGCCGCAGCATGTGCCAATCACGTTCGGGCTGATCCGAATCCGCCAGAGCCACATCGAGAACGCCCACTCCTAAGGACAACGCTTGCTCGACGCTATCACTGATTCGCGATTGTTCGTCCGGCGAAATTTTGATCCGGTCAACGACAATCTGAACCAAATGCAAACGTCGCGGATCGAGCGCTTTGGCATCGTCCAAATCGACTGTCTCGCCATCAATGCGAACGCGAGAAAAGCCCATGGCTCGGTAGCTTTGCCATGTGCTCAGCGAAGCCTCGCCCGACTGCACCTCAATCGGTGCCAGCAACAACGCACGCGTGCCTTCGGGCAACGACATCACTTTGTCGATGATTTGATCCGGTGTCTGCGTTCCGACCGGCACCAAACAATCCGGGCAGTGCATGGTCCCGAGCTTGCTGTACAAGATCCGCAGGTAGTCATAGATCTCGGTCACCGTCCCCACGGTACTTCGCGGGGAATGCCCCAGGTTTTTCTGTTCCAAAGCCACCGCGGGTGAGAGACCCTCGATTCGTTCGGCCTTTGGTTTTTGCACCTGACCGATGAATTGCCTCGCATAGCTGGACAGCGATTCGACATAACGTCGCTGCCCCTCGGCGTAGATTGTGTCCATCGCCAGCGAACTCTTCCCGCTGCCGCTGGGGCCGCAAAAAACCGTCATGGCGTCTCGCGGGACCGCGATGTCGACCGACTTCAAATTGTGCTCGCCAGCACCTTCGACGACGACATGCGTCCGTGATTTCGCGGGTGGAGCAACGATGTCACGGATCGCTTTCCCTTTCTTCTTCGCTCGTTTGCGTTTGACGCCCAGCACTTCTGCGATCGCCGCACCGGTGTAGCTTTCGTCCACCTTGGCGACTTCTTTCGGCCGCCCCGATGCGACCACGGTTCCGCCGCCCGCGCCGCCTTCCACGCCAATGTCGACAACCCAATCGGCGGTTTTGATCACGTCCAGATTGTGCTCGACGATCACAATCGTATTGCCGCGGTCCGCCAAACGATTGATCACTCCCAACAACAAATCGATATCGGCAAAGTGCAAGCCGGTCGTGGGTTCATCCAACACGTACAGGGTCTTGCCCGTGTCGCGTCGACTGAGTTCCCGCGAAAGCTTGATGCGTTGGGCTTCGCCGCCCGAAAGCGTCGGCGAGGGTTGCCCGAGCTTCAGATACTCCAACCCCACATCGACCAACGTCTGAAGTTTCTCGGCGATCTTCGGAATGTTTTGGAACAGCTCCAAAGCCTCCGAGATATCCATGTTGAGAACATCCGCGATCGATTTGCCTTTGAATTGGACCGACAACGTTTCGCGGTTGTAGCGTTGGCCCTGGCAAACCGGACAGGTCACCCAGATATCCGCCAAGAAATCCATCTCGAGCTTGGTCGCACCGTTCCCATCGCAAGCGGCGCAGCGTCCTCCGTCCACGTTGAAGCTAAAACGCCCAACGGTGTATCCACGGGCCTTCGCCTCCGGCAATTTCGCGAACAGATTTCGAATCTCGTCGAACACTTTGACATAAGTCGCCGGGTTGCTGCGCGGCGTGCGGCCGATGGGCGACTGATCAATGGCGATCGTTTTGTCCAGGTGCTCCAGTCCCTCGATCGCATCGTGGTCGCCGACCTCGACTTCCGCACCATTCAGTGCATTACGAAGCGCAGGCTCGACGATCCCGCCGATCAACGAACTCTTACCGCTGCCCGAGACACCGGTTACGCATGTCACCACCCCCAACGGGATCGAAACATCAATGTTCTTCAGGTTGTGGAACCGAGCACCCCGAATGGTGAGCTGTTTCTCAGGATCGATCTCACGCAGCTTTTCGCTCGGTGTGATGGCCCGCTCACCGGACAGAAAGGCGCCGGTAACACTCTTTTTCGAACGGTGTAAATCTTCGACGGAACCGGCGGCCACGATGTGTCCGCCCTTCACGCCCGGCCCCGGACCAAAGTCGACGATCGTGTCAGCCGCCCGCATCGTGTCTTCGTCATGCTCGACCACGATCAACGTGTTGCCCGCATCTCGCAGTCGCGTCAACGTGGTGATCAAACGATCGTTGTCACGTGGATGCAAACCGATCGACGGCTCGTCCAGGATGTAGAGCACACCGGACAAGCCTGACCCGATCTGGCCCGCCAAGCGAATGCGTTGCGATTCACCGCCGGACAACGTCGGTGCCGTTCGCCCCAACGTCAGATACTCCAACCCGACACCCAACAGAAAGCCAATGCGTCCACGGATCTCTTTAAGAGCCTCTCCAGCAATTCGCGAATCCGTCTCGGAAAGAGGAATGTCAGAAAAGAACTCCGCGAGCTGAGCAATCGACAGCTCGCACAACTCGGGCAAAGACTTGCTAAGTTGATCCGCAAGCGTTTCCGATCCCGTCGCGATCCTGACGGAGCGAGCTTGGTCATTCAGTCGCTGTCCGTGGCAATCCGGACAGTCCATCGTGCTCATGTACTTTTCAAATTGCCGCAACTGCATCTTGTTGCGACTGGTTCGATAGCGATCCAGCAGTTCAGGAATGAAACCATCAAAGCTACCGACGTACTTCTTCGCCTTCTTCCCACCACGCCAAGTGAACTGCATGGATTCATCCGCACCCCACAGCCAAATATGCCGCGCCATCTCCGGCAGTTTGTCCCAGCGAGTCTCCAACATCGTGCCGGGTTCCAGGTCCAACTCCGCATCCATCGCATCCGCGACACCACGATAGATGTGGCGACGGTACCGACCGAGGTCGCCCCACTTGCCGAGCAGAGCAATCGCACCTTTTCGAACCGAAATGGACTCATCCGGAATTAGCAATTCCGGCACGAACGTGTACAGACGGCCGATCCCGTCACACGATTCGCACATGCCTTGTGGGCTGTTGAAACTGAACAGTTGCGGTGTCGGCGAACGAAAGCTTCGACCGCAACTTCCACACGCGTACTTCGATGAGAACAAACGATCGTGTCGAACGGGCGGCACGTCTTCGCCGTTGTCCGGCCCCACCGAAGCGATTAATGACGATTCGCCCAATTTCAAAGCCAATTCAACGGCTTCATTGAGTCGCGTCCGGTCCGCTTGTCCAGCGACGATACGATCCACGATGACTTCGACATCGTGCCGCCGCGTACGATCCAACGGAGGCGGATCGCTCAATCGAAAGGTTTCACCGTCAACCCGAGCACGGTTGAATCCCTGCTTTCGCAAATCCTCAAACAGATCTCGAAACTCACCTTTTTGCCCGCGAATCAGCGAGGCCATCACCCACAGCGTGCCGTCTTCCGCGACCGCATTTTCGTCAATACCTTCGCCATCCGGGTGCCAACCCTCGTCGACCATTTCGACCAAGCGACTGACAATGTTGTCCGTGGTCTGGGCGGTGATTTCGACGTGACAACTCGGGCAATAACCCGTCCCGACTCGGGCGTACAAGACCCTTAAGAAATCGTAGATCTCGGTGATCGTGCCGACGGTACTGCGAGGGTTGTTGCCGGTCGATTTTTGACTGATCGAAATGGACGGGCTGAGTCCGGTGACCAAATCGACATCAGGCTTGGGCATCTGCCCCATGAATTGCCGAGCGGAATTGCTCAGGCTTTCGACGTAGCGACGTTGCCCCTCGGCGTAGAGCGTGTCAAACGCGAGCGAACTCTTTCCACTTCCCGATACCCCCGAGAAACAAATCAACTCACCCCGCGTGAGCGTCAAGTCGACGTCGCGGAGATTGTGTTCGCGAGCGCCTTTGACGGTGATTTCCCGTTGCAACTTGTCCACTCATTGGGTCGGCGGTTGATGCGTCCATTCATCCAGACGCATCGTCGAGAAAGTCAGTTCAGCTCGTCGGCACGATCCGCGGGCCCACACAAATGACGTTGCAGGTAGCTGGCTCGTTCGACGTTCCGATCACTGGTCGTCAACACTCGCCCATGCAGCTTTTGCAAGTGAGCCGGTTGAGTGTGAATGAACAATTTATTGATCGTGGCAAGTTGCACGTCATCGATCAGCCCCAGGTTCACACCCATCCGAACCTTGGACAGATAGTGCATAGTCTCTTCGCTGCTGATTTTGCGAGCGGTGCTGAGGATCCCCAAGGCGCGACTGACGTCGTCATGCAAGTCTTGCTGTCCCTTCTCAATCAGAAATTCGCGTGCCTTGCGTTCGTAATCGATGATTCGCGGCACCACTTCGTGGCCCACCATCTCGAGAAGTTCTTTTTCGGTGTGCCCCAACGTGACTTGATTGCTGACCTGATAGAAGTCGCCCGTGTACTGGGATCCTTCGCCGTACAGGCCTCGCACGGTCACATTGATCCGCTGCATGCTGCGGAACACTTTTTCGATTTGCTGCGTGATCACGAGTCCCGGCAAGTGCAACATGACGCTGACACGCAGGCCGGTTCCGACGTTGGTAGGGCAAGCCGTCAGGTAGCCAAATTTACTGTGAAAGGCGTACAGCACCTCGCCTTCGATCGCGTCATCAATGCGATCGATTTGTTCCCAGGCGCTGATCAGATCCAACCCGCTGTGCATCACTTGGATGCGCAGGTGGTCTTCCTCGTTGATCATGACCGAGTACTGCTCGCTCGGGTCAATCGCCACCGCACGGCTACCTTCGGAATCCGCGATTTCGCGGCTGATCAATTGCCGCTCAACCAGAAACTGACGATCCACTTCGCTGAGCGTGGTGATATCGACGTACGGGATCTCGTCCCACTCGGGCAGGTTCTCCAGCCGGGAACGAACTTGCCGTTGGATCTTTTCGCGATCGTCTGGACTGCACTTCCGAATGAAAGGGAACCCCGCCAAGTTGCGGGCCAATCGAATGCGGCTGCTGATCACGATGTCCGATTCCGGGCCCGTGCCACGCAACCATTCTCCGCTGTTCTTCGCCAGCACCGACAAGTCGGTGGCTTCTTTCATGTCGCGTTCCCTCGACGTTTAGGTTCGCCTTGGATCGCGTTGATTTGGTCTCGCAATTCAGATGCTCGCTCGTATTCCTCTCGCTCCACCGCGACCTCCATTTCCTTCCGCAATCGAATCAAATCGACTTGTGAATCAGCGGTCGCCGCCGCCCGGGTCGGCCGTTTTCCGGTGTGCTCCAATGAATCGTGAATGTTGATCAGCAACGGTTTCAAATCCGCCTCGAAGTGGTCGTAATCCAGAGGACACCCCAACCGCCCCGAATTGCGGAATTCGAAAAAGGTGATCCCGCACACCGGGCATTCTTTTTGATCCAGCTTCCGCAGCTCTTCCTTGGTTTGGCCCAACTGCAATTGTTTTGCCAAAGCCCCCGCCACGGAGGAAACCGGAGTGGGCTCGCCTTTCTGCAGCACGTTGCGTGCGTGATGCTCGCACAAATGCAACACTTTCGGGCCATCCGGCTCTGTCAGTTCGGTGATGTGAAAGGTCGCTGGTTTATCGCAGTACTGACATTTCATGAGAGTCTCGCAGGTTGGGTCGCAGTTTTCGTGACACTCGTTCCAGGTCTCTGAACATCCAATGTTCAAAAAGCCTCGCTTCGGAGCATCGGGCTCACAGCTTGGTGCAGTCGAAGTCGCAGGGCTTCTTTGCATTCCCGATTCCGGCATCTCAACCGAATCTTCTCGAGAACACGTGGGGGCTTCCGTGGCACGATGCGGAATTCGCGACACGAAGCGAACTTCGCGGCACCATGGCTGTCATGGTCGGCATCACGGCGTTGTGATTGCCACCGGTATGGGCGGACTCATTCACGTCCTTGGAATTCTATCGCTGGCCAACCCGGTTTCCAAGCCCGCCGTCTCACTTCACACTATCGAAACGCCCCTGTGCGCCGTAACTTCATGCTTGGAAACATCATGCATCAACCGCCGCTTTCGTCGTTCGATTCGCTGGCCCGTCAGTACGACTTTGTCCCCGTCTATCGACGCCTGCTGTCTGATACGCTGACCCCGGTCACCGCGTTCATGCACCTGGACGACGGCGGCCCCGGTTTCCTGATTGAAAGCGTCATCGGCGGCGAAAAAGTTGGTCGATTCAGCTTTCTTGGTTCCCGCCCGCTGGCTCGATTCACCGCCAAGGGGAACTCGGTCGAGCGTCACAATCTGACCACCGGCGAAGTCGAAAAAACCCAGTGTGACGACCCACTGGATGCTTTCCGCAAAAGCTTTCAAGACCGCACGGCCACGCTGGATGGCTTGCCACCCTTCATCGGCGGAGCAATCGGGTACGCGTCCTATGACGTGGTGCGTTACGTCGAGGATTTGCCGGATTCCACCGAAGACGATCGCGAATTACCGGATCTAAATTTCGCGTTTTATCACACACTTTGCGTGTTCGATCACGTCGACAAGACCATCACCGTGGTTTCGCTCGCCGACTGCCGCGACATCGACGAGAACTCGGATGCGGAATCAATCGCGAAAGCTCGCCAATCCGCTGCCGACGAAGTGGACCAAACGATCAAGCGTTTGATGACCAACCCGCCCGACCTTCGCGTGGACGAAATCATCGAAGCGGACCAAACCAAGTCCCTGCCGGTGGAGTCGAACTTCACCCGCGAGTTTTTCTGTGACGCGGTGCGGCATTGCGTTGAATACATTCGCGCCGGCGACATTTTCCAGGTCGTCCCCAGCCAACGATTGACGGTCAAAAGCGACGTCGATCCCTTCGCGGTCTATCGATCGCTCCGCGTGGTCAATCCATCGCCGTTCATGTTCTTCGTTCGAAACCCAGAATGCGTGCTGGTTGGATGCTCCCCCGAGATCATGTGCCGCGTCAAAAATGGCGAGGTCACGGTGCGTCCGTTGGCGGGCACCAGGCCGCGAGGTGCCACCGAAAAAGAGGACCTCGCTCTCGAAAAAGACTTGCTGGCGGATCCGAAGGAACGCGCCGAACATGTGATGTTGGTGGACCTGGGACGAAACGACATCGGTCGCATCGCGGAATTCGGAACTGTTGACCTCACCGAAATCATGGTGATCGAACGCTACAGCCACGTGATGCACATCAGCAGCGAAGTTCGCGGCAAACTCCGCGAAGGCCTGGATGCCTTTGATGCGTTGAAATCCTGCTTGCCCGCCGGAACGGTCTCGGGCGCCCCGAAGGTCCGAGCCATGGAAGTGATCGACGAGATCGAACCTCATCGTCGCGGCCCCTACGGCGGCGCGGTGGGCTACATCGACTACCGCGGCAACATGGACACCTGCTTGGCCCTCCGCACCATCGTTCACCACAACGGTGCCTATCACGTCCAAGCCGGTTGCGGCGTGGTCGCCGACAGCAATCCCGATTCCGAGTACCAGGAAACGCTCAACAAAGCCCGTGCCCTGATCGCCGCGATCGAATGGACCATCGCTCGCGAATCCCGCACGGAGTGAATCCTGAAATCCAGTCGGGATCTCCCGCGATCGATGCTAGAATCCGCCGTCGTACCAATCCACTGAAGCGACGAAACCGAACGGCTAGCCATGAAAATTCGCGTCTTGTACCTCCTGCTCGCCGTCGCACCGGCTTTCCAAGCTCACCTCCTTCGCGGCGAAGAAACGAACATGCAACCAACTTGGGCGATCGCGATTCATGGGGGTGCGGGCAGTTCACCGGAGCAGCTTGGGGAGGAATCCAGCCGACTTCGCTCCGCCGGTCTGACCAAAGCCTTGCAAGCGGGGCGAGATCAACTGGCTCAGGGAGCCACCGCGATTGACACGGTGGAATCCGTCATCCGTATTCTCGAGGACGATCCGGTGTTCAATGCCGGACGAGGAGCAGTGCTGACAGAAGATGGCAAAGCAGAACTGGACGCTTCCATCATGGATGGCAACACACTGGGGTGTGGCGCCGTCGCGGGCGTGACCAAAACGAAAAACCCGATCTCACTGGCCCGGCTGGTGATGACTCAAACCAAACATGTCCTGTTGGTCGGTCCGGGTGCGGATGAATTCTCGGAAGACCAACAGGTCCCTCAAGTGGACCCGAGCTATTTCCTGACGGACCAATCACACAACCGAGTTGCTGACCTAGCTTCGCACGCCGCTCCCCTTCGGAACCTGAGCCAAGAAGACGAAGCTCACCTGGGCACCGTCGGCTGCGTCGTCCTGGACTCACACGGCAACTTGGCCGCGGGGACCAGCACCGGCGGCACCACCAATAAACTGCCCGGCCGAGTCGGAGATTCGCCGATCGTTGGTGCGGGCACCTACGCCGCCAATGGTTTGTGTGCGGTGTCGGGGACCGGTGTGGGCGAGGAATACATTCGCAACGCCGTCGCATACGACATCGCGGCTCAAATGAAATACGCCGATCGGAATCTCGAATCGGCCGTCACGGACGTCATGTTTCAAAAACTCGACTCCGAAATCGGCGGCGTGATCGCGGTGTCTCAAAACGGCGAAATTGTGCTGCAACACAACACGCCAGGAATGAGCTGCGGAGCCGCCGACAGCACGGGACGCTTTGAGATTCATTTGAAGCTCGAAAACGGTGGAGCCCCCAACGAACAAGACGCCACTGAATCCGCTCAACACTTGGACGAAGCAGAAATCCAAACGCTCCTTCAACAGCAAGCCAACGATTGGAATGCTGGCGACATCGAATCGTTCATGAAGGTTTACTGGAAAAGCGATCAACTCACTTTTTCTTCGTCGGGTGATATCACGCGAGGATACGAAGCGACGCTGAAGCGATACCAGAGCCGCTACCCAACCGCCGAAGCCATGGGCACGCTCACCTTCGAAGACTTTGAGTTCTTTCGTCTGGGCGAAGATGCCATGCAAGTGCTGGGTGTGTGGAAGCTAGAACGCCAGGAACCTCTTGGCGGTCGCTTCACACTGGTGCTGCGACGACTTCCTGAGGGTTGGCGAATTGTCCACGATCACACTTCTTCGTTCCCCGATCCCGCAAAACAATAAGGCGTCTCCCTCGAAGAAAAAGTCAGTCGATCGCAACCGCATTCGTATCCGCTTTTAAATCCGCAGAGGTCAATCCAACTGGCTCGGACAATTTGCCTTTCAAACGACTCTCGGCAAACGAGCCATCCACGAGGTCGACGTTTAGCTTCAGGTCGGCGTAGGTGTACTCCTCCATCAACTCGGAGGTGTCGTCGTCAGTCGCCGGCCAATCATAAACTTCCAGACGAATGGGCACGTGCAACTCATCGTCGATGTAGGCGTTGGCCCGATGGAAATCGAACCCACCGTCTTTGCTCGGGTGAACGATCTCGATGTGAGTTGCTGGCCGCCCCATCACTTTCGCGTTGCGATAGTAGGTGACTTCCGTTCGATCGCCTGACGGATCCCGTTCCATGTCGAGTTCGATCAACTCGATCAACCGTTGGATGATTTTGTCGAAACCAATGTGCGTGATGGGATAGTTGCTCTGCTCCTTGGCTTGCCGACTGTTGGGATCGATCGAGACCACCAAACTTTTCATGAACCCGCCGCCTTTGCGGACCCACGCCTTGCCATCGTTCTCACCGTCAATGAACAAGACACGACGATCTCGCACGGAACGCGGTGCGTGATATCGCAGGAACACCGACAACGGCATTGCCTCTCCCGACTCACCCGTTTGCTCGCATCGCACCGCGACTTCCATCATTTGAGGCGATTGCAATTCGCCGTCGATTCGCTCTCGCTTGATCAGCTTACAGGTGTAGTCTCGGATGTTCGCTTCGATGTATTCGGCATGGGAATGAGCAAACGCCAATGCCCATCCCAACGGGTGCTCTTTGGCAATCTTGTCGAGGGAAGTCTTCTTTTGCTCTGCGGAAAGATCCTCGATCGTGGTGGCCGAGACCTGCTGAATCGCTGCAGAGTCGTCCAATCCGATCTCCGCCATGGCTTGGCGTGCCAATTGATCCGTGGAGTCTTCCGTGGCGATTTTACGAACTGCGACGCGTTGGTCGGCGTCGTCCGCATTCGCCGGATCATCGGCGGATGCATCGACCGCTACAAAGCAAGCCACCATCACGGCGACCAGCGATAAAACGACTTGCGAAGTTGTTCGCGAACGCCTCACCACCGAACCAGAAAGTGGGCGAAGGAATCGTGGCATGAAGCGGGAAGGCAAATCAATCAGCATCGACAAAAGCTCCAATTCGCGTGCGAGTCACTATTCAGCGCTGTTCACTTCAGCGCTGTTTACTTCAGCACCGTTCACTTGTGACGCCACCGGTCAACGAGTTCCCTCGTGACCTTAGCGGCGGCAGCCGATCATGCAGAAAACGTGCCGTTTCCCGGATTTCTGCCAGAGTTTTAGATTAGCGAGCCGGAACCGGGAAACAATTCGAAAAGACTTTCCGACCGCGTTTCCAATTTCCGCGCGCCTGGACCGCCGGCAAAACCGGCATAGTCTCCCTCTTGCGAGCAAGCGTTTTGGCGTCAACCGCGGAGTTTCACGCACCGAGCAACCCAAGTTTGCCTCCGGCGTTCGACCGGTCGACCTACCTGGACGCCTCGACGAACGGATCGCTTCCGCATCAAATTGACACGTTTTCATTGCAATCTGAGACGCCGCAATTCACCGGTGTGAAACAGGGGCTCTTGGTTTCTGATGGAAATTGCTTCACCCTTTTGTAAACGTGACATCCGCCGGGCGGTGGCTTCGCGTTTCCATTTCCCAACACTCTTCAGGCATCCATGGGCATCGTCATACCGCTGGTTTTGATCTTCATCACTTGCTTGATCATTTGGCGTGCCTGCGACGGCTTTGAGATTGCCAGCGAATACATCGGCCGCAATCTTTCCGAGGGCGTTCGGGGCGGCACTATCAATGCCATTTCCAGTTCGATCCCAGAGCTCTTCACCACGCTGATCGCTCTGTTTGTGCTTTCCGATCACGAAGGTTTTTCGATCGGTATCGGAACGACCGCGGGCAGTGCGTTGTTCAACGGAATGATCATTCCTGCCGTATGCATCCTCAGCGTGGTTGGATTTGTCGTGATGGGCACGCGAGTCACCTCCGTCAACGTCTCGCTCAGAGTTCTGTTGCGGGATGGGCTATCGCTCATCTTTTGCGAATTCATCTTGATTCTGCTGATCAACGGCGAACAGCTTCATTGGTGGCAAGGCCTGACTCTGATCCTGCTGTACGTCACCTACTTGATCACCATGTTGAAAACCATGCGACCTTCAGCCAACTCTCCTGACAACATCGCCGACGAGAGCGAGGCAGATGCGGAAGAGGAAGACGAGTCAACACGCGGGTGGATCGGCAATCTCTTCTATTGGTTGTCCGGTGGACCCGCGTTGGATTTGGAACGTTGGTTCGTCAAAGACCACCACCGCGAGCAAATGAAACAGGAAACCTGGAACGGGTGGTGGTTACTCCTGAGCAGCACCGGCGTCATTGCGGCGGCGTGCTGGGGACTGGTGCTGGCATGCGAATGGTTGGGCAGCGGCGCAGCCAATGCGGAAAACCCTTCGTATCAATTGTTCGGCCAAACATTTGAGGGCCTTGGCATGCCCGCCATGTTTGTCGCGGTCATCTTCGCATCCATGGCGACCAGCGTCCCCGACACCGTCATGTCGATCCGAGACGCCCGTGATGGCGACTACGACGATGCCGTCGCAAATGCTTTGGGAAGCAACATCTTTGACATCTGCTTTGCGCTCGGCTTCCCACTGTTTTTGTACACCATGATCCATGGCCCCATTCAAATGGCACCTGAGGTCGCTCAGCAGAGCGGAGAGTTGCGACTGTTTCTCTTCTTTCTCACGATCGTTGGCTTCTTAATTTACTACATCGGAAAACGAGGAGTGAGTGCCGACGGCACCCGCTACGTCGAACTAAAACGTGGCAAGGCATTCGCGTTGCTAACGGTTTACGCACTGTTTGTGCTTCATATTTTGGCACTCGAGAACGATATCGGATTCGCCCAACAAATCTCGGATCGCCTTCAACTCCTGCTCCAAAAACTTCCTGCCATTGGCTGAGCCGATCCGAGCAAAAAGAACCACCCCGTCCAAAAGATTCTTGTCGGCTCCTCTCGCTTCGCAATCACGGCGAATGTCTGAATCCGAGTCGGTCTTGCTGTAGACTGATGGGTCGTTTTCACGGACTCAATCGCGACGAACACGCGAGTGAGTCCCCGACTCCCATCGCAGGTGCGCACGTTGAACTCATTTCGGCAATGCTCGCTTCTTTCGCTTCTCCTCACTGCAGTCGCGTGCGGCCCAGTGGCGGCGGAGATTCCTCCCAACGTCTTGCCGGCGTTGAAAGCACACTGCCTGGGGTGCCACGGTCCCGACGCAGCAGAAGCCAACCTGCGAATCGACTTGCTCACCAGCGATCTGGCTGATCGCGAAAACGCGTTGAAGTGGATCGAAATCCGAAACGCGATCAATCTCGGAGAAATGCCACCCGATGGCGAATCACCTCTTCCCATCGAGATCCTTTCACAGACCTCTGAATGGGTGTCGCAATCCTTGAAGCAAATTGAGCGATCACGCTCGCGATCCGACGAACAAACCATGTTGCGTCGTTTGAACCGTCACGAATACACCCACACCATTTCTGATTTGCTCTCGATGAAGTTCCCCAGTGGTGAGAGCCCACTGAACACTCTGCCGCCAGACGGGACAGCGGAAGGGTTTGACAAGGTCAGCTCAGCGTTGATGCTCGATCCTTCGCTCATGACTCACTACTACCATGTGGCCCGACACATCGCGGAACGAGCGATTGTGGATGGGCCGCCGGAGTATCCAACCGAGACGATGAGGCTGGAGTTAGAAAAGATTCCTGACAGCCATGCGATTGGGTATCTCGTCACACGACTAGGACTGAATCCCGTTCCGGACGGGTTGGAACTGATCGAAGGAGGCACACGGTCGTTTGGGATGCTTCGATACCCCGGCCGCAAAGACAACAACGTCGCACCGACAAACGGTTTCTACAGGTTCACCATCCGGGCTGGTGCGTCGCCCGGCAAAGACGGGGAAGTCCCTCGCATTCGCCTTCGACACGATCACCCAGACGATTCCATGCAAACGATCATGGAGTTTGATGTGACCGCCGCCTGGGACAATCCCAAAGAGCAAACCGTCGTCATTCCGCGCGACACGCTGGGTGGGGAGGTGAAGGTCGAGATTCTCAACGAGACAAAGCTATACATGGGCCAACGTCCGGGTGAAGACTTTATGCGTCGCATCGGCGAGGTTGGAAGCCAGCAAAACTTCCAAGAATCATTGCGTTTGGCGGGACGGAAAATCGCGGAAGGATGGGGAGGCGATCGCTCAACCCCGGATCCGGAAAAGCTTGATCTCACCGAATTCCCGCGTGTCTTCTTGGACTACTTGGAGGTCGAGGGCCCACTCTATGATCAGTGGCCCCCCAAAAGTCACACCACGTTGTTCTCGGTCGTCGAACCCGCGGCGAAAGATCTGGACGACGCAAAGAAGATCTTTGCTCAATTTCTTCCACGTGCTTGGCGACGCCCGGTGGAGCCATCCGAACTCGCGTCCATTTTGAACGTCGTGCAAACCGAACTGGACAATGGGGAGTCTTTTCATGAGGCAATCCGCGTCGGTTTAACGGCATCGTTGACCTCGCCGAACTTTCTGTACCTCATCGAGCACACAACAAGCGACAACGACACCAAACACCTCAACGATCACGCAATCGCGAATCGTTTGTCCTATTTCCTATGGTCCTCCATGCCGGACGAGGAGCTCTTCCGGGCTGCCCAGGCGGGTGAATTGGCCGCTCCGTCGAATCGACGCGAGCAAGTGGATCGTATGCTGGCCGATCCAAAGATCGAACGCTTGGTGGAAAGCTTTGCCGGACAATGGCTGCAAACGAATACGTTCCTGGACTTCACTCCCGACCCACATTTGTATCGGGACTATGACGACGCCTTGGCAGAAGCGGTTGCCCGCGAACCGCTGGAGTTTTTCCGCGAGATTCTGCTGCATGACCGAAGTGTGCTGAACTTCCTGAACTCCGACTTCATCGTGATCAATGAACGCTTGGCTGAGCACTACGAGCTGGACGGGATCACCGGCGACCACTATCGAGTGGTTCCGCTTCCACAAACGTCGGTTCGCGGTGGCTTGCTGGCAATGGCGGGCGTTCACCAAGCGGGATCCGATGGCATTCGCACCAAACCCGTTTCGAGAGCCGTCTATGTGCGAGAAGTTCTTTTCAACAACCCACCCGACCCTCCGCCACCCAACGCGGGCGAAGTCGAACCGAACATTCGCGGAGAGAACCTGACCGTTCGGGAACGTTTGGTCCAGCACCAACAAATCGACGCGTGCGCGTCATGCCATCGGTCACTGGCCCCTTACGGCCTCGCGTTGGAAAATTTCAATGTGATCGGTGCCTGGCGAGAAGCACAAGACGGCGAAAACTTTCGCGGACGCAATCGACCGCCGATCGACGCTAGCGGTCGACTGCCAAATGGCAACGAATTCGCTGACTTTCGTGAGTTCCGCCAGCAATTGCTTTTGCAAAGCGACCGTTTCCGGCGAGCATTGGCTGAAAAGCTACTCATCTATGCGTTCGGTCGCCCAGTTGACCCAGCGGACGACGCTCTTCTCTCACAGGCGGTCAATGACATGAAAGCACAAGGCGATACGTTGCGTGCACTGATCCAGTCCATCGTTTCCAGCGAGGCATTTATCACGCCATGAACTTTCTTTCTTTTCGCACGTTGGACCGTCGCACTTTGCTTCGTGGTGCAAGCACTTGCCTAGCCTTGCCTTGGTTAGAAGCGATGATGCCACGATCTGTTTCGGCCGCCGAAACGAATGCCGTACCACCGCGCATGGGCATGTTCTATTTCGGCACGGGAATGAACATGAGGCAGTTCTACCCGGATGGCTTTGGGCCAGATGCCAAGCTCTCGCGGATCTTGAAACCGCTCGAGAAACAACGCGATCAGTTCACCGTGCTGTCCGGAACAACCCTTCAACACGGTGGAGGACATGACGGGGCGTATCCGTTCTCGACCTCGATTGCTCGTGGAGAAAAACAAACCATTTCACCAGACCAGTTGGTGGCGGAACACCACGGAAAGCACACTCGTTTTCCTTCGTTGCAACTTTCAGTCAAACGCGGCACCGGATTCGGCTCCCAAGCGTTGGCGACCATTTCCTGGAACCGGCAAGGCATCCCGCTGGCCGCCGAGAACGATCCACAAACAATCTTCCAAAATCTCTTTCGCCCTACAAACGAAAAGCAGCGTTCGGAACAGTCGAACGAGTTCCGGCAACGGGGCAGCGTGCTGGATGCCATCCTTTCCAATGCCAAACATCTACAACAGAGGTTAGGCCATACGGACCGACGACAACTCGATCAGTACTTCCAATCGATTCGTGAAGTGGAAACGACACTCCGCCGCGAAATTGACTGGGCGGATCGTCCGAAACCGCAACCCGAACTCAATGGTTTTGGCGACTACGAAAAAGCGGTCACCCCGGAAGGCAATGGCAAATTTGTCTATGACACCTACGCCAAACTGATGTACGACCTCATCGCACTCGCCTTTCAAACCGATTCGACTCGGGTTGTGAGCTATGTGGTGCGAACGGAATTGGCTGGCGGGGTCTATCCAGAATTTGGTGTCTCCAAGGGCTATCACGAACTGACCCACCACGGCAACGATCCCAAAAACTTAGATGAGTTGGCCAAGGTCGACACCATCTACATGAACCATTGGAGTTACTTCCTGAACCGTCTGGCATCGATCCGCGAAGGCGACAAAAGCTTGCTCGACAACACCATCCTCGGCTTTTCCAGCGGCATGGGAATCGGCCATAGCAAAGACACGCTGCCCACCATGATATCGGGCGGCAGAGGGCTTGGCGTTCGCCACCAAACGCACTTGCAACTTGCTGATCACACGCCGTTGTCGTCGGTGTGGCACACCATGGTGGAACGCATGGGGATTGAGATCGAAAACGATTTCCAAGACAGCACGGGGCCAATCGGAGAGTTGCTCGCATGAACTGGATGCGAATGGTTCAGACGGCCTTTTTTACGCTCACCTTGCTGCTCGTCGTGGACACGAACTCCGACGCTCAAGAACGCGAGAGCCCAGATAAACCGGGCACCTGGAAGATGGAATTTGTTTCGATCGGACCGAGCACTTTTCGGCGTGGATTCGACACTTCTCAACAGCGCGACCGTGAATTCAGTCTCGCTCATCGCTACAGCAATCAACAAAACTTCCAGCACGATTCGCCGTCTCATTTGGTCGTGCTGACCGAACCATTTGAGATTCAGACCACCGAAGTCACCGTTGCCCAGTTTCGAGCCTTCGTTGCAGACACGGGGTACGAAACGGACGCCGAACGAAATGGTGGAGCCTTGGGACACTCGCCCGATCAGAAAAACTATGTTGACCGGTTTCAGAAACGCCCGGAGATCACCTGGCGGAATCCTGGCTTCCCACAATCAGATCAGCACCCGGTGGTGGGCGTCAGTTGGAACGACGCCCAAGAATTCTGTCGATGGTTATCGGATCAACAGCCGGGAACTTACCGCCTGCCCACCGAGGCCGAATGGGAATGCGCTTGCCGAGCTGGTCGAACCACTTGGTACTCTTGGGGCACCGATCCGAATGAAGCCTCCTCACACGCCAATGTCGCTGACGGTGCATTGGAGGCGGCTCATCCCAACACCACGCGTTATCAACGAGCCGTCCAACTAGACCCAAACGATGGTGATGGGTTTGTCTTCACCGCTCCCGTGGCAAGTTTTCGCCCCAATGACCGAGGACTTCACGACATGCACGGCAACGTTTGGGAGTGGTGCCAGGATCGATGGTCCGGTGATTTGTATCGACGCTATCTGAAAGATGTCCCCTGGCCCGATCGAAAGAATTTCACGGTCACGGATCCCGTCGCACTGGAGGAAACGCCCCAGCACCAATATGGTGATTGGCGAAGCATTCGAGGTGGAGCTTGGACCTGTGCTCCCGCCTCGGTTCGCTGCTCCATCCGCACATTCGCGGAAGCCTCTGACGCGACCATCTACACCGGTTTCCGAGTTGTGCGAGAGTAGATTTCTGCCACCGAGATCACGGGAGGTTTATGCCACAGGCTCCGCGACAAAAAAGGGTTTCTCATGTCAGCTTCACGCAGCGTCAGTCACTGGATCGAGCAGGTCCGAGAAGGAGATTCGATCGCCGCCAATCAGCTTTGGCAACATTTTCATGATCGCTTGATCAACGCAGTCCGACGGCGACTGTATGGCCAGAACCGAGCGATATCAGACGAAGAGGACATCGTCCTTAGCGTTTTCGACAGTTTCTATTCCGCAGTTCAGAAAGGTCGCTTCCCCGACTTAGCGGATCGCGACAATCTGTGGCAGTTGTTGTTGAAAATGTCGGCACGAAAGGTGGTGGACAAACGTCGCCATGATCAACGTCAGCGTCGCGGCGGTAACGCCCAACCGCAATCACTCGACCAACGCGACGAGGACGACGTGCTGCTGGAGGCGATCGGCAACGAACCATCACCCGAGATGGTTTTAATGATGGAAGAATCCGTTGAACAATTTTTTTCTCATTTGGGTGTCGGGCAACTTCGAGATTTGGCGGGTGCCAAGTTAGAAGGGTACTCCAACGCGGAACTTGCCGAACGTTTTGGGTGCTCGGAACGGACGATTGAGCGTCGTCTGCATCTGATTCGTGAAAAATGCCAACAGGAATTCTTCGATGAGCATCCGCCAGAAAAAACTGCCCATCCAGACACTTGAACAGATCGACGATCGCTGTGCTGAATTCGAACGCCGCTGGCAACAGGATCTGTCACCGACCATCGAGTCGATGATCACCGATGATTTCACGTCCGACGCACAGGAAGTCTTGCTGGCGGAACTGATCGCGTTGGATTTGGACTACCGACAACGCCGGGGCGAGCGACCCGACGAAGCGAACTATCGGGACCGTTTCCCCGAACACGAAACCGCGATTCGCGATGCCATGCACGAGAGTGCTCCATCCAATCGTGCTTTTGTTCCACCGTCGGTCGATCAACTTGCCGAACTCTTCCCGACTCTGGAAATCACGGAGTTACTCGGTGCCGGAGGAATGGGCGCTGTCTACAAAGCCCGTCAAACGGGCTTGGATCGCGTCGTTGCGTTGAAGATTCTGCCTGAAGAATTCGGACACGATGTGAAGTTCGCACTTCGCTTCACCCGCGAAGCTCGCACGCTCGCGAAACTCAATCACCCCAACATTGTTTCGGTGTATGAGTTTGGACACGTCAATGACACCTACTATTTCCTGATGGAATTCGTCGAAGGTTCCACGCTTCGCGACATCGTTGCCGCCAGACAACTGGAACCGGCTCATGCGTTGGCCATCGTCCCGCATCTTTGTGACGCCCTGCAGTACGCTCACGACAATGGTGTCATCCATCGCGACATCAAACCCGAGAATATTCTGATGGCCAAAGATGGGTCGGTCAAAATCGCCGACTTCGGCCTTTCGCGAATTTTGGGAGACCATCAACCTTCGTTGGATTTGACTGGCACCCATCAAGTCATGGGAACGCCTCGTTACATGGCTCCGGAACAACTCGAGGGAGCACGCGGCGTCGACCACCGCACCGACATCTATTCGCTGGGTGTCGTCTTTTACGAAATGCTGACGGGCGAACTGCCAATCGGTCGTTTCGCCGCACCATCACAAAAAGTGCATGTGGACGTTCGACTGGATGAAGTCGTGCTGCGAACACTCGAGAAAGAACCACAGCGACGGTATCAACGGGCCAGTCAAATCAAATCAGATGTGCAATCGATCGCCTCGGGCGATCGCTCCGCCCCGGCAATGACGCAAGTGGAACATGCCGCCAACCCAACTGCGACCAACAACAACTTCCATTCGGAAACCCAAGCTCAGTCTGGCCAGTGGCTTTTGACACGTCGCGAATTAATGAATGGCGTCAAACGATCTTTGCGTCCGTTGTTTTTCGGTCAGCTATTCCAAATCGTCACAGGAATTGCCTTCATCGCCCTGGGTGCATGGTGCTGGGCACCGAACACCCGTGTCCCTCACCTGTTGATCAGCGGAGTCATCGTCCACCTGTACGGACTGTTCCTCCTCGTCTGCGCAATCAATGTCTTGGTTCGAATTAGCCAAATCGACACCACCAAGCCACTGCCGCAGGTTCGGCAACAACTCCAGCGAGTGCGAAGGTTTTACCTGGGCACAGGTCCGATCATCGGATTCACATGGTGGTTGCTTTGGATCCCGGTTGCTGTGGCCGCGGGCTTTGATCAAATCCTCCACCCCAACTCGCTGTATCCGTCCCTGCTCATCGGCGTGATTGGCTTGTTCGGATCGCTCTGGATCGTTTCGAGAGCCATGAAATCCGAAAAAGGGAAACAGCACATGTCGGGGCGAAGCATTCAAGCAACACAACGGGCACTCGATGAAATCGAGCAAGCCAATATCGCATGAACGCTTTGCGAACATTCAAACCCCACGTCCCGCTACTTGCTAAAGAGCACGCAGATGGGGGTGGGCACCTGTTGTGTTTGTCGGATAAAGGTCAACTCGCCCGACTTCGCATCGACTTCAAAGACGGTCGCGGTATGACTGTCGCGTCCAGCGGCGATCAGCCAACGCCCACTGGGGTCCAAGTTGAAGTTGCGTGGCCAACCGCCACGAATGGGTTCAACCTCAACCAACTCCAATTGTCCCGCCTCATCCACGCGAAACACTGAAATGCTGTCGTGACCACGGTTGGCTGAATAGATGAAGCGTCCCGATGGGTGCACTCGAATTTCCGATGCACTGTTGAAGGTTTCCTTGGCTTTGGCTTCTTCGGACAACGCCGCAATGGTTTGCCCGCGAGTCATCTTGCCGTCTTCGGAGTCGTAATCGAAGACGGAAACCGACAAGGTCAATTCGTTCAACAAGTAGATGCGTTTTCCATCGGGGCTAAACTTCATATGCCTCGGCCCACCGCCGGGAATACCTTCACCAAAACCATGATGGGTTAAGGAAGGCTCATTCACGTCCAGCTTCCAGATCACCACCTTGTCCATTCCAAGATCGGGCGTGAATGCGAAACGGTTGTCAGGTGAGAAACCGACCCAGTGAGCATGCGGGGCGTCTTGCCGACCTTTCACGACGCCGGAACCGGCAGGAGTGATCAGCTCCGAATGTTCCATCACCGAAACCATGCGGTCGATCGATCCATCTTCGCGGAGAGAATACAGCGTGGTCGATCCGCCTCCGTATTGAGCCGATAGCAGCACCTTTCCGGATGGATCTGCGGCGAGGTGGGCCACGCCACCGTCACCACTCTCGACTTCACCAATTAACGCCAATTTGTCACCGTTCGATTCCGCTTTCACGCGGTAAGCCGCCACGCCTTTTCCGGTGCTGGCATACAGAACGGGCAGAGTCGGGTGCATGGCCAGAAATCCCGGCTGTTGCGTTTTGACGGCCAAGGTCGCCGGTCCAAGTTTCCCGGTCTCCGTATCGAATCGAGCGTGGTAAATGCCCTCGCTCACGCCGCCGCGAGGAGTGGTGGTGCCGAACCAGACATTCAACGTTCCCGCCATCAAGGTTTCTCCTGCCAAGAACACGCTCAAAATCGCGATCAGAAAGACGCCGGCGCCCGACGCAGGCAAGTGGAACATTCGGTTCAAACGGTAATTCATTCTTCTTTGCACGACGGGGCTCCAGTCTCGGTTGATTCATCACAGGTGGATTGGGAACTTCTTTAGGGGGCATCATACCCCGGTAGCCGCAGCCAAGGACGATCCGAAGTCTCATTTTCCACGCCGCAGAATGGCCTGAATGTCGGCAGTTTTCGGGGCGGGGCAGGGCAGGGCATCTTTCATGGACATTGCCGATCAACCCGTGTTTGATCTACGATGCGGATTCTCCCCATCACCTCAGAGACCCGCCGTGCTTTCGATTTCGCCCACCTATCTGCTGTACTACTTGCCGCTGATCGTCGCGATCTCGCTGGTGTTTGGTGCAACGCGGCACGAGGACACCAAACTGATCCTGCGGCACGCTTTGCATACCGCGCGCTGGATCACCGGATTCATGGCGGTGGTCTTCTTGTTGGTTCTCTTCTTGGACTGGATGGTCTGAGCCGATGCGGATTCTGACCCTCGGCGGCGGAACCGTCGGACGCTGGATCGCGGACATGCTGTGCCGCCGTCGACATAGCGTCACGTTGATCGACAGCGATCCAGAAATCGTTCGGTCCATCAACAGCGAATTGGACGTTCGAGCGATCGAAGGCAACGCATCACAAAGCACCGTGTTGTTTTCAGCCGATGTGCTCAGCGCCGACCTTTGCTTGGCGGTCACCGGCGACGACGAAGTCAACATCGTCGCGGCGAGTATGGCGAAGGCGCTTGGTGCCCGACGGGCGATCGCGCGAGTTTACGCCCCGGCGTTCCGCGACTTGTCGACATTCGATTACCAACGCCACTTTCAAATTGACAGTCTGCTTTCGCTGGAGCAACTTTCGGCTTCGGAACTTGCCCGAGCCATCCGCAACCCAGATGCAATTCCACTGGAGCACTTTGCTCGCGGGCAACTGCAGGTTTACGAGATGGATGTGGCGGCGGGTTCTCCTGCGGCTGGCAAGAAGTTGATGGAGTTGCAACTGCCCCCCAGTGTTCGTGTTGGATCCTTGGCTCGTGAAGGCCGCATGTGGATCGCCAGCGGGGCGGACGAAACGCGTGCCGGCGACCGAGTCAGCTTGGTTGGAATGCCTGACGCGGTCAGCGTGGCTCGTCAAATTTTTGGTGGCGAGAAACGTCGTCGCAAACAATCCAAAGTGATGATCGCCGGCGGTGGCGAGACCGGCTACCACTTGGCCGGATTGCTCGGTCGCGAAGATTTCCGGACGGTCTTGCTGGAACAAGATCCGAAACGTTGCGAGCAACTTTCGAAGCTGCTTCCCGATGTGACCGTCGTCCATGCCAACGCCAATCGTCGCAGTGTTTTGGAAGACGAAGGCGGTGGCACGGTCGATTACTTTGTTGCCTGCACTGGCAACGACGAGAACAACATCATGGCGGGCGTGGAGGCTCGTGAACTGGGTGCGTCTCGCGTGATGTGTGTCGTCGGTCGCCCTGACTACGCCAACGTGGTTGGAAAGTTGGGGATCGACTTGGCGGTCAGCGAACGAGACGTGGTCGCCCGCCAAATTCTTGGCTTCCTCAATGAGGGTGCCGTGATCAGCCAAAGTAAACTGCCCAACGGTTCCATCGGCGTTTACGAATTGGAAATTCTCGAAGGTTCCCCCGTCACACAAGCCTCGTTGGCCAACTTACCGCTGGCCGGGCGTTGCTTGATTGCCGCGATCCAACGTGACGGGTTTGTACGAGTCCCGACGGCGGACGATGTCTTGGAAGTCAACGACATCATCGTCGCCCTGATTGATTTGTCGGATGCCGACGAAGTCCTCTCTCTCTTTCACAGCGTCTAGTTTTGCCTGCTACCACCAACGCTCCCGTGTCCACCCCCAACGCTGTTTCCGAAAAGTTCGTCCCGCCATCTGATCAACCGATGGGTCCTCCGACCATCGTGCTGCTGCGATTCACCGGTGAGGATCGTCCCGGACTGACCGCCTCCATCTCCGAACGACTGCATCGTTTCAATTGCCGTGTCTTGGACGTGAACCAAGCGGTGATTCATCGTTCGTTGCTATTGGGCATGCTGGTTCAAGTTCCCGGCACCGAAGATCCCGAACGATTGATGCGGAAGATGCAACGCAAAGGCCGCAAGTTGGGTTTGAAGTGCAAAGCAAAGATTGTTTGCGACCCGGACTATGACGCTTGGGTCGAACGCCAAGGCAAATCGCGTTTCATCCTCACGCTTCTTTCGCGTTCAGTGACTGCCGAGCAATTCGCCGCGGTCAGCCGTTTGGTCTCCGACCAAAATCTGAACATCGATGTGATCACTCGTTTGTCCGGTCGCCCCGAACGCGAACAAGGTGACGAGCCGACACGCGCTTGCGTCGAGTTCTCGTTGCGTGGCGATCCGGTCGACACGAACGACTTAAAAGCCAGCCTGCTCGAACTGTCGAACCGCCTGAACTTGGACTTGGCTTGGCAACGGGACGATGCCTTCCGACGCAATCGTCGCATCGTGGCATTGGATATGGATTCAACGCTGCTGCAAGCCGAAGTCATCGACGAACTTGCCAAGGAAGCCGGTGCGGGAGAGAAGGTCAGTGCCATCACTGAATCCGCCATGCGTGGCGAAATCGACTTTGACGAGTCACTGCGTCAACGCGTGCAATCGCTCGCGGGACTGCCTGAGAGTGTTCTGCCCAAAGTTGCCGAGCGTCTGCAATTGACCGAAGGTGCCGAACGCTTGCTATCGAATCTGCGCCGGTTCGGATACACGACCGCAATTTTGAGCGGTGGTTTCACTTACTTCGGCGAGCACCTGCAAAAGCTGTTGGGCATCGACCACGTCCACGCAAATCAGTTGGAAATCGAAGACGGCAAACTCACCGGACGCGTGATCGGGCCGATCGTCAACGCGGAACGCAAGGCACTGCTGCTGGAACAACTGGCCGCCAACGAGGGGGTCGACCGGAAGCAAATGATCGCGATTGGCGATGGAGCCAACGACCTGCCGATGCTTTCCCGAGCCGGTCTTGGGATCGCCTTCCATGCGAAGCCCATCGTCCGTGAATCAGCCGAACATCAAGTCTCCACATTGGGGCTCGACGCAGTGCTGTACCTGCTCGGTGTTCGCGATCGCGATTTGATCGACGGCTGAGCGAAACACCGCGCGACATCCGTTCAGGCTGCCGGTTCCAATTGCGAGCCCTTTTCGTGAACGCAACGGCTCGTTAACGGGAACTTCATCTGAGTCCGATACGATCGGGCCAGTTATGAACGCGAGTCCCGGCATCGATCTGAAAATACGTCTCACCCCGCTCGCTCATGCGCCGCCGGACATGCCTGTCCGGGTGAAGGTGGACCGCCTTCCTTTCTTGATCGGACGCAGTGCGGACTGCGACCTGTCCATTCGGCGAAGCTCCATCAGTCGCTCGCACTGCGTCATCTCGTTTCGAGATGGAAACATCACAGTCACCGATTTGGGAAGCCGCAACGGAACCTGGGTCGACGACGTTCGGCTGGGCGTCAATCAATCCATCGCGGTTTCGCACAACCAGCGTTTGCGGGTCGGTAAGGTGCATCTGCGTCTGTCCATTCGCCAACGTTCGACCAACGCACCCGTGATCGCTTCCCCATTGCGATCCGATGCCACTGCAAAACCTCAGAAGGCTGATCTCGAGGAAGATCCAAGCACGGCTTCCCGAGATTCGACCACCATCCTCAGCGAACTGGACTCGCTGCTCGACGATGTTCAACAAGACCGTTTTCTCGAGCAGGAAAGCGTGAACCTCAGTCCAGACAGCGACCAGGATTCCAACGAGACCCCGATTCCCGTCCGCGCCACTGAAGTCCGACAGCAACTTGTCGAAGCTGAGACGAGCGGAACTAATTCGGGGGCGTCCAAGGACGCGGCCGATGCCCAGTTGGATACCGAATTGGGTTCCGCTGATTCCACCGACACCGTGGTCGACAACGGCAATAGCAAGCCATCTGAAAACGGTGACGATGAATCGAGCCAAGAACCGCCTGGCCCCAAACGATTGCCAGATCACGTCCGCAAACGATTGGCACAAGACTCTCAAGAAGCAGCCAAAGATGCATTGAAGCGATTGTTTGGTGGTCGCTGAGGTGAAGCCGACTGCCATGCCGTGTCTCCTCGTGGCATTTCCCCGCGGATCGTTACAATTGCGATTCAATCGCGGCCAAGGTTCTCACGACGCCATCCTCCTTGCCCGCAGGAATCACGAGATGGTTCGTCATTTGCCAATTCGCTTTTATGCCAACCGAATCCTTGGAAGTTTGGGTCGACGTCGGAGGCACGTTCACCGATTGCCTGGTTCGTCGCACCGATGCCACCGGCGTTTCGCATCGTGATGCGATCAAGGTTCTCAGCAGCGGGTTAGTTTCCGCTCAAGTCATCTCGTGGGATGACCAACACCGACTGGCGACACTTCAACTTCCCGCACCTTATGCCATCGAAGGGTTTTGGAATTCTGCAAACCTTGTTTTGGATCGCGACAACCATTCGGTTCGCATCACCACGTGTGAGAAAGTAGCTCGCGATCAAATTCACGTCGCTTTGGCTGACCAAACTTCCCGCGGCTGGAACACCGGTGAAGCTTGCACTTTGGATGCCAACATTGAATCACCGGTTCTGGCCACTCGAGTCCTACTGCAGCGGCCTCTGAACGAACCGCTGCCGCCGTTGTCTGTCCGGATGGGTACCACTCGGGGCACCAACGCGTTGCTGACACGGACGGGAGCCCCCACCGCACTGTTGATCACGGAAGGCTTCGCCGATCTGCTCGCGATTGGAACGCAGGATCGTCCCGACTTGTTTGCCCTCGACATTGTCAAATCAACGCCGCTGGCAACCCACACGGTCGAGGTACCAGGACGACTGGACGCTGACGGCGATGAATTGCTTCCGTTGAACGAGGATGCTCTTCGCCAACGACTGAGCCAACTCAAGGCTGACGCCGGCGCGGAGATTGTCTTGGCGATTTGCTTGATGCATTCGTATCGCAACGACGTCCACGAACGACGTGTCCAAACGATCGCACAAGAAATTGGATTTGCAAACGTTCTTTGTTCATCCGATGTGGTTTCGTTGCCACGAATCGTTCCTCGCGCTGAAACCACGACGCTCGATGCCTATCTGCAACCGATCTTGGAAGCGTACGTGCAGCGAGTGTGGAAACAATTCGGCGGAGCGGACTCTTGCCACTTGCGTTGGATGACCAGCAACGGGAACTTGGTGGCATCCCCTGGTTTTCGCGGCAAGGACAGTGTTTTGTCTGGTCCCGCCGGTGGAGTGGTCGCCTTGGCCGATGTGGCACGCCAGTGCAACGTGACCGGTGCGGTGGGACTGGACATGGGCGGAACCAGCACTGACGTCAGCCGCTACGAAGGACAGGTCGGAAGACGCCAAGAAAGCGACATCGGTGGCATTCGTGTTCTCACTCCGATGATGGACATTCACACGATCGCGTCCGGCGGCGGATCGATCTGCGAAGTGCGAGACGGACGCTTGCACGTCGGCCCAGATAGCGCAGGTGCCTTCCCCGGCCCCGCCTGCTACGGCAATGGCGGTCCGCTGACGGTGACCGATATCAATGTGCTGCTCGGCCGATTGCCGGTTGACCGGTTTCCATTCCCGTTGGATTTGGAAGCCTCTCGCCGCGTCCTCAACGAAGTTCATTCTCGGCTTCCCAGCGAAAGCACGCTGACACCGGAGGGTCTGGCCGATGGATTCCTTCAATTGGCCGTGACTCAAATGGCCGAAGCGGTTCGAGTCGTCACGACCGCCGCGGGAAGCGACGCACGCCAAATGGCACTGGTTGGTTTCGGCGGTGCTGCGGGCGGACATCTGTGCCAAGTCGCCGATGCATTGGAAATGACGCACGTCATCGATCATCCCGATGCTGGCCTGCTATCGGCGGTCGGCTTGGGGGCGGCAAAGATCGGACGCATCCACGTTGAATCCATTCAACAAACGATCGCGACGGCATGCTCAACCGACAATCACACCTTCGTTCGAGTGCCGGACAAGGCCGCATTGCAACGACTCGCCGTCGCTGCTTCGCGAACGCAACAACGATGCGAAGACGAATTGCAAAGCGACGAAAAGATCTCGCGATCAGCGAAGCTTGAAATTCAACATCAATGCGAAGTGCGTTCGGTTGGTACCCAGTCGTCACTTTCCATCGACCTCTTTCCACTGGAATCGTTGCCCGAACGCTTTGACCAGAAACACCTCCAAACATTCGGTTACGTCCGCGAAACGATGCCAATCGAGACAGTCACCGTCCGATGCGAAGTCGCGGTGATCTCGCGAGACGACGGGCATTCCCCAAACCAACCCGACTCCACATCGGCGACATCGGCATCGCTGGATTCGTCCTCCACCCCCAAAACAACCAAGATGTGGGTTGATGGCGTCGACACCGAGGTCGAACTGTGGGACCGCGACAAACTCCAATCGGGACAGACGATCCGTGGGCCTTCAATCATCGCCGGCCCCTACTCGGTGTTGGTGGTCGAACCAGGCTGGCAAGCCAACCTGTCAGACAACGGCATCTTGCAATTGCGCAAGCCCAATTCCGCGACCAAAACAACAGACGGCCAACGGTCCATAGTATCGCAGTCCACCCATTGGAACGACATCGTTGCGATGGAGATCGCCGCGCGACGCGTGCAAGGCATCGCCGAAGCGATGGGTGAAGTCATTCGGCGAACCAGTGTCAGCGTGAACGTCAAGGAACGGCGTGACTACAGTTGCGCCGTCTTTCTCGGTGACGGATCGTTGGTTGCCAACGCACCTCACGTCCCGGTGCACCTGGGTGCAATGAGCCACACCGTCCGCAGTCTGATCGCGAAGTACCCACAGATGTCCGCGGGCGACAGTTACATCAGCAATGATCCCTTCGCCGGCGGCTCTCACCTGCCTGACTTGACTGTTGTGACTCCCGTTTTCTGCACAGAAAGCTCAGACCGGCCGAACACCTCGTTGGATGCACATCGCTCCGAAAGACCCGATGGATGGCCGTGCGACTTCTTTGTTGCATCACGTTGCCACCACGCGGAAATTGGCGGAATCGTTCCGGGCTCGATGGCCCCCGCTGCAACTTGCTTGGCTGAAGAAGGAGTGGTCCTCCACAACGAATGCTTGGTCCGGTCGGGACAACCGTTCCATGAAAACATACGCAAACTACTCAGCGAGGCCGCATACCCGTCGCGAAACGTGGAAGAGAACATGGCGGACATCGCCGCCGCCGAAGCTGCTGGGCAATCCGGTGCTCGTCGAATCCAAGCACTCGCGGAGGGCATGGGAAAGAACCAATTGCTGAGCTGGCTTCAACAACTATTGCATGTTGCCGGAGAAGCAACCGCAACTTGGATCCAAACGCTGGGCTCCGAGAGCCGAACTTTCGAAGACAGTCTGGACGACGGCACGCCAATCCGAGTCACGCTGACCCCCGATCAATCCACCGGTCGTTTGCGAATCGATTTCACTGGAACCGGTCCGGTTCATCCCAACGGGTTCAACGCAACGCGTTCCATCGTGACCGCCGCCGTGCTCTACGTTTTGCGGTGCGTTTCTCCCGGTGAACTTCCATTGTGCGACGGTGTCCTGCAACGCATCGAGTTGATCATCCCGCCCGGTCTGCTCGCTCCCACCGCGGGAAGCTCGCCGGAGAACAGCCCCGCCGTCGTGGCGGGCAATGTTGAAACCAGCAATCGCGTTGTGGATGTGCTGCTCGGATGCCTCGGCGTTGCAGCCGCCTCTCAAGGAACGATGAACAACCTGTTGCTTGGTGACGACACGTTTGGCTATTACGAAACGATTGGTGGTGGCGCGGGTGCCACATCGAATCACGATGGAGCTGACGCGGTTCACACTCACATGACCAACACCCGGATCACCGACCCGGAAATTTTGGAATCACGTCTTCCCGTGAGATTGTGGCGTTTCGCCATTCGCCCACAGAGCGGCGGGGCAGGGCGGCACCGCGGAGGAAACGGAATCATCCGGGAATTTGAGTTCCTTCGTCCGCTGACTCTTTCGCTGATCACGTCGCGGCGAGAGACCAAGCCATACGGGATGGACGGAGGCGAACCCGGCAAGCCGGGACAGCAAACGCTGATCCGAGACAACACCGAAACCTTGCTCCCCTTCGCAACGACACAAACCGTCTCACCCGGCGACCGCTTGATTATGGAAACGCCGGGCGGTGGAGGCTACGGCACGCCGATCGATCATTCGTTGCCTGGTTCTACCAGTTCGAGTTCTTCGCCTAATTCGGAATCCGCTTCTTCCTCATCCGCTTCGGCTTCCGTACGGAACGAGTAAGTCAGCATCTCCATCTGGATTTCCACCAACATGTTGGAGAGATGTGGAATCAACTTCACGCGGCTTTCAATCACATTGGTATTGTTGTTCGTCTCTTTGCGTTCGATCTCGTGCAGTGTCTCGCCGTCGGTCACGCTCAATCCCATCACATCCATTTGCCGTCGCCGCACGCCGTTGCCGGGCACGGTCAGATGAGCCCTGGCGAGGATCAACATCGGTGTCAACCAAGGTTGTTCCACCGTGCATCCCCAAGGATCGTCAAACGTTCGGCTCCATCGAAGAGATCCATCCACGGTTGAGATCGCATGAATCGCCGTCATCGGTTGCACCGCTGCTCCTCCCGACACTGACAAAGTGCGAGTCGCAGCCAAGTCTCGGTTGGCCTTGCGGTGACGAGGCAGAACCAGCATTTGGTCTTGGATCTCCATCACCGAAACCCCATACAACCCGGGCTTGGTTGGCACTATCACATCAGCAACGCTTCGCCCTTCGAGCACGTCCCAAATCGTGGTGCGTCCCGCATGGTCCAGCAGCGTGAAGAAGCGACCGTCTTTCAAATCACCGTAGGCCGCCGCAGCATCTTTTTGGTTGGAACGATTGTGGCTGTCCGCCACTCGATGCAACACTGTTTCTCCAGTGGACAGGTCGGTCAATTGAAGCAACTGCGGATCCAACATCTCGCTGGCCGAAGCGATGTCTTGACGCAATTCCTCGCTGGCGTCATCGGGCAATTGCAATTGCGGTGTGACCTGTTTGACCGTCAACACATGCCGCCCGAGCGATGTGATCACTGAACCCAAATCGCTACCCACAACATCTAGCAATGCGCCGTCGTGCATGTCATACGACTCCACCACGTTTTGGCTGTCGCTGATCACAAACACCTTGCCATCGGCGAAAGTGACCGCAGAACCAATGCTCTCGGTCGTCGTCCGCCAACGTTCATCACCGCTGATGTTGTCCAGACAGATCAATTCGCTTCCTTGCAACAGAAACAAACGATCGCCAAGCACCGGTCCTAAAATCAACTGGGCGTCCCCGTTCTCCGCGGTCGCCGCCACCATCACGTTGCGATAGATCTGATTTCCAAACGGCGTCGCCGAACTGCGTCGTTTCGCGACGGCTTGGCCATCTGTTCCCAGCGACCGACGCCACCGCACAATCTCTTCACCACGACCATCCATGGCACGAAACAAGTCGACCGCCATCAACTCGGATTGAGTCATCACCAGCATCAGTCCACCGCTGAATGTCAACTCTTTGCTGAGTGCCCGTGACCCCGAGAACGCCTCGATCGGGATGGATCGTTGAATGCCATAGGGATCGATCAATGCCAACGAATTCATGTTGTCACTCATCGCGTTCCAGCCTCGCGTCAAACGTCCCATCAGACGTGTGGTGCGAGCGTAACGACGATCGCTGAACATCAAACTGGATCGAGGCATTCGAATCGATTGCCATTCCAGATTGACGTTCTCCGGCCATTCCCTCGCACTGGTGAACGCGCGACCGCGGACGGGGTTGGCCTCGAGCGCATCCTCGATGAAGGTGTCTTCCCCGACAGGTTCTTGAGTTCGCATTCGTTCGGCTAATAGCTCACCAACTGCCAAACGGTCCAAGTTCCATGCCTTCTTGCTGTAGAGCTTCGCCAACATCAGCAACCGGTCGTTGCTCAATCCTTCAAGTTCCGCATCCGTCGTCAATCCATCGGCCCACAACAAACGCTCCGTCAACAATCCGTCTTCCATCAACAAAGCACGAGCCGCCATGTCCCGTCGAAGATCTCGAGTGGCATCCGGCATCGGGCTGAAATGCCGCAACGTTCGCAACATGGCTGCCCCATCCAAGCTGCCACGCGAGGTGACGAGCGATTGAACCATCTCATTCATCGTTTCACGTTGATCGTCATTGGCGGAAGCCACCAATTCAGACACGCGGGCGCTGATCCAATCGTCCAGCGTGAATTGACGGACCGCATTCGGAAAAATCGCGTCCATGTCTCGGTTCAAATTGGGATGCCGCAACACCAGATCCGAAAGATCCAACAGCAATTGCAACGCCTTTTCGCGTGGCACTTGATCCGGATTCTGAACCGCACCTTTGATTTGCAGAGCCAACAATTCTGCCCGCTGCTCCGGCTGATCAATCAGCTTCATCAATGCATCCAGATCGACGCTCGTATCGCTGGGATTTTCACGCAAGCTTCCGAGCATGGCTTCCACGGACAACATGATCACTTCGTCGTTGTCAGGATCCAATTCACGAGCCTTCGCGAGCAGCTTCATCGCTGTGGGACGCTGCTCTTGTTCGATCAACAGTTCGGCTTTGCGAACCAACGCGAAAAAGTTTTCGGGGTCCTCTTCCAGCAATTCGTCCACGCGTGGCTGCAGCGACTGTTCGCCGTAAGCCACCGCGACCATCGTTGCCGATTGCGAGATCAATTCGCCGTCGACCGCGATCAAATTGCCCAAAGGGAAACGCACGGTCCGACGATCCAACACACGTCCATCCTCGAGCGAAATCGCGATCAATTCATCGGTGGTGGTCGGTAGGTAATAGCGGTTTTCACCGAAGACACCTCGCCCTGAAATGCGTTGGCCGGGTCGCACCAAATCAGCCGGCGTCGACCAAACCTCGGAACCATCGGCCAACCGTCGAGCCGAAACCTCATCAGCCCCAACCACCAAAAACAGATCGCCATGAATCCCCGCGACGTATGTCAAACGAATTCGGTTCTGAGGCGTGAAACGATTGCGTCCTGTCAAAGCATCCAACACTTGCAGCCGATCGGTTTCGATCGGAGTGACCACAATCGAGTTGCCTTCCGCGATCGCCAATGAGTGCGTCCATCGGCGGCTCAGTTGATTCATCTGCACGCGAGTGTTGGGACGATTCAAACTGTGCACGAATTCTTGGCTTCGCAGAATACGATTCCCCCAGCGGATGGTGCGATCAATCAGATTGACCGCGACCGTCGCACCCGCACCGGTTGGGCAAATCAACATGCCTTCGTGATACGTCGGCATCGCGCCGGCAACCCGTCGAACGGGATCGGTCCGAACACCACCCGAATCCACCGCGACCAGGACTTGCTGCCACTGAATCGCCCCGTCGTCAGGATCCAAACATAGCAACACCACCTCGCCAGCCATCTCTGCCATGACATACAAGTCACCACGAAACGGCAGGGGAGGGCCTAAGAAAAAGGCTTCCGCCAAAGGAGAAGGAGTCGACTCGGATTTGCCCAGTCTCCACCACAACTTGCCTTCCTCTTCCAAATTCAATGCCACCAAGGTGTTCGATGCGGACGTCAAGCCTCGGCTTCCGAAAGGGCTGAACCTTTCGATTGCGATCTTGTCCAAATCGTCGATCATGAACACGCGTTTGCCGTCGCTGGTGAGCTGACCAAATGGCACGTCGTTCCAGACCCGCTGCACCAAGATGTCGACGGGGTTTTCTTCTTCCTCCATCATTGGATCGATCGGGTCCGGATCCAAGGCGGACTCCGGTTGCGTGAACCATGGGTATTGCCAAATGCGTTTTCCGGTTCGGAAATCAACGCCCAACACACGCTGAGTCGTTCGCATCATCAACTGATCGCCAACTCGCAACGGCGTCCAAGACGGAGGCGGCAATTGACCGGTGGCTTTGAGCTGCTGAGTCTTCTCCTCAATCATCATTTCCTGTCGCGGACTTGCCGATGACTCCACCATCCAACGTGGATTGCTCAGAGGCATTTGACCGGAACCGGATTGGTTGCGATTCACGTCACCACCCAAGATCGGATAATCCTCCGCCAAACGATCGACCGTCACCGTCGCGGATTTGCTTTGCGTTTGCACCCATTCCTTCCAAGCCAACACCTCTGCCGCTTGATTGGCCCCTGGATCTGTCGTGGCGGAGGCCTGGTTGGTCGAAGCATCGCTAAACGCCTGTGGAAGCTTGGCTGGCAACGGCAACGGTCGATTGCCTCGCAAACAAGCCATGGCATGCAGCACCACGACCGAATCACCCAACTGATTCACGATTCGCTGATTCGCAACCAGATCATCCAGCAACAAAGAACATGCCAATGGGTTGCCCAAGTTCCATTCGCGAATCGCCAACAACAGGGAGGCTTGGTAACCGGCTTGCGTGTGAAAGTACTCACGACGAACACGCTCAACCGCTTTCCAATCGCGAGTGGGTCCCGCCTCACGAAGCAACTTTCCCGCCAAAGGACCGTAACGCAGTTCGTAAACTTCCAGACCTTTTTCAGGAAGCTGCCCAATCAAATCGCGAACGTATTCCAGCATGCTTCGAGGCAACCGACGTTGAAGCTCTGCAAGTGCCTCGGGATCTTGACCGGGTGCGTTGCCATCAAACTGTTCGATCGGCAGCCCGCCCGGCTGAGAGAGATTGCGTAGTCGATTGGATTGCCGATCGCTTGCATCCTCGTCCTCAGTGTCCGCGAAGTTGATTGGGTAGTAGTAGTCCTGTCGCAATTCGGAAGCGGGATCATCGCCCGCGCGAATCAACAACTCTCCGAGCCGCACAACCGCATCGCTGTAGCGTTCTTCTTCAATGGCTTCTTCCGCATCACGAACGACTTGCCGCATGCTTCGAGGTGGCGGCAGAAACTCCGCCTCGCCGACCCGACGTCGCGAATCAAACAGTCCTTGAGCCGTCGCGGACGATTGGCTTGCAAGCAACAGCGACAGCCCACCGACCAATGCCAGGAAGCCAGCCCCGACGCGGAGGCCAACTCGAGAGTTTTTGTGCGTCCCCCAAGACCCGCGATTCGCGAATGAGTAGAAGGGTGAACGGGTCAATGGAAAAAGCGTCACTGAAAAAAGCATCGTGTTCAAGCGAAAGAGAACAAAATCAAACACGCATTCGCCGCGGAGCAACGTTCTCGATTCCCGTCCGTGCGGAACCGATGCGTCGAGTCTCATTGTATCGCCCGCGGTTCACCAGCGACCAGTGCGACGACGATTCCCGTGAAAAGTGCAGAGGAGAATGTTTGGCTCGCCCCAGAGCGGGAAAATGGTCGGTTCTGGGGAAGCCCAGAGCAGCAACGTGCTCAGAACAGGCTGGCGGGATCCGCTCGGACCAATTTCCTCAGAGCCAACAAACCGCTGATCAGACACATCAACGTTGTCAGGGCCAACACCGAAGCGGCTCGGGGCAGCGTGAGTGCCATCGGCAATCCCGTCAGCGACTCCAAAACCCGGAACAGTCCCAGCACGATCAAAACCGCGGGAATGAAACCGAGAACCGACAAATACACCGATTGCCGAATCACCAACCCAACGAAGTACCGGTTGGGATACCCCATCGCCTTCAACGTCGCATACTCCGACATCGCGTCTTGCAAATTGGTGAAGAGAATTTGGTAGCAAATGATGATTCCCACCGCGAACCCCATCAGTGTCCCGATCAGGAAGATCATCCCAACGGGCGTTTGTTCGCTCCAGAATGTTTGCTCACGATCGCGAATTTGTTCTCGGGTCATCACTTGCCATTGCCCTTCGGCCATTTGCGTCAAGCGTTTGGCAACCTCTCCTGGCGAATGCCCTTCGTGCAGACGAATCAGCCCCAGGTCGACGACCTGCAACGGTTTCCCCATGCCACGTCGAGGGAAGTACGTAGGGAACGATGACTCGGCGATCAAGAGCGATCCTTCGTTGGCAAAATCCGTTCCCAGTGTGAACGCTCCCACCAACTCGATCGACTGTTGCGACAACTCAATGCTTTGCTCGGCGGGAGCGCCGGATGGCTGGAAGCCGAAAGACTCGAAATCGAAACCGTACTCCGAGCGTGTCTTGCGATCGACCAGCGCCGTCCCGGGTCGTCGAAGTTGAACCCGATTCTCGTCCAGTCCCGGAATGTTCAACCAAGTGCGTTTGGTCTTTGTCGAAGAATCCTCGGCGGCCCTCTCGGATGCCGCAGGCAGCGTTTCGTCGGGTACCGAAATCACACGAATGGGCCGCGCGGGACTTCCCGCGACTCGCACACGAGCCATCGTGCGTTCGACCAACAACGCTTGCACATCGGCGACGGCATCGTCCGCTTTCACGCGACGCAACAAAGACCGCGGGAACCGCTCATCCACCGGCAACATGTAACGTGCGGGACTGATCGCAACCAACTCGCAATCGATCACTTCGATGAGCTGAACCGGACTGTCCAACAAAGCGTTTCGAAATCCGTTTTGAGTGAACATCAACACCGCCGCGAATCCGACTCCCGCCGCTGCGATGCACAGCCGCGCCGGGTTGCCAATCAAGTTCTTCCACGCCAGCGGTGTACGACGACTCATCAAGAACCTTCCGATTGAGCGTCACGTTGAAGATTCGAAACGATTTGCAAAAAGTCTTTCGCGTCATCAAATTCTCGATACACGCTGGCAAAACGGATGTAGGCGACTTCATCCAAGGCGGCCAGTTTTCGCAACACCACTTCGCCGATCTTTGCCGTTGGAATTTCCATGTCAAATTCGGCGTAAATGGCTTCTTCAATTTTTTGGACCGTGCGTTCGATTTCGTCGCTGGTCACTTCCCGTTTCGAACACGCTCGCTCGATCCCACGCTTGATTTTTTCGCGGTCAAACGGTTCGCGAGTTTCGTCGCTCTTGACCACTCGCACGTTCAAGGCATCAATTTGTTCCAGCGTTGTGAAACGCCGCTGGCAGGTTTGGCAGAGCCGCTTCCGCCGAACCACGTACCCAGCCTCCGCCGTCCGTGAATCCAGGACTTTGTCGTTATCGGAATGGCAAAACGGGCAACGCATTGGCGGTCGAAAGTGGTGTTTTCAATGTGCAATCGGGCATTCAATCGGCGGAGGTCAGCAACGCGGACGTCCTGCTCGGAAAGTTCTTCGAGAATTTTATCGCGTGGTCGAAGCGGTCCAGCATCATTCACGAGTCTTTCGCAGGTGTGCTATGATCGTCCAGAACGTCTTCGGATGCGAGGTGTCTGGTTCAGCAATCCTCGACCTTGTGACCTTCTGGGGCCTTGCGACCTTCGCGTCGCGCCCCCAACAGCAACAGCTTCGGCCAGGGATACGCGTGAGGTTCTTCAGCGGCACGGCATTTTCTCTTTTGCAACCGCGTCGAATCGCCTCCGTTTGGACCACCACCTTCGAATTGAATCAACAGGAACGACTCAACGATGACTGACACGGGCAAACCAACGGACGATCCAACCACTCCCGATTCGGCAACGGAACCAACGGCTGCGGATCCATTGGCACCGGCCGCGTCGTCGACTCCACCGACATCACCCGCTGATGACCGAACACCGCGGCAACGTTTCGAAGAGGCCGCGGCCAGCAAGCGTTCTCTGGATGACCACGAACCGGAAGAAACGCTTTGGGAAGGCGGCTACAGCCCCAAAGCGATGGTCGGTTCATGGATAGGTTTGACATTGATCAGCATCGGTTTGTTGGTTGCCGCGGGTTTCATTGAACAGCTCACGTTTGGAATCGCACTGATCGTGATCGCAGTTCTTTGGATCCTGGTCGGACTCAGCTACGCAGCCAAACGCTTGGGCGTGCACTATGAACTGACCAGCCAACGTTTCATTCACAAAACCGGCATCCTGACACGCCGCACCGACCGGATCGAAGTCATCGACATTGACGACGTCAGCTATCAGCAAGGCCCCATCCAACGGATCTTTCAAGTCGGTACGATTTCGATCACCAGCTCGGATCGCAGCGACCCAGAATTGGAACTGATCGGAATCAACAAGGTCGGCGAAGTGGCTGGATTGATCGATGACATTCGGCGTTCCGAGCGACGACGACGCAGTCTCCACATTGAGTCCATTTGACCATGTCCGTTTGGTTTGTTCAGAGAGGCGATGAACAACTCGGCCCCCTGAAGCCCGCTGAATTGCTGGCTTTGGTGCGCGACGGTTCCGTGGTTGCGGAAACCAAGATCCGCAAGGACGACTCCAATTGGTTCACCGCATCCGAGGTGGGTGGATTGTTTGAAGCGGCTCGCCGCCCAACGATTGAACACTACTGCCCCAACTGCAACGTTCGCGTCAACCAACCGCCCACCCATTGCCCCGAGTGCGGCAAAGACCTCGAGCGAACCAAGACTCGCATCATCGAGAACAGCATCGCACAAACCAAACGTCCCTCCGATTCGCAGAGCAGTGGCCCCAGCAATTCCGCGAAACGGTGGCTGCAGAAGAAGATTCGACGCGATAAGAAATGACAAACACCGATCAGTTCCCGAAGGATCTGACCGGTGAGTCGCGTTTCGTCTGTCATGTTCGCGGCGGATGCCGCTTTGCTCAGCGTTTCAGCTGAGTGCTTCAGCTCAATACTTCAGTTCAGCACCGAAGGTCAAACCGATGAAGAAGACATCGTCATCGGCGATCAACGAGCGTCCGAAGGTTGGAGTCACGGTCGCCGAGCTGATTTGTTCTTCCGACGTCGCGACGCCGGTGAGGTACCAAGCTTCGAAACCACCACGCACGGCGAAGATCTCACCGGCTTGGTAGCGGACGCCCGTTCCGAATTCGAACAGACCGCTGAACTCAGATGAACTATTTGATCCTGAAACTTGACGTGTGTTTGCATCGCTAATAAAGATGTCGGACTCTGCGAGGTTCAGATAGCCACCGGCCCTAGCCCTAACGTAGCTTGATGAGAATCTTCCGATTGGGTTAAAAATATCGGCCCCGACCTGCAAACCAATCAGCCGATTCTCAGCTGAATTACGCAAGATGCCAGTTTCGGTTTCGTCGAATGGAGCAATACCGTTGTAGCTGGTGTAATTCAGTTCTTCTACAAAATCGACGTATCGGCCGCCAATCGAGAGCTTTGCAACGTCCCAAGCCATCATGGTTCGGTTCATTTCAACCGACCAGAAGCGGGAATCATAGATTTGTCGTTGCGACTCAGCTTCGTCTCCGATTGCACCGAATCGATCGAGTGAAACACCAGCACCTGGTTGCAATAAAGTAACGAGGTTTCCCGTGGTGTCAGACACGTCGGACTCCCAGTTCAAGACCCCCGTGAAGCCGACTTCAAACCCGTTTACGCAGTCAGGCACTACCCCCACAGTGATCCGGGGAGCCCACTCAAAGTCAGGATCATCAAGCGCGAAGTCGCGAGCCAAGGTGAAGTTGTCGATTCCTTCACGTCGCATGTACAAGGCTTCGACCGTGGCGTAGCGATAAGGATCGCAGGTCGGACATGCCATGACGCCACCGTAGCCCACCGAACCGCAGCTTCCGCCGCACTGGGTGCCGCAACTGCCGCAGGACTGAACATGGTGGCGATGCCCGACTTGAGCGATCTGACTTCCAAACGCGGAAGAGCTCGAATCGGTCGCGGTCTGGAACGCGTCCAAGTTCCATCCGGCCGCGGCGGGATCGGACGCCTGCACCACTCGGAATGCTTGTCCTTCGTGCATCAGCGTGTTGGCCGACTGCATTGAGTTGACTTGCTGAGCTTGGGTGGTTTCAACGCCCAAACCCGACCATGCCATACCAACCGCGGCAAGCGTGCCGAACATTCGTGCGGCGAATCGAGGGAACCAGTTGTTGTTCATAATTGAACCTCAGGACGAACAAAGCGGCACGGTGACCGACGGTGGTTGGGTAGTGGTAGGTTGGACAGTGAAAACGGGAACTAGCGAATGATCAGCTGATCTTCCACCGGAACCAGATAGGTCTTTCGAATCAATCGAACGATCTGTTTCGCGTCCTCGACACTGTCGCAAGCTCCTTCAACGAGAATGCGATCGTCTTGACGCGTCAGTTGCACCGATGCGGTGCGGTACTTGTCTTCGATCACCGACATCAAGGATTGCTCCTGTTGACTGGATCGAGCGTTCTGTTTCGCGGCCGAGGCGATGTTGAGCAGATAAATTTCGCGAACGGGTTCCTGTGAACCTTCTTCGAGTCGCTCGACCATCACACGTGTGGTTCCGGGACGGATCCCAATCAGCCGCAGGTGCCGACTGTTGGTGCTGATCACCTGAGCGATGGATTCGTCGTCGACCGTGACGCCTCGGATGATCCCATCAACACTGAGCGAGGTCACATCTTCCGCTTCGCACTGAACAGTGGCGGTGATGGATTCATCAACTGGAAGCTGCTGGCTCGCCACGACCGTGTTCACCGAATCACGGTGCCCAGCCAACGCAGCGGGAACAATCGGGGCGGCACTGACTCGCGAAGCCGTTGATGCTTTGGACGCCTTGCGTTTCGCAACGGCAACCATCGGTGGTGCTTCCACAGCAACCGCTGCACGATGACGTGGTGCAGTCGGAACCGGATCCATCTTCACGGATTCCAGCGACGAAGGCGTCTCAATCTTGACAGGCATCCGCGGAGCCGCAGGAGCTTGCTCGGCCATCAAACTCGTTGGTGAATTGATATGAACAGGCAGCGGCAACCGAGGTAGCGTTTCTTTCGACACCACCGGCGTTGCGGGCAACTCCACTTTCTTTGCCGAGGTGATATTGAAAGGCTCGGGCAACTTCACGGCCTCCGGCAAACGCACCTCGTCGGCGACCGCGCCTTCCTCCACCTCGCTGGCCAAGCTCCTATCGAGCGACGGCTCATCGAAGTCGGAGAAACTCAGTGACACGTCCTCCGCGGATTCATTTTCGAAGCCGGACGCATCGTTGAGAGAAAACTCGATGGGCTCGGATGAATCGGAGTCGGTCGCCGCTACCGCTGAAGGAGCAGGATCGACAGGAGTTGCAAGAACTGTCTTGGCGGGAGCTTCAACCGGCTCCGCTACAGGTTGCATGGCGGGCTGCCACACGGGCTCTGCAGGGATGTTGGTCGGTGGCGTCTGCACCGAGGCATGCTGTTGTGGGACGGCGGCCATCGAAGGAGCGACCATCACCATTTCATTCGACTGCACGCGGTCATAATCCGGTTGTGCATGTGGATTGATTTTCGGCTGAGGCACAGGAGCCGGTTCGACCACCAACGGCTGATGCTCCGTGGCAGGAGCACCGATTGGCAGCAAGCCAACCGCCGTTCCAATCGACTTCAGCTTGATCTCTGACATCGATTGGTCAGAGGTTTGTCGAATCGGGTGCAAGACCGCGTGTCCGTCCGCGGTCACGTTGCCGTTGCTTTGAATTAAGTTGACGCGACTGCCAGCCGCCACTTCCTTGCTGCTTTGAGAAGGGGCAACAAATGGGTTGCTGTGGATCGTGCCCGAGACCAAACGAATTGGCGGCAGGGCTTGGCTGGCTTCGTTGGCCATCAGCGGCTGAGTGATCAGTTGACTCGCAGCGAGGCAACCGCCGGCAACGATGGTTTGGGTCAGCCAACGAGCCAATCGCTCACGTTTGCAGATGCAAACACTTCGAGTCGAGCCCATTGGTTTCACGGTTTTGCCAATCAGCATGGCGGATCCTTACGCTCACGATCTTTTTGGGATCATGCACCCCCCCGGCACATTTTCCGCGTTCGATCCCAGCCGAAATGAATCGCTGGACCATCGAACACCTTCTGTATCGTCGTCGGGTGGTGCCGGCATTAACGATTTTGACAGATCGAACACTTGGATCTGTTGGAACAGTATTGACATTGGTGCCAATTGAACCCGCCAAACCCACACGTTTGAGGATCACCGGCCATACCAGCCGTTTGTTCACTCACTTAAAAAGAATCGCGGAACCCAGCCCGCTCACGGGGGCTTACGAAGCTGCGTTTTGCCGAACAGCTTCGTAGGCAACGATCGCCGCCGACACGGAAACGTTCAAACTGTCCACGTGACCCGCCATCGGCAACGCCACGGGATGAATCTCATCGCCGCCCCAACGATCGCCCAGTCCGTCGGCCTCGCTGCCCAAAACCACGGCGACCTTTCCCGTCAAATCGCTTTCAAATAGAGGCTTTGAACCCTCCACGCGCATCGCGGCGACGCGGTATCCGTGTTCCCGCAGAAACGCTGACACCTCGGTTTCGGTTCCCGCCGCCGACGGCACGGTGAACACGGCACCGAGCGATCCTCGGATGGCATTGGGGTTGAATTGATCCGACGGGCAATCTGCTAGCAAAACCGCAGAGACTCCCGCCGCATCGGCCGTTCGAAAGACCGCCCCCAAGTTTCCCGGCTTCTCGACTTGATCGAGCACCAGTATCAATCCGCTCCTCGCCTCAACACCATCTCGCACACGTTTCCATGCATTGTCAGGAGACTCAAACTCAGCGACACATCGATCCGTCGACGACGTGTAGGCGATCTTTCGAAAGACGTCGGCGGTCACGTAGCGATGCACCCGGTTTGCAATCGCATGCTCGCGTGCCGGAGCTTGCTCAGGCATCTCTCGCTCGGTTTGCCGCTCCGCTTCCGGGTCGGATTTGGGTTCGATCTCGTAAAACCCGATCATCTTCAATCCAGCTTCGATCGCGCGCAATGTTTCACGCGGACCGTCGACCAACACCACCCCCGCGGCTCTCCGCCGGCGAGACTTTCGCAGCGAGGCAATTCGTCGGATCGATGCATTTTGCAGACTTCGTATTGTTTCCATGGGAGCCCCCTTTTACACCTTCGTTTGAATGGGAGAAACATCCCGATTCTGCTATCTTCTAGCGATTACCCGCTCAGCCTCGTTCTCCAACCCCCAAGACCGCTCGCATGTCCGCAAAGGTGTTGTGCCAACCCGTTTCCGGACGCAAAGACCAAAAAGCGTTTCTCGACCTCGAAAAACGGCTTTACCAAGACGACCCCAATTGGGTGCCGCCACTTTGGAGCGAACGAGTCAAACTGGTCGGATTCAAACACCACCCGTTTTATGACGACGCCGAAGGCCAAACGTTCTTGGTGCGACGGGGCGATCGTGTGGTCGGCCGGGTCTTGGCGGTCGTCAATCACGCTCACAATCATTACCACGACGAGAAGCGTGGGTTCTTCGGTTTCTTTGAATGCGAAGACGACGAAGAAGCCGCGATTGTGTTGCTTAACACCGCGGCCGAGTGGCTCAAAGAACGAGGCATGACGGCAGTCCGCGGCCCAGCTCATCCGAGCCTGAACTACGAGGTTGGGCTGCTGGTCGACGGCTTCGACACGCCGCCCACGTTCCTGATTCCTTACAACCATGAATACTACGAACGGCTGATCACGGCGGCGGGCTTTGAGAAAACCCAAGACCTATACAGCTACGAAGCCTCGATCGACATCCTGGAAACACTTGATCCAAAACTGATGTTCGTGATCGAAGAATCGACACGGCGTTTCAATGTCAAGTGTCGCCCCATCGCTTCGAACAACTTCAATGCCGACGTGCGAGTCTTCCTGGACATCTACAATCAATCGCTCCAACAAACTTGGGGCTACGTCCCGATGAGCGAACAGGAAGTGGTGGAACAGAGCAAAGGCCTGAAAAACTTGCTGCTGCCTCGCCTGACCAGCATCGCCGAAATCGAAGGCAAACCCGTCGGGGCCGGCTTCGGCCTGTTGGACTACAACCCACTGATCAAACAAATCGGTGGCAAGCTCTTCCCCTTCGGTTGGCTGAAGCTCTTGCTGGGTCGAAAGAAACTGACACGTTTGCGATTGGTCAGCGCCAACGTCTTGCCGGAATACCAAAAGTGGGGCCTCGGTTTGGTCACGCTCTACAAGATCCTTCCTGAAGCGATCGACTTTGGCATCCAAATGGGCGAGTTCTCATGGGTTCTCGAAAGCAACCAGCTTTCTCGCGGAACGATCGAACGTGGAGGAGCCACCCGCTCCAAAACTCATCGTCTGTATGATCGATCCCTGACCAACGATGCGGACCAGGCTTCTTCGTGAGCGAACCACTTTCGATCGATTCCATCCTCGGACCGGGCGGCAGCATCAGCCGTCGCTTGCCAAGGTACGAACCTCGCGAGCAACAATTGCAGATGGCCCGCGAGGTCGCGTCGGCCCTCACCGATCGCGAGCACCTCGTCGTGGAAGCCGGAACGGGTACGGGCAAGAGCTTTGCCTACTTGGCCGCGGCCATTCTGCACGCCACCAACGACCAACAAGAATCCGGCAAACCCAAGAAGTCATCTGAACCGGTGGACGATCGCATCCGCCCCGCCGTCGAACAAAACGACGACGCGGACCGACCTCGCCGAGTACTGGTGTCCACGCACACGATCAGCTTGCAAGAACAACTGATCGGCAAAGACATCCCGCTTCTCAACAGCGTGATCCCTCGCGAATTCTCGGCGGTCTTGGTCAAAGGTCGAAGCAACTATCTTTCACTGCGTCGGATGGGACGTGCGGTTGAAAAGTCGGTCTCTCTGATGGCCAACGACTTTCAAATGCAACAACTGCGGGACATCCGAAAATGGTCCAAAGACACGGCCGACGGATCTCTGTCCACGCTGCCGTTGAAACCCGACAACCAAGTTTGGGATGAAGTCCGCAGTGACACGGGCAATTGCCTTCGCAACAAGTGCGATCACTTCAAGGACTGCTTCTATTTCAAAGCACGCCGACGTGCCCAGCATGCTCAGTTGCTGATCGTGAACCACGCGATGTTGTTCACCGACATCGCCATGCGACGTCAAGGCGTTTCGTTGCTGCCGGACTACGATGCCATCATTCTCGATGAATGCCATACGATCGAATCGGTCGCCGGCGACCATCTGGGCATCCGTTTGACCAGCGGCCAATTCGACTACCTGTTTGATCGTCTTTATAACGATCGTCAACAAAAAGGCTTGCTCGTCGCTCACAAGTTGGAGGCGCTGCAAAAGCAAGTCGATCGCTGCCGCTTTGCCGCCAGTGAAATGTTCGCGAGCATTTTGGATTGGATGCAGCAATCGCGTTCACGCAATGGGCGAGTGCATCATCCGGAGTTGGTACCAAATCCACTCAGCGAACCAATGGAAATCCTCGCGCGTCGATTGCGTGCACACGCGGATGGACAGGAAAACGATTCCGATCGCCAAGACTTCCAATCGGCTCATGATCGACTGCTGGCACTGGCGGGCGGACTGCGGGAATGGCTCGATCAATCGTTGAAACAAGAATCCGTGTATTGGGTCGAATCCTCAGGCAGCAAGCGCGGTTTGGATCGTGTTTCGCTATCGGCTTCCCCCATCGACATCGGACAAACGCTTCGAGAAGAAGTCTTTCAAAACGAAGACATCGGATCGGTGATCATGACCAGCGCAACGCTCGCCACGGGTGAGGAGGACAAGTTCAAATTCTTCCGAAGTCGAATTGGACTGACCACCGGGCGATCACTCCAGGTCGGCAGTCCCTTCGACTACGAGAAACAAGCCAAGCTGATCATCGTCCGTGGATTACCCGATCCATCGGCCAAACGAGACGAGTTTGAATCAGCGTTGCCCGAACAGATCAAACGTTTCGCAGGCCACACCGACGGCCACGCGTTTGTGTTGTTCACCAGCTACTCATTGCTCCGCAAATGCGCGGATGCGTTGACGTCGTGGTGCATCGAACGTGACCTGCGGTTGTACAGTCAAGCCGGAGAACAGAACCGCACGCAGTTGCTCGAATCGTTCCGAAAAGACCCGCGAGGCATCTTGCTGGGAACAGACAGCTTTTGGCAGGGCGTCGACGTTCCCGGCGATGCGTTGACCAATGTGATCATCACCAAGCTTCCATTTTCGGTCCCGGACCACCCATTGCTGGAAGCTCGGCTGGAAACGATCCGAGCTCGTGGCGGACATCCGTTTCCCGATTATCAACTGCCCGAAGCGGTCATTAAATTTCGCCAGGGCTTCGGCCGTTTGATTCGCACACGCGATGACTCGGGCATGGTGGTTGTCTTGGATCCTCGCATCCGGTCCAAACCCTACGGACGACTGTTTCTCAGCTCGTTACCAGACTTGCCCTGCCACGATGTCGGCCCCGTCCCGCGGGCAAAAATGAAGAAGACGTGAACATTCGGTGTGACGTCTGTGAACCAATAAAACGAAGCCTTCCCGGCTTTCGCGACATCACTAAGCTCAGTGGATTCGTTCCTCAGACGTACTCCCTGGGTTCCCCTCGATGTCCGTTTCGTCTTCAACCTCCGCCTCGCTAGCCTGCGGTGCGTGCAACCATCTCAATGCGGCGGAAGCCCAATTCTGTGGCGGGTGTGGTCACTCGCTGTACGAGAAATGTGTGCAATGCGGAGACCCCGTCAGCCTTTCGCAAAAATTCTGCGTGGGATGCGGGCAAGACCTCTCGGTCTGGTTGAAACAGCGACTGACCGAACAAGAAACGAAGCTCACCGACGCCGTCACCGCCGCCAAAGAGCACGAGTACGAACGAGCATTGGCGATCCTGAATCGCTTGGCACAAAACAACGACTACCGTTTTCAATCTCTTCGTGATCAAGCCGCAGCAGCGAAAGAGAAAGTGGAAGTTCTGCAGGAGAAAGTCCACAGCAAAGCCAACCAGCGAATCGCTGCGGCCAAAGAAGCTCACGCGCAGAACAATCTTTCCGCCGCGGTGAAGCTCTTGGCACAAGTCCCCGAAAACCTGCTGGACGATGAGTCCAAGCGAATCCGGCAAAGCAGCCAAGTTCACCTCGATCAGTTGCGGGCACTCCAAAGCGAACTGCAACAATGCTTGGAAGAAAAGAACTACTCCCAAGTCGCTGGCTTGCTTCAGCAGTTGCTCGAACTGGAGCCGGAGAATGCCAAGTACCAACAACTTTCGCAGCAAGTCGGCGACAAACTGCTCCGCCGAGCAAACAAGCTTTGTTCTCGACAGGAATACGAAGCCGCTCGAAACTTGCTGACTTCGCTGCCCACCATTTGCCACAACGATCAGTACGACCAACTGTACCGCCGCAGTGACATGGCATGCTGGCTGTCAAAACAGTTCGATGTCGAACCGTTCGCCAGCAACGCACTGGGCCGGCTTGCGATGCGATACGCGAAAGAATTTCCATCTGATGGGAAAGCCGCCGAGTGCGTGAAGCAACTTTCCCAAGCGGTCAAATCCAAACGCACCACCGCCCGCGATGGCCTCGCCAATTGGCGGGGCAAGAACCAAAGCTGGCTGGGCGGACGCGTCGGCGTGTTTGCCAACCCACAATCTCTCAAGCTAGACGAATTGAGCGAACGTCCGTCCAGCTTCGCACCTTATGCGGCCGCCATCGGTTTGGCGTTGCACGCCTTGGGACGAACACGCATCACGGGAAATCTGCTTCCCAAGAAAGGAGTGATGTCCAAACTGGGCTTTTCGAAAGCAAAACCAGCCTGGGGAATCGACATTGGTTCTTCCGCCATTCATGCGGTCAAAATCCGACTCGAAAAAGGCGTCGACGAACCAATCGTCGAAGCCGTCCACCAACTTGAGTTCAAACAGCCCACTTGCCGCGGTGGATCCAAGACGGCGACTGAATTGATCCCGGAAGCGGTCACCCGGTTGTTGGAGGAAATCAACGTCGACGACACGCTCGTGTTCGCCAACCTGCCGGCCTGCGACGGTGTCGCGCGTTTCTGCGAACTTCCGCCCGTCAAGGACAAGGATGCGGACAAGCTGATCGAAACAGAAGTGAAGACTCGAATCCCGATCGCGAGCGATGACTTGGCTTTGCTGACTTGGTGCGCGCCTCTTCAAAAGGAAAGTGTGATCGGACGCCCCGTTGTGATGTCTGCCGCAACGAATCTCGCCGTCAGTCGCCGAACAGATCTCCTTGGATTGGCGGGGCTGAAGTTAGACGGGATGGTTCCCGAATCAATTGCTCTGGCCAACTTCGCTGCGTTTGAGTTTTCAGAAACGCTCGACCTGCCGGAAGAGAAGCCTGCAAAGAAGAAGAAAAAAAAGGGTGACGAAGAGGAAGAGACCGTCGCGACGAACGCCAACCAATCAATCACTTCACTTGGTAAACAACCGACATTGGCCTTGGTCGATATCGGGGCCTCGAAAACGACGCTGCTCCTGATCTCGCCCGTTTCCGTTTGGTTCTGGTCGTATGAGAGCGGAGGCGAAGATGCCACCGCGATTGCCGCTCGTCGTTGCAAAATCACCGCAGAGGAAGCGGAGCAATCCAAACGGAACCTGGCCGCGATTGCGAAACCGCACGAGGTCGACGAAGAGATTCGCGAAAAGCATGAAGTCATTCGGGCACGTCTTCGCAAACTGTTTGAGGAAGCCGACAAGACGTTCCGACACCTGGATATCCAGGAAGTCTGGTGCGTCGGATCTGCCCACCAGCAACATGGATTTATCCGCCGCGTGCTGATGAAGTAGCACCCTTCGGTCGAATGCGGCAAATGACAGCCGTGTTGCGATTTTTCGCGAGCCGTGGGTCGGCGACTGTTTCGTAAAGTTCGCCCAGACTACGATGACAAAGTTTCTTTGCCACAAAAAAACCTGTCATCCGTGCAATCGCAGCGACCAATCATGAAATCCCACGGCATTTCCACCTTGATTACGCCACGCATCGTCGCGGCGACCTTCCTGACCCTGTTGGCCTGGATGTCGATTGGCCGAACCGAGGATTCCACCGCATTGGATCCCACATCCCATTTCACCAATCCAATCGCGAAAGCGGCGGATCCTTGGGTGGTCCTGGACGAAGCGAACTCTCGCTATCTTTGGTGCCGATCGGCCAATGACCGAGGAATCATCCTGAGCGAGAGCCCCGACCTGACTTCCATGGGAACGGAGCATCTGATCTGGACGGCTCCTGACCAAGGTCCTTACTCCAAAGAGGTCTGGGCACCGGAACTTCACCTGATCAACGAACGCTGGCACGTCTACTTCGCCGCATCCGACGGCGACAATGCGAATCACTTGGCATACGTCCTCGTCTCCCAAACCAAGGATCCATTTGGCTCCTACGATTTACACGGCCCATTCGCCACGGGCGATGGCGAAGACGGCCGATCACCGAACGTGTGGGCGATCGACATGACCGTGCTCGAACACAATGAAAAGCTGTACGCACTCTGGTCGGGATGGGACAAACCGGGCAGCGACAATCAGTACCTCTACATTGCCCCCATGAAGTCGCCGACGGAAATGTCCGGTCCTCGCGTGCGAGTTTGTGACAACGACGATTACCTTTGGGAGCGAGTCGAACCGGATCCGTCACAACGTGGCCTCAACGAAGGTCCTGAAGTCTTTCAAGCCAACGACCGAACCTTTGTTTTCTATTCCTGCGCGGCTTCATGGCTGCCCACCTACAAACTGGGGCGCCTGGAGCTGATTGGGGATGATCCACTCGACCCGGCGTCCTGGAAAAAGCATCCCCAACCGGCATTCCAAAGCACGGAAGAAGTCTTCGGGGTAGGGCACTCTTGCTTCGCACCAACAATCGATCAGCAGGAGTGGTGGCATGTCTTTCACTCCAAGGTTGATCGAACGCCTGGATGGAAACGGGTGATCCACTTGCAGCCGATGTCGGTGGATGATGACGGCACTCCGAACCTGGGAAGCCCCATCCCACGGGACCAGGCCATTCGCCGCCCCAGCAAGTAGCTTCCCCCAAGCACGGGGCACCGCGGGCACCGACCACCGTGGCCACGAGCCGACCGATTAAATCCTTTCGATCAGGTGCCTTCAACCACGAAGAGCACCTGTCCCAACTCAACGTTGCTCAAGCGTTGAAGGGAGCCACTCGGCCACTGCACCTCCATTTGGACGGGGAAGTTCTCTGGAAAGCCGAAGTGCAAACGCTTTTCGTCGGTGGACAGATACGTGCCGCCCCCTGACAGCTCCTGATACCAAACTTGATCGCCCTGCGTGACGCTTACCTTCGCGCCTTGGCCCTGCCGTGGCGATTGCACACCAACTAAGTTTAACTGCAGCCATCCGCTGTCATTGGGCCTTTCTGCGACGAGGCCCGATTGATTCTCCAGCAAAGCGACCGGACTGTTTTGGTGAACCACCACCAAATCGAGATCACCATCTTGGTCGAAATCACATTTCGCCATTCCACGCCCGATCTTTGCTGTCTCAAAGAATGCGCCGGACGTCTCGCTCATTTCGCGAAACTGGCTTCCCACCATCGCGAAACACTGCGGCGGCATCTTCTGCAACTGGTTGCGAGGGTGATTGTCGACATGACCATTGGTCACCACCAACTCATCCATGCCATCATGGTTCAGATCGGCAAAAACCGCTCCGAAACCCAGCACCGACAACGAAGGCGTCCGCAAACCAAACTTCGATGTCGCATCTTGGAACCCAGCCAACCCGAGATTGCGATACAGCGTGTTGGACTCGTTGAAATAGTTGGTGCAAAACACGTCTAACCAACCGTCTCGGTCCACGTCCACCATCGCGACGCCCATCCCAGCTTCGAACTGGCCTTGCAGGTTCGTTCCACACCCGCGGAGAACCGCTTCTTCCACCGAGACGCCGGATTCGCTACCACGAAAATAAAAATTCGCCGTCGTGTCATTCGCGACATAGACGTCCAAATGGCCATCTTGATTCAGGTCCGCAATCGCCACCCCCAAACTCTTTCCATCCTCGCCAACGAGCCCTCGTTGGGACGCCTCATCCAGCAGCCTTCCGTCGCCTTGCTGGATGAATGCTCGGTTGTCCCAAGCGGCAAACTCCTGAGGCCGGCACAGTCGAGCCTCCCCATCACCATCACGACAGACCGGTGCACCGATCATGTCGTATTGCAGATAGTTGCAAACATACAAATCGAGCAGACCGTCACGATTCAGGTCCGCCCACTGGGCCGAAGTGCTCCACCGGTCATTCGGACTCGGGAAGACCTGGTGGGTGACATCTCGGAAGGTACCGTCGCCTTCATTTTGAAACAGACGATCCTTTCCGGTGGTCGTGAGATAGACATCCTCAATACCATCCGCATTGAAGTCTCCGATTGCCACCCCCTGTCCGTATTCCGAACGTGGATCAACAAAAGCTTCATCGCTTCGGACAAAGTTCGCTCCCGACCGATTTCGAAACAAAATCACACCGGGTTCCTCTGGCAAGTTGCCGGGCCTTCCAGCTCCGCCTTGCGAAAAAACCATGTCAGGCAGACCGTTCAGATCAAAGTCCGCCACACCGACACCGCCTCCCATTGACTCCGGCATCCACAGATCGGCTTGTTGCCCCGTGCGGTAAGTGAAGTTCACCCCGAGTTCTTTCGCCACGTCACGTAGCTGAACTGAACGGCTCAGCGTCTGCACCTTGTCTTCATCGCTTCCGACCTTGACGGGTGCATCTTCGTCGGCCATTTGGAGGTCACCGAACAGTCGGTCCATCGGTTCCGTCTGCGTTGACTTCGAGGTTTCTGGCTGTTCTTCAACAGTGGACTCCGATCCTTGCTTGGAACAACCGACGAACATGACGATTGCTGTCAAACCAACAAACCACCTCGCATTCATGGGGACACCCTTTCGAGCAACTTAGCCAATCGTTCGGCAACATGAGGTTGCCCCGCTAAATCAGCGTATCGTTGCATCTTTGCAAGCAGCGAAGGTGTGAGCTGATTGATGTGCGACAGATCCACAATTTCCCGCCGAACCTGATTTCCTAATGCTCCACGCGTCAGGAATCGCTGTGACTCTTCCGTCTTTCCTTGTCTTGCCATGACGTTGCCCAATTGGTGCAGTGCGATCCAGTCGTAGGGGTTTCGTTCAACCGTTGCTCGCAACGCCACTTCCGCCTCGTGCCACTCCTCCTGCATCACATGCATCGCCCCTTTCCATCTCCATGGTCGCGGGTCATCGAATTCGGAAGCGGGCACCTGAGACAACCAGCGTCGCATTGCCTGCGAGTCACCATTGACCCAAGCCCGGCGAATTTGCTCGAGAATCAATTCCACATGCGTTGGATACTTTTCTGACAATTGATCCAAACGGTCATCCAAAGCCTTTCCGCCAGAGTCGAACTGTTCGCGAGTTGTTTCCAATTCGGTTTCATTCAATCGATTGGCCTGCGCCGCGTGACAGTAGGCGATCACTTCGTAGTCGCGTGCTTCGTCCGCGTTCCCAGCGTGCCTCGCAATGGCCGCCCAACTGCTTGCCAACGATTCGCCATCGCTGTAGGTCACGATGGATGGTGCCATCAAATACACGTACATGGCCGGAGCATCCGCTTCCGCTTTGATTGCGTTATCGACGATCGATGCAACCTTGTCGTGCTGCAACGTCAATCCGTACTGGCGGAGCAATAAGCGACGCGGTTCAACAACGGTCGGATCAAGCTGAATGGCTTTCTGCAGCAACTCGATGGGCTCCGCTGGTAGATGCTTTTCGCTGGAACGGATCTTTGCCAAAAGAACGCATCGCTGCGCAAACACGGGGTGATCTTCATCAATGGCTTCCATCATCTGAACAGCCGTCGCTTCGTCACCTCGCATCCATGCGGCCAGCCCCGCGGCATAGTTAGCCTCGGGGTCATCGGGCAGATACTCACGCCACATGCTGGCGACCGCGGCAACTCGTCCCCAGCGTTGGTTCTCGCTGGCGATCTTGATTGACTCACGAAATTGATCCTCGCGGGATTGCCGCCACCAAACCCGCGTGACGGAGACTCCAGCAACGAGCAACAAAAGCGCCGACAACCACCAAACAACTCGTTTGCGACCGCCCGAGTTCGTTTCACGCTCCTGCTGATTGGGCTGTTTGCCTTGCTGATTTGCTCGGCCCTGATTTCGGTTCACCGCATCACCTTCTTCGCTTCGCCGTCAACCACACCGTAAAAAAACACAACCATCCTGTTATTGATCATTTCAGAGAACGACATAGACTAAGATATTTATCCGCTGACGCAAGTTAAGGGAAACCTAGATTAAATTAGCGTCATCCCCATTCAACGCTGCCACCAGCACTCACTTTTCGCCGTCCACGGTTCTCCATTCAAGACGCAAAAATCCATGAAACCAACAAAAACATTGCTCTCCACGCTGTTATTCACGGCAGTCCTCGCGGGATGCGGCGCTGACACATCGGTCACCACAACCGCCCCACCTCCCCCAATGACTGAGGAAGAACAACAGGCTCAGCAAGAACACTACAGCCAACCGTCTATGAAAGATCGGCAATAAGCCAAATTCAAATACGATTTTTTACCACGCAAAATGTCTCCAAAGCAGGATGCACCTGATCCTGACTTCTTTCTCCGTCTCCCTTTTCATTCCCTTTTCAAAGAGTTCACGATGAGACCTAGACTTTCGCATCGCGGGTTCACTCTGGTCGAGTTGCTCGTGGTCATCGCCATCATTGGCGTGCTGGTTGGATTGCTGTTGCCGGCAGTCCAAGCTGCACGAGAAGCCGCACGGCGAATGCAGTGCAGCAACAACATGAAACAGATGGGCCTCGCCCTTCACAATTACCATTCGGCCTACAACCGCTTGCCTCAGCACGCCGGCGGGACTGCACACGTTGCCAATGGTCCTGACAACTGGTTGATGCTTAGCATCCTGGTTCCCATGACGCCGTTCATTGAGCAGCAGGCTCTGTGGGAACAAATTAGCAATCCGTATGTGTCGTCCAACGGGACCAACTATCCCGCCATGGGACCAGCACCTTGGAACACCGGCTACGATCCGTGGCGAACGACCGTCGGGACTTTCCGCTGCCCCAGCGATCCGACCGTTGCATCGGCGGGTCAGTTCGGCATGAACAATTACGGGGCATGCATGGGCGACGGAATCAACTGGACTGACCGCGGAGGCATCAACGACAACGGCACGGATGGCAATCCGACCGCGGCCAATCAATACCTTCGCGGAATGTTCAAGAATCGTCGAGCAACCGCCTTTAGAGATGTACTCGATGGATTGTCGAACACCATCATGATGGGCGAACTCTGCACCGACGCCGGTAATCGCGAAATCATCGCGCAGCCGGTCTTCATCGACAACGGCGATGTCTTCACAAACCCGACTCACGCAAAGTGCACCACCAACGCGATCGATCCTCAACGTCCTCAGTTCTATCTTCCTTCTGCGAACTTGAATTACGGGCGAGCGGATCAATGGAACCGTGGCCATCGTTGGATGTGTGCCCTCGGGATGTACACCGGAATCAATACCATTCGTCCGCCAAACAAAGAGAGTTGCCAGTCCCACAACTCGGACGGCCGTGAGGGAACTCACACAGCCGGCAGCCGCCACCCTGGCGGTGTTCATGTTTTGCTGGGGGACGGAGCGGTTCGGTTCATCACCGACTCGATCGAGTCGGGCAACCAGAACGGCTTCATTGACCAGCCCGGTATCGAGAGTCCCTACGGCATATGGGGTGCACTCGGCACCGCGGCCATGCGGGAAACGATCGAAGCCGACTCGTTCTGATCCGTTCCGATCCAGCGAAACCCGTTCGCGGAGTCATCGACGGCCACGGCCCCACTGATGCCCGGGAATGCTTAACAGTCGCATTGCGATAGAATCAACAGCTTCACTCGCCGAGGTCAAACTTGGCGGGTGAAGCTTTTTTCGTTTCTTGATCGCTCACCCGTTGCTCAACCCGTCGCTGACTCTGCCCATGCCCACCCAAGACGCTCCCAACGATGGATTCCCAACAGAAGGACGGCTGGCTGCCGTGGATTTTGGGACCGTTCGAATTGGCATCGCGATTTGTGATCCCGATTGGATCCTGGCAAGCCCGCTGGAGATCCGCCCTGTCAGCACACCGGACAAGGACGCACAGTATTTCGCGGATCTAGCTCGTTCCGAGCGGATCGCCGCCTGGGTGGTTGGGCTGCCGATCCACTGCGACGGGGGCGAAAGCGACAAGAGCAAACAGAGCCGCGAATTTGCAAAATGGCTGCACGAAACCACCGGGCTGCCCACTCGTCTGTTCGACGAGCGTTTCACAACCGTCGCCGCCAACGCGAAAATTCGCCAAAGCAAAACCACTCGAAAGAAGACCAAACAGCGGGTCGACGCGGTCGCCGCACAGGTGCTGCTCGAGTCATTTTTGGAATCCTGCCGCTACCGAGGCGAACTGGCGGGCGTAGGACTGGAAGATTCAGCTTCCGATGCATCGCTCGATGATGCATGATGGAGGTCTCGGTCCGCTCCATTTCAACGGATGAAATGCCATGAGTCTTCACGCGATTTCCTGCCTTTTCTTTCTTTCCGCCGGCGTCCTGTGCAGTCCGTTGCATACGGCCTCGGTATCGGCTGCGGACGTTGTGGTGGTAGTGAATCCCGATTGGGAACCCGCTCTGCAACCGTGGATCACCATGCGTTCCGCGGAAGGACTGAGCATCGCGATTGCCCGCCCGGCCAACAGTCCCACCGAAACCCATCAGGCCATTTGGAACGCGGGTGAAGCAGACACCCGATACATCTTTCTGGTGGGCGACACACCCGACTTCGACACGCGTCGCGATCAACCACACGAGATCCCAACGTGGATGCTGCCGGCACCGGTGACCTCACGCTACGGTTCCACCACCACGCTCCCGTCCGACTTGCCTTACGGTGACCGCGACAACGACAAAATCAATGACGCAGCGGTGGGACGTTTGCCAGTTCGAACGTCTGAGCAACTCATCAATTTGGTCACGCGAATCGAGGCGTACGAAACCTCGAACGATTTTGGTTTGTGGCGACGCTCGTTTCAGTTGACCGGTGGAGTCGGCGGGTTCGGAGCGATGGTGGACACCGCGATTGAATCCATCACTCGAGGCGTGATCACCACGGTGCTCCCCGCGGATGCCAAACCACAAATCGCCTACGCCAGCCCCAACCATCCGTTCTATCCATCCGGAGGCTCGTTCACCGATGCGGTGATGCAGCGTTATCGCAGCGGAGCACGCTTTTGGGTCTATGCGGGGCACGGCCAGATCGACCGACTGGAACTGCTGAAGACGACCGACGCTGATGGCTCGCCCACCGATCGAGCCCAATGGTCGGTGGAAGCATTCCTGGACAATCAAAACGCATCGTTGCTTCAACGGTCACCCAGCGGAGCTTCGATCGCGGTGTTGTTGGCTTGCTTTGCAGGAGCTTACGACGCACCGGGCGATTGCCTCGCCGAACGAATGCTTTTGGCGAACGGTGGCCCCATCGCCGTGATCGCATCGTCTCGTCTTTCGATGCCGTACGGAAACGCATGCATGGGGCTGGGGTTGTTGCAATCGGTTTACGCCGGTGGCGACCAGAACACCGGTTGCTCTCGAATCGGCGATGCCATGCTGCACGCCGCGCAAACGATGCAAAGCCAACAAGCCGCCCAGCGATCCAGCATGCGAATCATGGTCGACTCGTTGGCCTCGATGCTATCCCCCGATGGCAACGACTTGAAACAAGAACGCTTGGAGCACGCCGCACTCTATCAACTACTCGGTGACCCAACGCTGCGTTTGCACCCGCCTCAGCCGTTGGAATTGCAAGTCGACTCATCCAACTCCCAACAGACAGCGAGCCAAGAAGCTCCGACTCCCGATCGACAAACACCGTCTAAAAAAACACGCACCATCAGCATTGCCGTGACCAGCCCCATCGCGGGCACGTTGATTGTCGCGGTGGATCGGCCATTGACCGCGATTACCGAGGCTCCCTCCGGCGCGACACCCGACCACGATGCGCATGGCACAACCATCACCGAGCAGAAACTCGAAGTCTCCGCCGGCCAAAGAGTGCTGCAAACGCTCACGCTGCCGCTGGGAGAATCAGGCCCATTGATCATCCGAGGTTTTGTTCATGGTAAAACAGGGTGGGCCAGCGCGGCCCAAAGAACCTCCCTCCCTGATTGATCTTCCATGCGAAATCCCCACCTTCCGGCTTCCTGCCTTCCTGCCCTCCTGTTTCTGTTCCTTTCACTCCCAACCCAGGCCAAACAACCCAGCGAAGTTGCTGGATCACGTCCCAACGTGGTCGTCATCTTCATGGACGACATGGCCTACGCGGACATCGGTCCGTTTGGTGCGAAGGACTATCCCACGCCCAACCTGGACCGACTGGCGAGCGAAGGCCGCCGGTTCACCGACTTCAGCGTTTCGTCTGCGGTCTGTTCAGCCTCGCGATCGGCGTTGCTGACCGGTTGCTACCATCGTCGACTCGGGCTGTCGGGAGCACTCGGTCCCAAAAGCAACATCGGCTTGGCACCCTCCGAAACCACCTTCGCGGAAGTCTGCCAATCCGCCGGATACCGAACGGCTTGCTTTGGGAAATGGCACCTGGGCCACCACCCAAAGTTCCTGCCGACCAACCAAGGATTCGATCAGTTCTACGGCATTCCCTACAGCAACGACATGTGGCCGTTGCACCCGGACACGATCCGGCGTCAAAAGAAGAACCCGAATGATCCTGGCAACTGGCCGCCGCTGCCGATCATCGAAGCCACCGCCGGACTAGCTCCTCGGATCGTCAATGACAACGTTCAACCATTCGACCAAGAACAGATGACGGTGGAGCTGACTCGTCGCAGTGTCAACTTCATCGAGGAAAGCAGCGACAAACCGTTCTTGCTGTACCTGCCGCATCCAATGGTGCACGTGCCGCTTTATGTCTCCGATCGCTTTCGTGGCAAGAGCGGGGCAGGGCTGTTTGGCGATGTCGTCATGGAAGTTGACTGGTCAGTGGGCCAGATCCTTACTGCGATCAAAATAGCCGGACAACAAGACAACACGCTCGTGATCTTCACAAGTGACAACGGACCGTGGCTCTCCTACGGCAATCATGCTGGTAGTGCGGGCCCACTTCGTGAAGGCAAAGGAACGCAATGGGAAGGCGGCGTGCGAGAACCCACCGTGATGTGGTGGCCAGGAAAGATCCCCGCCAACACGACGTGCGACCAGTTCTGCTCCACGATCGATATCCTTCCGACCCTGATTGAACTCACCGGCGGAGAGCCACCGAAAGCAAAGATCGATGGCCATTCGATCCTGGATCTGATGCTCGATGTTCCCGACGCTCGATCACCGCATGAAACCTATGTTGGCTACTACGGTGGCGGGCAATTGCAAACCATCCGAAACGAACGGTTCAAATTGGTTTTCCCGCATGCCTATCGAACGCTGGGTGATCGCGAGGCCGGTCGAGACGGGATGCCCAACGGGTATGCCATGACGCAATCGCAACTGGAACTGTATGACTTGGACGCCGACGTTTCAGAAAGCACCAATGTGATCGACCAGCATCCCGATGTTGTTCAACAACTGAAAGCCGCTGCCGAAGTCTATCGGCAACAACTCGGCGACAAACTGCAAAAGGTTTCCGGAAACGAAGTCCGCGGCCCGGGAAAGCTGACGGACGACGATGAACGTCTGACTTGGTAGCCATCTCGGTAATAGTCATGTTGCCCGGTCGTCGAGCGTGAGGCATCGGACGCAGATTCAGACTCAGCACTCCGGAACCACCGGAGTGCTGCCATTCACATTCAGCGATCAGGCGTCACTGGCAATCGGGCACTAATGGCAGTCAGACATCACCGGCGAGCTTCACGACTTCGCCCAGTTCCATGACTCCGTCGTACAACGAACGACCGACGATCGCGGCTGGCATCTTCATTTCGACCAACTGCTTGATATCGTCATAGGTCGTGACGCCGCCGCTGGCCACCAAAGGGATGTCACTCGCGGCGGCCATCTCGGCGAGCCCTTCAAAGTTGGGCCCCTGCATCATTCCGTCCTTGGCGATATCGGTGTAAACGATCGCGGCGATGTTCTCCGTGCGTGAACGCAACTCCTTCGCGAAATCAATCGCGGAAACATCACTGGTTTCCAACCAACCCTGCGTTGCCACTTTGCCATCCCGAGCATCGATTCCCGCAACCAACTTGCCTGGATAGCGATCACACATTTCGACGAACCAATCGGGATCCTTGAGCGCTCGTGACCCGACTACCAATCGAGTCACACCAACCTGCAACAGTGACTCGATCGTGGTTTCATCCCGCACCCCGCCGCCCATCTGACACGGCAAACCGGTTGCTTCAATGATTCGCTGCACCGCCGTTCGATTCGCGTCGGGACTGTCGCCACGAGCCGCATCCAAATCCACCAAGTGCAAACGTTTGGCCCCACTTTCTTGCCATCGTTCCGCAAATTCGACGGGGTCATCACCAAAGGTGGTCTGCTGGTCGTAATCCCCCTGGCGAAGACGGACTGGTTTTCCGTGGCGTAGATCGATGGCGGGCCAGATTTCCATGCGGTTTGCTTTGCTCTGTGCGAAAAATGCGTGAATCGGGGCAGGGTAGAGCAGGGCAGGGTTGCGGCGGCGCTACCGTGGTACGCGAGAGGATAATTCGAGACCGTCGATTGCTGGACCCGTCATGTCAAAAATTCGTCACTTGGTGCTCGTTCTGGGCGACCAACTCAACCACGATTCCGACGTTTTTTCTGATTTCGATCCGGACACGGACCGCGTGTGGATGGCGGAAAACGACGAGGAAGCCACCCACGTTTGGTGTCACAAAACCCGATTGGTTGGCTTCTTCAGTCCCATGCGTCACTTCCGCGACGAACTGCGAGAATCGGGCAAGACGGTTCTCTATCACGAGTTGACCGGCGACCGTCGAAAGGCTCGTGAAAGCTCCTTTGCGAGCGTCCTTCGAAAAACACTCGATGAACACGATGTAGAAAAGTTGCTCGTTGTTTCACCGGGTGACTACCGAGTCCGTGAACAATTGCGGGCGACCTCGGAACAAGAAGGCGTGCCGATTGAGTTTCGAAACGACCACCACTTCTACTGCACCCCTGATGAATTCGATGACTGGGCCGCAGGACGCAAGTCGATGGTGATGGAAACGTTCTACCGAAAGATGCGACAACGGCATGGCATCTTGCTCGACGACAGAAAGGAACCGGAGGGCGGTCAATGGAACTTCGACAAAGAGAACCGCGAAACCTTTGGCAAATCAGGCCCGCCCGAAATTCCTCCGGTGCCTTCGTTTGAACCGGACTCGATCACGCGTGATGTCATTGACATGGTCCAAGATCGCTTCGAGGACCATCCGGGTTCCGTGGAACAATTCGATTTGCCTGTCTGCCGGAAGGACGCGTTGAAGTACTTGAAAGACTTCATCAAGAACCGACTACCGAAGTTTGGAACCTTCCAAGATGCCATGTGGAACGACGAGACATTTCTCTATCACTCTCGGCTGTCACACGCCATCAACCTCCACCTGCTATCGCCCAAAGAAGTCGTCGACGCGGCAGAGCAAGCTTATCGCGAAGGAGAGGCGCCGCTGAACTGCGTCGAAGGATTCATCCGGCAGATCCTCGGCTGGCGAGAATACGTGCGGGGCATCTACTGGAACCGCATGCCACATTACGAGGAACGCAACTCGCTGCACTGCGATCCGGACCAAGACGTACCACCGTTCTTCTGGGACGGGAACACCGACATGGCTTGTGTTGCCGATGCAATGCGTTTACTGATCGACACCGCATACGCTCATCACATTCAACGTTTGATGGTGCTGGGACTGTTTGCACAACTCTACGGAACGCATCCACTTCGTTTTCACCACTGGCACATGGCGATGTACGCCGATGCGATCGACTGGGTCAGCCTGCCAAACGCGTTGGGCATGAGTCAGTACGGGGACGGAGGCGTGATGGCGACAAAGCCCTACTGCGCAACTGGCAAATACATCCAGCGAATGAGCAACCACTGCAAGGGTTGTCGCTATGATCCCGCGAAAGCGACCGGCGAAGATGCCTGCCCGTTCACAACGCTGTATTGGGACTTTCTGGATCGCCACCAGCAACAATTCCAAAACAATTCGCGAATGACGTTGCAGCTCAAAAACCTGGACCGCAAAGATTCCTCTGAGTGGTCCGACATTCGTTCGCGAGCAAAGAAAATTCGCAACGGAAAGCTCACTCTGAAACAACAGTGAATGCGTCGTAACATCGAAACTCAAACCACTCGTGAGACAACGATGGCTTCACGCATTCTTCACCGCACGCTCACACCGGATTGATCGGAGAAAATCATCCAAACGCTATCCTGAGGCGGCTCGTCTCAACCTCTCTCATTCACCTCAGGAAGCAACCGAGTGTTCTCCAATCGCATCGAAAACCAATCGCTCAGCACCCTGTGCGAGCGCGTCGGTGTGGCTTTCGAAGTCGGCCTCGACCCCCACCGAGTCTTCGAACGAGAAGCCAAACATGCGAGCACACTCTACGGCCGCAAAATGCGATCTGTCGCGGACCAAGTACGCGAAGGTGCGGCACTTTCTGATGCGGTGAAGTCACAAGGAAACTACTTTCCGCCACACTTCGCCGAAATGCTGGAAGGAGGTGAACGCTCGGGCAAGCTCGACCGCGTTCTCGAGCGATTGGCGGAGTACTACCAACAACTCGCTGACTTTCGCAGCATCTTCTTCAACTCAATTTTGTGGCCAATCATCCAACTGATCTTGGCAATCGTTGTCGTTGGCTTGCTGATCTACCTGCCGGCAGTTCTTCTTCCAGACGCCGAAACCAGCCGCACTGATTTGCTCGGGATCGGATTGACCGGCGAGCGAGGGGTGCTGATTTATGTCGGCCTCGTTCTGGCCGGATTGGGGATCACCGCCGCGTTTTATGTTCTGACAAAGAACGGCTTCTTCGGATTCCTGTCGGACTGGGGCAGTCATCTCCCTTGGATTGGACAAAACCTTCGGATCTTTGCAGAAGCAAGGTTTGTTCAAACATTGGCACTGACAATCGAGGCCGGAGTGGACGCGGCTTCGGCGGTCGATCTCGCTTTCCGAAGTGCGGGGACTCGACAGTTTCAATCCAAAGCAAGCCAATCGAAACAAGCCATTCTTCAGGGGCACGATCTTCATTCGACGCTCGCGGACAGCCATCTTTTCCAAGAAGAAACGATTGAGGTCGTCGAGCTTGGGGAGGCCAGTGGCAAGCTCGCGGAAACCTTGGACAAGCACTTCCGCCACTTGAAGTCCCAGGTCAAAAGCTCCATGGCCAAGCTGACCTACGCAGCATCCGCGGCCATCTGGGTCGCAATCGCCGCGATCCTAATCCTCATCATTTTTCGCGTGTTTTCTCTCTACGTCGATGGAATGGGCGAACGAGCCACCGATGTCATTCAAAGCCCATCGAGCTTCTGACACATCGCGTCCAACAGATCCCGATCGACCACCCTCAACGCAAGTCCAATCACGTGATTCAATCGCTTAAGAAAGTGCTTTCCCCCAGCCCCAATGGCACCGATTCGAAAGTCCGATCGATGGACGAACAGGTCACGGCGACCGCCGAACGCTTGAGTCGTTTCCGCGCCGAAACAACCACCTACGCCACCGAAGTGGTCGAGCAACTTCTGAGTTTCGCGGATGAGATCGGCACCAGCGACATGCACCTGCAGCCTGTGGCCGCAGGGATCGACATCCGCTTTCGAGACAATGGAGTGCTGCGACCACTGGCAACGATCGTCGATGGAATCAAGGTTTCGATCGTGACGCGACTGAAGGTGCTGTCCAACTTACTCACCTATCAGAATGACATCCCGCAAGAAGGACGCATCGCCGTTCCCGGTGAAGCTGCGGAAGTTCGTGTCAGCACGTTCCCGACACTCTACGGCGAACGCGCAGTGCTTCGCTTCTTCGGCCGAGGTGCACGCTTGCAACAACTGGAGGACCTGGGTCACACCGGACAAGTTCTGGGGCACCTTCACGATTCGCTGGCCGAAACCAGTGGCGCGGTGCTTGTGACGGGGCCAGCAGGCAGCGGCAAATCCACCACGCTTTATGCGAGCCTACGGCATTTGGTTCAAGCATCCGGAGGTAGCCGGAGCTTGCTTTCGATCGAAGATCCCATTGAGGTCCCGATTCCCGGAGTCGCGCAGTCGCAGGTCAACGCCGCCGCCGGATTTGACCTGCACACTGGACTGCGTTCATTGCTGCGGCAGGATCCAGAGGTCATTGTTATCGGCGAGATCCGAGATCGATTGACTGCTGAGATTGCCATCCAAGCCTGCCTGACGGGACAGTTGATGATCACCACGTTTCATGCTGACAGCGCGGCGACCGCGATCAGTCGGCTGCTGGACATGGGAATCGAACCTTACCTACTTCGCAGCGGACTGCTAGGAATCGTCAGCCAACGACTCTTACGGTCGTTGTGCGAGTGTGCAGTTCCATCCGAAAACCCAGACGCTTTTTGCGGACTTCCCATCGATCACTGCAAGGTTGCCGTCGGATGTCAGGCGTGCCACCAGACCGGTTACCAAGGACGCTTGCTTGCGAGCGAATTCCTTTCGCTCAAAGAATCGGCATCAGTCGACCAGCTTCTCAGCACACGTGATAGCCGACAGATTTACCGAATGGCTGTCGAGCGAGGAATGACCTCGCTTTGGGAGCGTGCCACTGACTTGGTGCGTCACGGCTACACCAGTCCCTCCGAAGTACGCCGGGTTCTCGGGATGACCATGAGAATCTGAAGCTCATGCATCTTCGTTCTTTCCCAGGGAATCGATCACCGGTCGGTCCCCCAACGCAAACAAATTCGCGTTTGCTCCAACCACCGCTCCAATCTCTTCAAGCACCATGCCTCTTCAGGACAACGACTTTGATTCTGTCAGCCTGAAACCAGTCACGTCTCGTCCGAGCGATTCTGCGACCTCTCATCGTTTGGAGCAACAACAGTCGACCGTGAAGGCTCGCAATCTTTACAACGAATCCGCGGGACTCTATCCGCTCCAGCGTGACTACCCAACACTTCGCGCGACCCAAAGAATCTTCCGACTGCTTGCCTATGCAACCGTGATGATCGTCATTCCGGGTCTGATGTTTCGATTTGCTTGGATTCTATGGTCCACCGAAGAAGGACTTCTCAATGCATTTGGCCAGTTCAGCCTCCATGCCGTCGCAGCCCTCTTCGCCATGGTGGGACTGGTGGGCACACTGCTGACCGCGTCGGAGGGAATTGAATTGGCGATTGACCTTCAGGACAACACACTTCGTATCGCCAACCAGTCAGGACGTCGCAAGCTTTGAGTTTTCAGACACCAACCATTTGCCGTCACAAGCGGCAGCTTCTTGCTAGCCTCATTCTTCTCGGGTTTGGAAGCTTCGGATGTGGCAGTCCAACAATCGAACCGACGCTGGACGTGCCACTCGAAGAACCAACTCGCGCTGACAAACCAAGCAGAATCGATGTTGCCGATTTCATGCAAAAGGGCTCGCCCGCCTACCAGCAAAAACTGGTTCAGTGGCCGACCTTGTTCGGCCCGAATCGTACCGGGGCAACGGAGGTCAGTGTCCCGGCCATCTGGCCCGACGAAGGCCCTGAACTGCGATGGGAGGTGGAGGTGGGAACGGGCTACGGATCCCCGGTGACCGCCGAAAATCGTGTCATCTTCTCCCATCGAGTCGATGACAAGGAATGGGTTCAATGCCACGACGGGCGCGACGGTTCGGTCATCTGGAAAACGCCACTTGAAACCGATGCAGTTTGTGACTTCGAATACAGCGATGGCCCGTACAGCACACCTGTGATCGATCTGCAACGTCGCTCGGTCTATCACTTCAGCGGATCGGGAACCCTCCTTTCGTTGGACCTCGATTCAGGTCACATCAAATGGCGACGCGATTTGCGTGAAGACTATGCTGTCGAACCAGAACTCTTCCCTCCCGGTGCCACACCACTCCTCGACGACGACCAACTGATTTTTTCATTGGGCGGGGCCAAACAAGAGGCTGGAGTGGTCTCGTTGCAGGCAGACGACGGAGCGACTCGATGGAGTTGCACAGAACACAAAGCGGCATACACGACACCGATCGTCGCGGAACGATTTGATCAGGGGTTCTGCTTCGTGATGACGGCCGAGGGACTCGTGTGCCTCAACCCCAGCAGCGGCACCGTCGATTGGGAGATCCCTCACCGCAGCAAGGCTCCCATGAGTTATAACTCGGTGTCACCATTGGTTTGGAACGATCTGGTTTTGATGGTCACCGGACCAGGGCCGGGTGCCATTTGCGTCAAAATCAATGCCGACCGGTCTTATGAAGTCCAGTGGAAGAACCGGCGACTGCTCGATAGCCAGTACACCAATCTGCTGTTATCCGATGGCCATGTCTTTGGGTTCACATCCGCGGGGCAGGGTGGTGCCGAACTGCGCTGCATCGAATTCGCCACGGGTGAATTGAAATGGAAGTATCACAGTGTGCTTCGCCGGGCACAGGGGCTGATCGCCGGTGAAGCGATGTTCTTCCTCGGAGAACGCGGGCACCTCGCCTCGCTGCAACGCAGTCACAACGAAGCGAAAGTCCTTTCTTTCACTCAAGATCCGCTGATGCAAGCGGATTGCTACTGCTCGCCGGCCATCATCGAAGACGGGATCGTTCTCAAAGACGAAGACCGAGTCGCTGTTTTTGATCTACGAAGGTAACAATCGGCGCTTGAACATGCTTCGGATTGATCGGGCCCGGGTGCCCATACCAACCAAAGAAATCAACAACATCGCAGCCAACGAACCGGGCTCTGGAACCGCAGTGACCGTACTGAACGTCACATTGTCAAACTGAAACTGGCGATTCGTATTCCTCTGTTTCCAAGTCAAGCTAACCAAGCCTGAGAAATCAACAGTCGTGCCGTCTTCGAGATTAACCGTATCGTCTTCGAAGTCAAAAAGAAATGGACTTAGAGACCCTGGATCAAACTCATTGGTTTTGAAACTGACTGTATTACCATTTAACTTGGTCCCGATGAACTCAACGTCCGTTGATGGGGCTGCCGACGCAGCTTGAGCGTAACCATAAAGCGTAATCTCATGCATATCGAACGTTTGCCCAGCATAAGGATTATCCAGCATCATAGAAAATGTAATATTGTTTGATGCTGCAGAACCAAGCGAGGTCGACATGCTCGCCTGCGTCGGCCAAAGCCCACTTCCATTCCGCGGATACAGAAAGTCACCGCCTGTAACTGAGAACCGCATACCGTCGATGACGTACAAATTGCCACCGTTCACGCTGGGGTTGGTCGTGGGTGAATCTGAGACAGAAAATCCGTCAGATTCATCGAAGGTCACAATGCTAGTGACCAATGCTGCCGAAGCCGTGTTTGCAAACGCAATGCACAACAATGGTAAGCAAACAATCTGCTTCAGTTTCGAACGGCATGCTCCTGTATTGCTGCAATCAACCGTCTTCATAATCATCACCTGGTGCGTTCGCTTGTGTTTGTTTCTTTGCCACAACCTGTTCAAGACCGACAGCCTCATTCAAACCCAGGCGACGATTCAGACTTCTGATGGTTGCCAGGGGACTTCCCGGATCTTGTGAATTCCACTCCTTCACTCGTGCCTGAACGTGAAGCCGGTCAAGGGACTCCGGCATCTCATTCAAGGCTTGTTCGTACCAATGGCCAGCACGATCTCTGGTTCCTTGTCGGTAGATCCCGGGCGGAAGTCCTTCAGACAACTCCCACCACAGGTCACCTAAAATCATCGCGTCGCCGGCATCCGATGCGCCGGACAGGTCTCTCTTCGCAACCCGAGCCAGTTTTTCACTAGCGCCCGCCGCCACCAGCGGCAACCCCGTTTCCCAATCACCCTTCAAAAAGCAATAGAAACGGCCGAAGGCAGAAGCGAGAGTCGCATCCGACGGGTTGTCTCGGAACTCTGACACTTTCCCGGCTGCTTGCTGATATTGCTTGTTCGCTGCGAGCAGCTGTTTTTGAAGCAAGCGAACCAGCTTTTCTGGCGAAGCCGTCGTGGCCTGTCCCGCAGGTCCAGTTCGACGAAAACCACGACGTGATTCACTGATCGGTGGAATCGCTGAGGCCAACTTCGTGACGCCGTCGAAGTCGTTCGATTTCAATCCATGGCGGATCGCAAGCAAGGCTCTTCGTGTGAATGCCAGTTGCTCCGAAGCTTTCTTTTCCAAATCGACACGCCTCGCAAACTCGAGCAACGCATCTCGATTTAGCTGATACAACTCGACCTCAAAAGTCGACGCGTGTTGATCCAGAACCGTTTGGAAAAGCGTGTAGTCTTCGCTATCCATTGCCAAATCGATCGCGAGGCTTTGCAGGGCATACGCGCCAGCAGCATCGTCGCTCATCGAAAGTGATTGATCCAACAACTCCTTGCTAAGCTGCGCAAGCGTTTGATTCTGCTTGGCCTGAAGCACCCGCTTCTGAAATAGCTGCTCGACCTTTTCCTCCGCCGCCGCGATATCGATTGACGGAGGAAGCTTCAGCCTGTTTTCGATCGTGACTTCTTCGACGGCTGACACCGAGGCTCCAACTTTAGCACTGGATTCAGCTGACTCAGCAACCTTCGCAACATCGGGCTGAACTGATGGCGAGGCTGAACTGGATGCAAGCAGTGCATCGGGTTCTTTGTGCACTGCTCCCGCACGTTGGCCGTCCCCCGATTCATGGGTCAGAGCGTTCTGCCACTGTTTCGCGGAAGCCGACTTTGCAATGAAAGCTGGCCATCCATTTGCCCACGCTGCCAGTGTGCCGCCTGACCTAAGTCCGCCAACCCATTCCTTCACGCGGTTGGGGTCCTCGGGGCTGAAATCATTCGGGCGAGTCCACTCGACGGCACGCTCATCGTTGACTTCCACCAACATCAGTGTGTTATCGATGCCATCATCGATGTTTCTGTCTTTGGGATATCGATTCTCACCAAACATGTATTTGCGATCGGCAGGTACCATCCAATTTGTTTTCTCGTCGAACCGCTCTGGAGAGACATATACATCCGGGATGAACGCCAACAGTTCTTTGTTTGGTGAACGATTCCAAGGCAGCTTCAAATCAAAACGTTCGAATAGATCCTGGTGACCGAGGTAAGGAAGAATCAGAACTCGCCAAGACAGGGTTTTGATCCCGGCTTTCACATGGGCGGATGGTGGGTAGTAACCTTTGTCTTCCTTGAAAGCTAAAAATGCTTCGGCCAACCGATTCAGGTTCTCAACGGCTTTCTGGTTCCGCTGCGATTCATCCAATGGTGTGGCAGGCTTTCGTTCTTCGATGGGCTTGATTGCACCGACGGAAGCGACCACTGCTACCTCCGATGTCGACTCGCTGGAAGGCGAATCTGCTTTGGGAGGATCTTCCACTCGCTGGGAATCGCCACGCTTTGGGATGGGCGAAGCGGGTGCGGATTCGGCAACGCTCCTTTGTTCAGGCTTTTCAGCAGACTTCGGTTGCTCCTCTCGCTCATCCGCGCTTTTGGGCCGCGTACGACGAGCAGCCTGCATCATCAATTCTTCTTTGCTGGGACCACAACCGATGCATAGCACAACCGGCATCGCTGTCATAAACAGCAACCATGAACGCCAGGACATCACTCGTTGCATTCCGCTCACCTTCAAGATCGACTGATTCTCAGTTTGCATTTGCAACCACCGCACCGATGACAGGGAACCAATTCGAAAACTCTTGGTTGCTTGGATCGCCCACTTGGATGTACCCTCGCTTTTGATCCAAGTTAAAAATCTCTGACTCGGCTCCGCGTGGAATTCGAATGGTCAGCCGATAGTCCGACTCTCGGTGGGACGGCTCGATGGAAACCTCCAGGATTTTGGGCTCCACATTCAGCACCGCGAGCTCACGATCTTCTGAGAAGTGTTTGCGAACGACCAAGTGGAACTCATGGTCGGCATCATTGGCGAGCGTCCCCAGATCCAAACCCTCTTTGGAATGCAACATTGGCGAGTGAAAACTAATGGGTGCATGAACACGACCAGTCAATTGAACGACGTGCTCGCTCAATTCGGCTTGGCCTGGTAGCAAGACCTGTACTTTCACTTCGCCTGAAAACTTCCCCGCTCGCTGTGCCAAGCAGTTCAACTGCAATTCGGTCACCGAAGCCGGTGATCGATCGTTCAACGATGGCTGCGAAGACACGGAAACTTGCTTAGCCTCCCATTGCAAACCAGGCAAATCAGACTCCACATCCACCACGGCGAACTCATCATGCAGTTGGCTGTGCAGGAACAAGGTTGCGGTTGCTTGCTCGCCAGCGTCAACGGTACGAAAAAGACCGTTTTCAGGAACAAACAGCTTCGACTTCACAACGCCTGTGACTGACAGGTCGATGACCTTCCGAGTCGGGTCATTGGTGACCACTCGAGCGATTTGCTCGTAGTTTTCCGCTTTCTTCCCGGTGTTCCAGGTGAGATCGATCGTCGTGCTCTCACCAGGTAGCAACACATTGCTTGCCGCGTTCCCGACCGTGCACTTGCAGGTGGTCTCCGCCACGTCAAGAGTCAACGGCCCGGCACCTTGATTCCGAATCTCGAAGGAATGAGTCGCGGTTGTATGCGGATCGACCAAGCCAAAGTCGTAGCTCAAGGCCGGCACCACAGCTTGAGGCAGCCCCATTTCCTTCGAATTGCGGCGAAGGGATTCCCGACGTTTGATCAGTGCGACTTGCTCTTCATAGTCCGCTCGCTGAGACGGTGCGACTCCGAAGGGAGCATAGGAAACAATGGTGGCCAGTCCGGTCGACATCGCTCCAAAAACCGAAGCCAGCAATACGCCAGCCAAGAGAAACTTTGCAGTCACACTCATACTCAATCAAATTCCTATCCGAGGCCGCACACGACCGGGAGAAGCACCCCATGGATCGTTATTCTGCATTCATTCATGTCGAGAAGAACAACGATCCGCAGCTTGCGAGACAACAACACAATTTTCAAACCGCAGAGACGGAAATCGCCACGGCATCTCGAGAGATGCCGTGGCTTTCGTTTCAGTCAACCAAGGTTTTCACCTGGGTTCAATCACTCAAAGTTGCCCTTGAAGTAGCCATCGTTGATGAAAATACCAGCGAAGAATTTGTCACGAGGCATTTCCAAGGCATCGTCGGCATAACCAACACCTGCGATGTCAGCTTCGGTCAAACCGGTAACAGGGAAACCTGGGTTCAAGAAACCGTCGGCGTTGCTATCGGCGAAGACTTCGACGTGCCCGTCACCCATCAGAATGTTGCAGCTACCAGCGTGAACGGCGTACCAGTCACGAGTGTCTTGTAGGTAAATCCCGTTGCCGCCAGGGCCGGTTGGTGCAGCACAACCCGCTGTGGTGGGCTCACCACGCTCGCAGCCGATTTGCGCGAGCAGGGTTTGATTACTGCCAATCAAGTCCAAGTTTCCGTCGGTGGCGTTCCAAAAAGCAGGTCCGTCGTTGAAGGCTTCGGTCAAGAGCGAACCGCTGGCGATGTATTCGACAGCTTCGGTTTGGTTCAGTGCGGTTCCCCAAACGCCATTGCCATCAAAACCCAAAGTGGCTTGAAGAATGGCTTCGTCAACGTCACCAGGAGCTGCACAACCGATGAAGCCAACGTTGCTGCTGCTGATGCGGCTTCGCTCCAGGTCGGCAACGCTCAGAGGACCGGTCGATCCGCCGAGACCTTTGAATCCGCCGCCCGACCAAGTGGTCAACTCGCCGCTGGATGGATCAGCTTCGGTCTTCACCATGCCGCGGACCAAGTGCCACGATGCGGCGTAGTTGGTGTTGTAACCGTTGGTGAGGAAGTAGCGAGCGATCAGCTCGGCACGAGGGTCGGTCAAAGGATCGGTTCCGGCAAATTCCCCGGAAGAACCACCACCCGGAGTGCCTTGCCAATCGGCTTTGCCGCACATACCTGCGCTCAAGCGTGCCAAAGGAGCGGCGTCTTTGTTATCGGTGGTGTCCGACCCGTAAAGGTCATTCAATTTTTCCGAACCCTTGAGTGGGTTCGATGGATCCAACGACTCGTTCATGTTGCCGTCGCCAACGTTGACGAGGTCAGCAACCCAACCGTACTCATCCATGCAACCATCGCGACGGAAGTCCGATGCTCCGCTGCAATAAGCTCCCGATGGAGCACGGTTGCTGTACTTGAACAAACCAATCCCGATGTTCTTCAGGTTGGCTTGGCATTGTGCGGCACGAGCGGCCTCACGAGCCTTGGTGATCGCGGGCAACAACAAAGCTGCCAACAATGCGATGATCGCAATCACGACCAACAATTCGATCAGGGTGAAACCTGATTTACGAAAGTTCGACTTCATTATCTTTCCTGATTTTAGCGAACGAAACCGATTTGGAATTCGTTCTTGTGTTAAGATTTGGTGTAACGAGTTTGGTGGCGTTCGGCTTCATTCGGCCCGCATTTGTTCCAGCAAACGTGAGCCCGTCGAGCGTCACCGACTCCTTCTTTCAAAGCCCAATCATTGCCGCAGCAACGACTCAAGCTTTCAGCGTGAGGACGCACCTCACGATTCTTCTTCGTTTGAAGCGTCGCTTTCATGGACGCTGAACAATTCCCCCCTTCGGTTCATCCAGTGGTCGCAAACGGTCGTTGTGAACCTTCATGGATCCGCCCGCGCTGTCGTTTTTTCAAATTCTTTGGTGGGTGTTCTACAAGAAGTTGTGACCGCCAAAAGGCTTCACAACTTGCATTCATCAACCTTTCACAAACCCTACGCATGAACTTCGCATTGCCCCTTGTTCCCTGTTGTGGGGAAATCAACTGACCTTGGCAAAACACGATTCCATGCTCTTCATTGCAACCAGCAGCGATTTAGAACCGCTGCGTGCATTCTTCACAAAACGCGAAATATCGATTAACCAATCGCTTGCACTGAAACCGAGCAATCACTCTCGGCAAACGGAACGCATGGTGCCAAAGCAATCGTTTCGCGGCACCAGCAGCGTTTACGACTTCACAAACCGATTCCGGTTTGACAGAAGCTCTTTCACAGCTCTTCGCCTTTGCTGTTGAGCGAGTAGTAGCTGGCGAGTTCGAGATCGCCGGCTTCGACTTCGTCGCTGGTCCAGAACGAGGGGTCTTTTGGGAAGCCGTTGTTGATGAAGCCATCGCCGTTCTCGTCGTAGAGTCCACGGACGCTACCGTCGGCCATCAGCACGTGGCAGACGCCACTGTGATGTGTTGACATTCCGCGGTAATCCTGACGCGTGTCGTAGTTCCACACGCGAAGCCAGCCATCCACGCCCTCTCGGTCAGTCCCTGATGCCAACGCCGGTTCTTCGAGATAGCCGTTGGTCACATGCGCAGGAACCGTGTTTTTGTACAGAACCGGCTTGCCAACGATTGGTGTGACAAACGGAGTCCCCGACGGCAAGTCGCCAACATTCGCTGACAACTGCCCAATGGGCGACGCGTCGCACAGGAGTGGCACGGTGCTGCTGGGAGCCTTCGCCGTATCGAGCAAACGAGTGGTGAGTGGTCCGCGAGTGACGTTCAGCGACTTCAGGTCGGTGGAACAAGAACTGTCTTTCGGTTGCGGGTTGCCTTCCTCATCCAAAATCACTTCGCTGCGGACCAAAAACCAAGTGGCCGCGTAGTTGGTGTTGTAACCGTCCTCCAGCATCTTGCGTTCAATGAACTCGACGCGATCCGCTGGTGATGCCTCGATCAACCGAGCCACATTCTTGATGACCGTGCCCATTTCATTGGTGTATTCCTCGGCTCCCATCTGATCCACGCAAGTATTGGCTGCCCAGTCCGCCTCGTTGTCGCTGAGCAAATGTTCAATCGCACTGCTGGCTTGAGCGGACGTGCTCGGGCAACGCATTTCGCTCACTAAGATCCCTCGTCGAACCAAGTCAGCGACCCATCCAACCTCCGTTGGCACCCCATCGCGACGAAAATCAAAGGCCCCGGAGCAGAACTCGCCATTGGGTGAATTGACCGTGCGTCCGGTGAGACCAACGCCGAATTGCTTCAGATTGTTTTGGCATTGGGCTGCCCGCGCCGCCTCGCGAGCCTTGGAAACGGCGGGAAGCAGCAATGCCGCGAGCACACCAATGATCGAAATCACCACCAACATTTCGATCAACGTGAATGCGGTTCTGAATCGCTGCTTTGAGCTGTAAGGTGCGTTGAAAACGGCTTGAGTTGAGTGGGTGGACATAACGGAAAACCATTCGGGGATTCGGGGGGAGCGGAAAGACTCCTCGCACGACCGCAACTTTTCGCATCCACCGCGAGACCTTCAACGGCAAAAGCGCCACTGCCCAACAAGCTTCACCAAAACCCACTTCAACGCTTCACCAATTCTTCATTCCGGATCATCAGCGTGATGATCCCGTGGCGAAAGATTCCACTGGCGTTGTTTTGCCGATTTTGATATCGGCGACTCACGCGAACCATTTGCCTCACCCGATTTCAGGACGGAGCCTGCACTCATGTCGTTTCGAATCCCCACCAAGTCCCGTCGTCTCGCACTGATTGGCCTGACATGCTTGGGATCAGCCGGCATCGTTTCGTCACCCAGCGCCGTCTGGTCGGAAGAGCGTTCCGTTCTGGAAACCTCGGGCAACGAGAACAACCAAACCTATACGCTGAAGCATTCTCTGCAGCCCCAACAGACGCTTCGCTACAAGGTGACGCACATCGCGAAAACAAAAACGCGTATTAATGGGTCGGAAGAAATCGCCAACGTGCACACCACCAGCAATCGAGCTTGGCAAGTTGCCGACGCCTCGGAAAAGGAAATGACCTTCGATCACTCGATCGAATCCGTCGCGATGACCCAGCAAAGCGGTGAAGCCGAAGAAGTCCGCTGGGATAGCACCTCCGGTGAAGACCCACCCAAAATCTTCAGCGTCGTTGCATCACAAATCGGCACGCCTTTGGCCACCGTCACCATCAACTCGCAAGGGCAAGAGGTTCGACGCGAAGATCATGCGGGAACCAAGTCGTCGTTGGGAATGGGATCGCTGGCGCTCGCACTGCCCGACAAGCCCATCAAAATCGGCGAATCATGGGCCGTTCCGTCCGAAATCCAAGCTCGAACCGAAGACGGATTCGTCAAACAAATTAAGATTCGCCAGCTCTACACGCTGAAGAAAGTCAAAGCGGGCGTTGCGACCTTGAGCGTCAAAAGTGAAACGTTGACGCCCATCGAAGAAGAATCACTTCGCGCACAAGTCATCCAGCAACTGAGCAACGGCACACTGCGTTTCGATGTCGACAATGGTTACCTGCTCAGCAAAGAGCTGAATTGGGATGAGTCCGTCGTGGGCTTCCAAGGCCCAGGAAGCATGATGGAATACCGAGCCAAAATGACAGAAGAACTGCTGCCGGAAGACAGCCCCACTTCGGTCGCCACCAAAAAAGACAGCAAACGCTGAGACACACAGCTGAGGCTACAGCCTAAACCACCAAACTGTCGCTCGGTGGTCTCCACCGAGCATTAAGGCAGAAGGCGACCAGGCCACGTTGGCTCTTATTCGAACTCAAGCTACTCACGCAACTCGTCGGCCATCTGCCGCAGTTCGTCAATGAGAAGCTCTTGCTCTTGATAGAAAATCGGTGCCCGCGGCGGGGACGCATACTCGTTGCCGGCGAAAATCGACGCCGCGTCTTTTCGATTCCGCAATAGCTCTCCCCAGATCCCGCGAAGCGCCACCAGCTCCCGATCGTCCCAACGACGGAGCCCGCTTCGCAGTTGATCCAAAGTCTCCCGAACGGCGACATCGAGTTTTCGCGTGAACCGTTTTCTTTCGATCCCCATCCGATAAAGCGGATCGTCCAAATCGGCAGATAAAAAGTACTTCTCATTGCCCAGTTGGCGTGTCGACCAGCCTGCCCATTCAGCGTTTTGAAAACGCTGCCAAGCACTTACCAAGGATCGTTCTCTTCCTTCACGCCGAAGCTGTTCGTCGCATAATTCATCGACAACATGCACAAAGACTTGCTGGTCCAGAAAATCCTCTTCTCCAAACGGCGATGCTGAATCACTGAATAAGTTTTGTTCATATGCGACTTGCCTGAGCCCAGCGATCACAATCCATTCGTTTGACTCTGCGTTGCCGAGCAGTTCCTCCAAAACGGCAAACTCCATCGACTGCTCACGAGTGATCCGCGTCCACTTGGCGGCGACCTCCAAAGCTTTTCTTCTCAGTGGTCGCCAGTTCAATAGACCGTAGGGCACCACACCGTAGTACCTGCCATTGACATAGGCCTGAGGACGACCGTGCTTGACGGAGATCGGCGTGTCAACGCACAAACCGTACAGCTCAGCCTGCGAGACATGCTCCCCCATGGACTTGTCCGCACTCAGCTCGGCATCCAACTGCGTGTCCAGTTTCCGAAAACGCTCGGCCGAACTCTCGTAGCCATAGTTGATCACACGGTTTGCCCAATATTGATTTGGCTGCAACCGTACCGTGTATTTGATCGCAGACGCCTCCGTTGGACCAACTCGCGGAAACTCCGAACTCAACATGTTCTTCTTGAGGGGAGCATCCATCTGTTCGAGCGGGTAAACATCGCATTGCAGACGAACATTCCGCGTGCCCGGCAACGTCATGTACGCCGACTGATAATCGTCAAACGAAATGGGCTCGATTTGATACCCCAACATTTCGTTTCGCCAACGCGGCATCTCGGCGGGAGTTGTCCACCAGCGATGCCAAAAGATGCAACCGCACATCACTCCCAACGCCAGAAGGCAATAGGCAAGCCCCCGCCCCCAAACCGCGACCGACGAAGCACCTTGCATCACAAAGGGTGTCAAACGCCAAGTCGCGAAAAGCAGTATTGCCGCCGCGATCCACAAAAGGCTGACGTACCCCTGGTAGAGACCAAACAGCCCAAAGGCCGGCAGCATCCACAGCAGTGCAACGACTGGAGCCCCAAAGAAAGCCAACGATGGACGACGTCCCCACTGCCCAGTCAACACACCTAGAACAAACAGCATGCACTGTACAAGGATCGCCCAGACAAACGCCTGCGTCCCATACGCTTGAAAGTGAGGCGGTCCAAAATGCCATCGGGATGAACTGACAAATGGCAATGCCAACGCCAACACAAGAGCCATGCTTCCGGTGGGAATCAAACGCGTCAGCCAAATCAGAGTCGCAGGCCATCCTCGATCCGCAAAAAACCCTTGCCGGCATCCACGGCGGTCGCCATGAAAGGTTGCGACACCCAGCACGAGCAACATCATTGGCCAAGCCAACGCGAAGAGTGGCTCCATAAAGTTCGACCGCGGATCGGCGATCGACAACAGAATGGTTCCAAGAAGCAAGATTAACGCGGCCCCGAGCACCATGCGAGTTTGTCGAAGTTGCTGCCACAAAAGAGCCCTCATTCGGCTGGGTTTCCCGTGCCAAGCGACCTGAACCACGGTGGGTTGATACGCCTGCGCAATGATCGGTGCTTGCCATTTCGCATCGCTGGTGCCTGCCAATCGTCGCCTGGCCAAACCAACAACGGCGGCGGACAGCACTCCAGTGAAAACAACGGCCAAACCGAGCAACAGAGCTCGCTGCGACGCATCGGCTTCGAGAAACGTGCTGCCGTTTCGAAATGGCGTGTCAATCAACTCAGCGACCAACGCATTCCATAGCAGTGTCACTCCCAGGATGAAGGGCAACACCAACAACACCGACCCGATGGGATTGCGTACCAACAACGCCGCGACCCAACCGCATAGCAATAACCCGACGCTGTAAGCGAGCAATTCGATCAACGATTCCATCCCGTTTATCGTGGAAACACGTTGCCAACTCCATCCGCCGCGCAAGACCACGTACGACAGAACAAAACACGCTGTCGCCAACAACAAAGCGAAAAACCAAGCAGCGAATCCCACCAGCATCTTCGACAGCAAAACTTGCCACCACTTCACCGGCAGCGTCCTCAACCAATCCAAGGTTCGCTCTTCGTTTTCTGTCCCCAGCGACATCGGCGGCACACCCAAAGCCACCAAATTGGGAACCAGCACCCATAACACCGACAGCGTGATCAAATCGGGATCCGCAACCGGATCGACCGACGAACGCAGCACTGCCAAACCGTACAACGCGAGAATTCCAATCGCCGCCGCGATCGCCAGCGGCTTCAACATCTGAAAATCTTTCCAGATCAAATGCGACATTCGCGATCCAGTTGGACGCAAAGCAACTCGCGAGTAATCATCCAATGCTGTGGCCATGGTTCACCTCCGGACGAAGACTGGATGCGGAACGTTCATCGCTGATCGGCTGACCGCACACGGCGATGAAGACTTCTTCGAGCGTTGGGACACTGACATGGAATTGACGCACACCGTCGCTCTCATCCCAATGCAAATCACCGACCTGCTGCCAATCTGTGATTACCCATCGTCTTTGGCGGCCGTTGCTGGTTTCGCTCAACACTCGCCCGGGAAGATCAGGCGATTCCACATGCGCGTCATCCATCGTCGCGGTCACGATCCGCGTGTGTTCTTTCAAGTCAGCCATGGACTGAACCAGCTTCACTTGACCGCCATGGACAATCGCGACCATATCGGCCACGCGCTCCACTTCATTGATGTGGTGGCTGGAAAGCAAAACCGTTCGTCCTTCCGCCGCGCGATCGACCATGGACTCCAAGAACTGTCGCCGTACCATCGGGTCCAATCCGCTGGTGGGCTCATCCAAAATCAATAACTCCGGGTCGTGGGCGGTTGCCAATGCGAGAGCGACTTTGGCACGCTGTCCTTTGCTCATGGATTTGATCTTGGTCCCCGCAGGAACCTGAAATTCCTCGATCAATTCTCGATACCGAGGAATGAAACCTTCGTCATAGAAAGCACTGACAAACCATCCAATCTCCGGCGGAGTCATCCATTCATAGAGAGCCGGGGCATCGCTGACGTATCCGATTCGCCTGCGGATTTCCTCTGAGTTGTTTCCGCAATCGTGGCCAAGGATTGATGCGGAGCCATCATCAGGCTTTTGAAAGCCCGTCAGGATACGAATCAGAGTGGTCTTGCCCGCCCCGTTTTCCCCCAACAAGGCGAACACCTTTCCGGCAGGGACGTTCAAACTGACGCCGTGCAACGCAACCTTGTTCCCGAAGCGTTTGCTCACGCGGTCCACGCGAATGATGTCGTGCGTGTGGCTTGCGTTTCCTTCGACTCCTCCTCTGTCTGTCGAATGAGAGACCTCGTCCCGGTACTGATCGGATTCGATGGTTTCTCGCCGCATGGCGTTGACTTCACTCATGGCTCGACTCGTTGTTGGAGGACGAAGCGACGATCTCGTGATCCGTCGATGAAGAGTTGGCCTCAGCGGCCGACCGGCTTAAACGAGCAAGCTCGGTTTCGAAGAGTTCACGCAATTGATCAGGCGACATCCCGCCCGCAATTGCGTCGGCGAGCGCACGACGCACGCCTTCGCCCACAAGGTCATCACGCGCCGACGTGCAGGCCTCGATGGCATCCCGACGCACCACCATCCCACGCCCGCGCAGAGGTTTCAGGATTTCCTGCGTCTGGAGTTCGCGGTAGGCACGAGCAATCGTGTTGGGATTCAGTGCGATGTCGCGAGAAAGCTGACGCACGCTGGGCAGCATTTGGCCACCCACCAACGTGCCGTCCGCGACGGCGAGTTTGACCTGACGCACGATCTGCTCGTAGATCGGAACGTCGCTGGCAGCATCAATGGAAAAGAACATTCGCGTCTCCCGTGGCAAAGTTCGGCGAACCGGACACCCTCCGAACCTGTGTGCTATCACGATAGCACACACAGCGATTCGGTCAATCATTTTCGACAAAAAACCGATCGAACCGGAAGAATCGGAACTCGAACCGGACAGAAAGCCACTGTTTGGCTAGGGCACAGCGAGGTGAACAGAATGGTGCCTATCTGCGAGCCAAACTCCAGCAACCACGGGATCTTCGCCTCCGACACTTTCACGCGTTTTCGATGTCGACCGCCAACTCCACCACCGAATCCGCGTCCCCGAGCAAAGCATTTCGAGTCGACTCTTTGGCAATCGGAATGGTGGTGATGCTGGCGATGACCGTTCTGGGTCGCGGCATCGGATTCATTCGCGGGATGGCCTTTTGTCGCTTGATGGACGACACCGATGTGGGCCGATGGTCCATGGCATTCGGGTTCATCACGCTGATCACCCCCGTGATGCTGCTCGGCATCCCTGGCGTCCTGCCGCGATTCACCGAACACTTCCGACGCCGAAGGTCCCTGACCACCTTTGTCCGCCGCATTGCGATCGGCACACTCGCCTGCACCAGCATTTTCGTCATGACCATGTTGGCGATCCCGCAGTGGTTTGGGTGGATTGTTTTCTTGCAACCGCAAGACAACAGCCTGATCTACGGAGTCGCGGGAGCCGTGGTCGGAATGATCCTGTACAACTTTGTCAGCGATCTGAACGGATCCCTTCGCCAAGTGCGAATGGTTTCCTGCATGCAATTCATGCAAGGCGTCGGCTTCACCCTACTGAGCGTCGCCTGGTTGCTTTCGGGTGGTGACTTCACCGGCGTTGTGTGGATGTTCGCCGCTTCTTGCTTGCTGGCATGCATCCCGGGCGGTTGGTCGCTCGCCCGAAGTTGGTCGTCGGCACAAGACATCACGGACCTAGAGATCACCTCTACTGAACCAGAAACCCCGCAATCTTTTGGCGTGTGGGACATGATCCGGCGTCTGGCTCCGTATGCGACAGCGTTATGGTTGATGAATCTGATCGGCAATCTCTTCGAGCTATCTGATCGCTACATGATCTTGCACTTCATTCCCGCGACGGAAACGGTGTCCGCTGAATTGGCCGGTCAGGCCGCCGTGGGACAGTATCACTCCGGACGAATCATCCCAATGCTGCTTCTCAGTTTGGGAACGATGATTGGTGGCGTGATGCTGCCGTACCTTTCAGCCGATTGGGAAGCCAAACGCATTCGCGCTGTCCAAGATCGCTTGCGAGACGCACTGCTGATCGTTTCCATCATCTTCACTGCCGGCAGCGCCGTCGCAATTCTGCTGGGGCCTTGGATCTTTGGGGTCTTGCTGCAAGGCCGATACACGGACGGACTGACCTTGATGCCGATGGCGTTGTGCTTCTGCACTTGGGCGGCATTGGTGACTGTTGGACAGAACTACTTGTGGACGGTCGAAAAGGGCAAGTGGGTGCCCGTCGCGATGGCGGCCGGGTTGACCAGCAACTTACTCCTGAACGCTTGGTTGCTGCCGATCTACGGTTTGCAAGGCGCGGTGATCGCAACGATGTGCTCACACGGGGTTGTCATGACCGGGGTTTGGTTGGCCATGATTGGCTGTGGCTATCGAGCCGACCTGACGATGCTGGTTTTGTCGCTGCTGCCGTTGACGCTTCTGACATCTCCCGCCGCCGCATTCTGCCTGGCAATCCTGATCGCCGCGGTCGCCTTGTACGATGAAACGACACGAAATCGCTGGCTGCAGAACGTACCAGAGAGACTCCGTGAGCGTCTTTCCTGGACCTGACACATTCGAATTCCGCGACATTCAGAGTGAGCGGCACCCCGCGGCGCGAACCCGGCGGCGTCACAACCGCACTTGAAGGGTGCAAAACACGGTTTCTCTCGTGACGAAACCCTTTTCCGCGGCCTTGACGATCGCCCCAAAAATGGCGTTTGATACGGGGATGAACACACCCAACCAATCCGACGCCGAGTCGACAGAATCGTCCGCCTTCGGTCCCGCTGAAATCGAAGCCAAGATTCCGCATCGTTCGCCCATGCGGTTGCTGGACGAAGTGGTCGAGATGACGAACGACACGTTGCACGCGAGAAAAACGTTTTCGTCCGACGACTTCTTCGTGCAGGGGCATTTCCCGAACCACCCCATCGTTCCCGGGGTGATTCAGTGCGAATGTTGTCTGCAGGCCGGTGCGATCTTGCTTGCCGAGCACACACCGGAAGTGGGTGAGTTCGTTCCGGTGGCGACTCGTATGGACAGCGTGAAGTTCAAAAACATGGTGCATCCCGGCGATACGGTGGACATTCATGTGACGCTGAAAGAGCGACTGGCCAATGCGTTCTTCCTAACTGGCAAAATGCTGCTCAACGGCAAAGTCACCACCCGGCTTGAGTTCGCTTGCAGCATCACTCAACCCACGCCCGCCAATTCGGACGCGGCATCATGAGCAGCGACTCTTCTGCTCCGCTTGACTTTCTAGGAATCGCCGGCAAGACGTTCCTGGTCATGGGCGTGGCCAACAAAAAATCCGTCGCCTTCGCAATCGCCAAACAGATCGAACAAGCCGGTGGCGAAGTGATCTACGCGGTCCGCAGCGAAACTCGCCGAGAAAGCCTGGGCAAGCTCCTGGCCAATCGACGATTGATCGTGTGCGATGTCGAACGCCAAGAGGACATCGACGCGCTCGCCGCGGAACTTGGCAAAGACGATGTCGAGCTGGCGGGACTGGTACACTCCATCGCGTTCGCCGACTACAGCGAAGGCATGCGACCGTTTCACGAAACGACACGTCGACAATTTTTGCAGGCCATCGATATCTCGGCTTATTCCCTGGTTGCGGTTTGCAATGCATTGAAAGATCGCTTTGCGAGCGACGCGAGCGTGGTCACCATCGGTATCAGCACCACTCGGATGGCCAGCGAAAGCTACGGTTTCATGGCACCGATCAAAGCCGCGTTGGAATCGTCGCTGGCGTTCCTGACCAAATCCTTCAGCCGCTTCAGCCAAGTCCGTTTCAACGCGGTCGCTGCGGGTCTGCTGAAGACAAGTGCTTCGGCCGGCATTCCGGGCTACGTCGATTCGTACCTGTATGCCGAACAAGTCATCCCTCGCGGCAAGGCCGTCAGCACCACCGAAGTCGCCTCCACCGCAACATTCCTGCTGTCGCCTCGCAGCAGCGGCATCACGGCCCAATCGATCGTGGTCGATGCCGGGATGTCCATCAATTACTTTGATGCGGACGTGGTCGGAGCGGTCACCAACGCATCGGTCGACTGAGTCGTCGCCCAACCCAATCCATCGAACCTTTTCAACACTGAGTCACGGGCATGCCCCAAGCCATCTACATCAACGGTGAATACTTCTCTCGCGAAGACGCCAAAATCAGCGTCTACGACCACGGACTGTTGTATGGCGACGGTGTGTTCGAAGGCATGCGAATCTACTCCGGCAAAGTGTTCGCTCTCGCAGATCACATGACGCGACTCTACGAGAGTGCTCGCGCGATCATGCTTGAGATTCCGATCGACATCGACAAACTGACCAAAGACGTCGTGGAAACAGTTGCCAAGAACGGCCTGACCGAAGGATACATCCGATTGGTCGTCACGCGTGGCGGCAACCAACTGGGCCTCAATCCGTTTGCTTGCGAAGACCCACAAGTCATCATCATCGCGGACACGATCTCGCTGTACCCCGAGAAGTTCTACACCGAAGGCTTGGAACTGATCACCGCATCGACGATTCGCAATCACCCCGCGGCACTCAGCCCCCGGGTGAAGTCACTGAACTACCTCAACAACATCATGGCCAAGATCGAAGCCATCCGGGCCGGATGCATCGAAGCCGTGATGTTGAACACCAAAGGCGAAGTTGCCGAGTGCACCGGAGACAACATCTTCATCGTGCGAGGCGGTCGCCTGATCACCCCACCGATCGATGCCGGCATATTAGAAGGCATCACCCGCAACACGGTGATCGATCTGGCTCGCGAAAACGGAATCGAAGTCGCCGAAGAAGCCATGACACGCCATGACATCTTTGTGGCCGACGAATGCTTCCTCACCGGAAGTGCCGCTGAAGTGATCCCAGCGGTCAAACTCGACGGCCGAGTCATCGGTGACGGCAAGCCCGGTCCGATGACGCAAAAGCTCAACGCCGCTTTCCGCGAATTTGTGGCTCGCTGAGCCGACGCGAATCAGCGACATATTCCCGGCGGATCAATCCATTCCCTCAAACGCTTCTCGAAAGTGTTTGAGGTTGCGTGGGTTCTGACCGAGGTCCCCTTTTCCCACGCGTGATTGGCTCTCGGCGTCCACTCGCGTGATGACCGAACCATCCGCGTTCGTCACTTCCGTCAATCGAACGTGAATGTCATCCACGAACCGCATGATCGCCGTGCGACGAGTCAGGTGCATCAATTGCGAGTCGGCCCCCTCCTCGACAGATTCCAACTGCCAGGCGGACTCCTCATCCAACCATTCTTCGATTCGCTGACGCACCTGCGAGACCGGTTGCGATAACTCCAGCGGACGCATGGCTGGGTCCTTGGCGGACTCCTCCCACTCGGCATGATTGTTGGTCCAGTCACGTCCCCAATCATCGACGAGCGTCGCCACTCGTGCGACAATCGCCAACGTGACGGCTCCTGCCACGGCTGCTCCCACCATTGTTTTTCTCGCTCGTTTTGTCAGCCGCTTGGTGCTTGGCTGATCCCCTGAAACTGTCATGTCGACCATGGACTTGTTTGCTGATCAAGAAGCCGACCACCTGTTCGCCGCTCAACCACTGGCGGCTCGAATGCGGCCGCAAACGTTGGCTGAATTCGTCGGTCAGCACCACATCGTAGGCGAAGGGAAACTACTTCGTCGATTGATCGCCGCGGGCCGAGTCGGATCGATCTTGCTGCATGGACCTCCGGGCACCGGCAAGACAACGCTTGCTCACTTGATCGCATCGGAGCAGGGCAGCGAGCTGGTCACACTCAACGCGATCAGCAGCGGAGTAAAAGACGTTCGCGAAGTCCTGAGCAAGGCACGCGATACCGTTTCCACGGGAGGCAAACGTCCGCTGCTGTTCATCGATGAGATTCACCGATTCAACAAATCACAACAAGACGCTCTGCTGGCCGATGTTGAGTCGGGTATCATCTCGCTGATCGGAGCCACGACCAGCAATCCCTATTTCGCAGTCAACGCGGCACTGATCAGTCGCAGCCAATTGTTTGGGCTCGAACCGGTCTCGTCGGAAGACATGCAGCAACTCCTCCGCCGTGCACTCACGGACCGCGACCGAGGTCTCGGCGATCGTCGGGTACAGGTGGACGAAGATGCGATTGAATACCTGGCCGCGGCGGCCGACGGGGACGCTCGCAAAGCATTGACCGCATTGGAGGTCGCTGTTCAAAGCCACGCTTCGGCCGATGCAACGATCACACGCGATGACATCGCCGAGTGCATGACAAGCACCATCTCGGGTTACGACGCAACCGGAGATGACCATTACGACCTCGCCAGTGCGCTGATCAAAAGCATCCGTGGAAGCGATGTCGATGCCTCGTTGTATTGGCTGGCTCGAATGCTAGAAGGTGGAGAAGACATTCGTTTTCTCTGTCGGCGATTGGTGATCCTGGCCAGCGAAGACATCGGCAACGCGGATCCTCAATCATTGGTGATCGCGGTCAGTGCCATGCAGGCGTGTGAGATGATCGGATTGCCTGAAGCACAACTCACGCTCAGCCAAACCGTCGCTTACCTCAGCCTGGCACCGAAGAGCAACTCCGCCACCAAAGCCATCAGTGCAGCGCGTCGCGACGTGCGAGAACGCCAGGTCATTCCGGTACCCAAAATGCTTCGCTGCGGCCACTACACCGGTGCCGAGGCCCTCGGTCACGGTGACGGATACAAGTCCGCACACAACACCGAAGAAGGCGTGGCTGAGCTCGACTACTTGGGCGTGGATCGTCGCTACTACGAGCCCGTCGACCGTGGGTACGAATCGGAACTCAGCACACGCCTGAAAGAAATTCGCAGACAACTTGGCCGCGACAGTGAATGATGGATGATCGCCTCTGCTGAACAGCGATGATTGGATCAAAGCCAATCGAGCCGGGTGATCCTGCGAAGACGGTCTTCGAAGTTGCCGAGCAAACCGCCCACCATCACCCACTCGTGTTGGGTTCGAAGCTCAATTTCACCGAACTTGTTGATCCGCAAAATGGAGTCGCCGTTGACGCCAGCTTCGTGCAATTGCCCCATGTCGATTTCGCCTTCGTTGATGACATCCAACAACGATTTGCCGGTGAGTTCGATGAATTGCATGGTCGCAACCTAGCAGACAGTGACGAGGAGAAACCGGCACATGGCTTTGAATGCTCTTCCGCCACGTGAAGCTTGCCGGTCCAACCAGCTTAATTCACTGCAACAAGTTTTCGACAATCAGCGTCAAATCTCGGCCAGAAAATTCGATCGCCGCCACTTTGCCTTCCTGGTCAATCACGGCCACAAATAGCAGTGAAACAACGCCAAAACGGTAGGCAGTCGGATTCGCGATTTTCGCATTTCGGTCGGAAACACTTCGAAAACTTGGAAAGTCAATTTTCTGCCGAGCTTCAAACGCCGGAACATCTGTCGACTGCTCGTCTAGGTTCACTCCGACAATCGCGACTTGATCGGGATACTGACGCACGATTGATTTCAGCCCGTCCACCACCATCAATGAATCTGGATAGGCAGCGGACCAAAACGGCACCAAGACAACCTTTCCTCGATAATCCGCCATCGAGAGATCGTCGCCTTGGGTGCTCGAAAGCTCAGGATCGAACGCCTCACCGATGACAGAACGACGATTTTCGCGAGCTTGAATTGCCGTTCTCGCTTCCCGTCCTCGATCATCCTGAAGCGATGCAAACTGTTCTTCCAGAACTTCGTAAGTGGCAGTCGCCAAGTCTTCGCGTCCGACCGTTTCCGCTTCCAAGCTGGTGCCCGCCAAGAACTGAGTGGTCAACAAATCAGGCTGCTCTTTCGCAACCGTTTCAATCGCTTGCTTCCAATCCGCCGCTGCGACTTTCGATTGTCCGGAAGCAACGCCTTCGTTGGCTTCTTCGATGACTTGCTGCATCATGCTTTGCACGCGCTGCATCGCTTGGCTCATTTGCATACTCGGTCCCGCAACCTGTCGGGCCATGTCCGCGAAAGTTTGATCTTCGGTATCAACGAAGACCTCCAAGATCAATTCGCGAACGCGTGACGCTTCATCGAGGTGTTCGAATTGCATCAGAGCGTCTTTGGCTTGCCCCATCACCATCAACGCGGCAGCATCGGGATCCGCGCTGGATTGTGCAAGGGTTTCGATCTGCGAAACGACCTTGTTGGCGGCGTCAGTCTTTCCGTTGCGAACTTCTTCAATCGCGAAACCAATCAACACGAGGCGGCTGTCCGATCGCACCTCCGCGTCCTCGTCATCCTTCCATTCTTCCGCCAGTTTCTGCAACTGCTCCGCCGCCTTCAAATCACCTAGGGATGCGAGGTGCGACAAGGACTGCAACTCACCGCGTCGACCGATGGCGCGATCCTTCTCACTGGAGTCGGCATGCTCGATCAACCTGCGAGAGGCCTCTTCTTTCAACGTCACAATCCACTTCAATTGCTGAAACGCCTTCGCAGGGTCCTCGATTCCGGATTGCCCGTTATTGATCATTCGCAATTCAACGTCGGCCTCAGAAAGGAACGTCTTCAACTGGGTCGGAGACATGTCACGAGCCAACTGCTTTTGTTGAGATCCGACGGAATCGGCAACGCGAAGCGGAGGTTGGACGGACTGCTCCGCTGGGTCAGTGGCTGCTGGCGATCCACTCGCATTCATTTCGATCGAAGAACGACCAGTTTCTCCATTGCCAGATCCATCATCGCCCGACCTCTGGGCGTTTCCGCCATCGGCAATCAGCGTTGACGTGTCGCCGTCGAGCGATTGCATGGCCGATGACTGACTCGATGAGCCATCGCCCGTCGGTTCAGACGTCGAGGAGGATGCATCATCCGCTGCGGCCGTTTCAGAGCCCGGCTCGGGTTGCCGCGTGCAACCGGGAAAAAGCAACAAAGCAATGAGCGTCAGGCTGCACAGCAACGCACTTGGGAAACCGGCACAACGACACAAACCAGAGAATTGGATCATCCAATGTCATCCTTGAGAAAGAGAAGATGACATTCTAGCGGTCAACGATGCAGTTCAAAGCACCATCGACGAGACCGCTGAAAATTCGCCCACCGAAAAGCATTCGCCTCGGTCAAAGAGACGCGGCGTACAAGCGGTCGATATTTGGATTTAGAAAGAGAAAAGCAAACGAATGGCTAGATCATTGCCCAGACGATCGTCGAGAGTGGGTCCGGTGCCCTCGTCGCACCACTCTCGATCAAACCATTGTTTGATTCCATCGCAATGAACGATGGATCACCCCAAGGTCAATGCAGGCCTGTCGAAAAGACGATCGACTAATTTGCAAACCTTGGGCGAGCCCACCAGTGAGTTCCTGATTCGGTTCGAAACCAGGAAATCGCGGCGACTCCGAAGCGTGTTTTTGCACTCTCGAATCAAGCTGCGGTGTGCTCGGTGGTCAACGCATCCAACAGATCGGCGAACCGGGTATTAGCTTCGCGGCGACGACGCAGACGCTCAGCAACACTCCAGCTGCTGCGAATCTTCATCACGCGACGAGTGATCTCCGCATCGGACGGCAAAGTCTCATTTTGCGATACGGCTGAGACCATCGAGACGTTTTCAACGGCGGGCATGGTTTCGGTCAACATGGCATTTCTTCCTGAAACATGATGGTGAGGTTGTGCTGGCACCACGATGACGCCGGTGCCATTCTTCCTGCCTCCGTTGGAGGCCTTGGCGTCTGATGGGGCCTTAATGCAACCACCGCGCCAAAACTCTCAAAATCTGAAAAATCGTTTCGATTGTTTCAGGTCGAACCACCGCATCACGTTCAAAACCAAGCGTTTTGCCTTGCAGAACAAGACATGCCAATCAAACAATGATCGCGAGGACCGCGAAGATCTGATGTCGAAACGATCAGCCAACTGCCTTCGGGTGAACTTCTTTCTCAAAGGTTTGTAAATCTTGCCATTCGCGTTCGGGTAACCGCATCAGTGAAACGGAGCCATTGGGCTCGAGCGCCGCGAACAAGGCTTTCAATTGCTGAATCAGTTGAATTCGCCCTTCGTCAGATGAACCGCGGCCGTGCAGATCCACGTATTGGATGGTGTCCCCGTTGTCGTAGACCGTCCCATCAATCTGCCAGCCCTGTTTTTGATTCGCCCAGGTAAACGAACCATCCCACTCGAAAAACAGTCCTTGTAAATGCTGCAATTGCTCGGCAAAGGATTCCATCGAGACCGAAAAGGCCCCTCGTTCTGGGGAATAGACGTAAGCCTGGAAAGAAAAAGTAGAGGTCATCGTGGAGAAATTCGCGAATTGAGTTGGAATCGTATCGAGAACGCGACACACTGTATTTGCTAGCAAATCAAACAATTTCACCGTCTCGCACCCCTCCGCAAAGTGACGGGTGCAAGATTTTTCAGCGTTTGTCAACCCGGATTTCCTTGACCGTGCAGGTTTTTGTCCTAGAGTTGATGGACCAAGGATCTCTGTCCGTACTCCCTTCCACATCTGTCCACTACTCGTTGTTGATTAGGCAGATGTACCCAGAAGGCAGGCGGCCGCAAAAAGGAATGAGCCATGTTGGTACTCTCGCGTAAGAAAAACGAAAGCATTGTCATCAATAACGATATCAAAATCGTTGTGGTGGAAATCCGTGGAGACAAAGTCCGCCTGGGTGTGGAAGCTCCTCGCGAGGTGCCCGTTCATCGTCGTGAAGTTTACGACGCGATCCAGCGGAACAATCAGGCCGCCGACGCCAGCGCGCCGGCTGATTCGAATGACGTTTCTTAAGCGTCACTTCGCCACCTTGGACGTCCCGAAAGGTTGCACAGACCTTCTCGTAAGTTTTTTGTGATTGCAACATAAAACAAACGTCGGGCACCCTTGACGCCCAAACCCGATCTTGGTTTGATACTCGCCTCGTTGGCACGCCAGCTTTGTTGGCAAACCGACCGGCCCCTTCGTCTAGCGGTCTAGGACATCGCCCTTTCACGGCGGTAACACGGGTTCGAGTCCCGTAGGGGTCACTTCGCCAGTGACGGCACCAAAACAAAAGCCCGTTGAGCTATTTGCTCAACGGGCTTTTTTCGTTCGATGATGATGGACTTCACTCGCTGGACGACTGAAAGTCCGGATGGGTGGCTCGAAGGATCTGCAAAATGTCCTGCCGCATGACACTGGTCAGATGCTGGTAAGTCTCCGATTGATCCTCGCCACTCAAAATCGAATGGAGCTTCTCTAGAACGCGTTTGCGAACCTCCTCTGGCAATCCGTGAAAGCTATCCGAATAGATCAGATAGCTGCACGGATAACGGAACAGTCTCGTTTCCAGATCCAATTCCCGGAGCGAACGTTGCTGGTCATCCTTCGGCCCCATCGCTTGGAAGCCTTCCGCGAAACCGGACGTTCCCGCGACCGCATCGGTCAGCGGGAATTCGTCGCACATCAGTAGATAGCGAAGCACTCGATCAGCGGACGAATCGATTCGCCGATTCGCGCTCTCGCTGATGAAATCCTTGGGTCGCTCAAGCAACTCATTCATCTGAAACGACTGATGCAGTGCTTGCCGAGTCTCGAAATTCGCAGCGGTCAAAGCGTTGTGCATCTGCGTCTGATGCTCCAACACCATCAACGCCACGATGTCGCTGTGCGGCGTGAGATAGGAGGACGTGCGGAAGTAAGAATCCAACCCGGTCTGGTTCGCCCCGCTCTCACGATCGAACTCATGCGGCTCGCCAGAGCAAATTACATTGCCCATGTGCCGCATGGATCCATGATTGCCAGTGACATACCAACCTCCCCATCGCTCTTCGAACTGGCTGGTGTGATCGGTGGTGAAGGTTCCACTGCCCAGCTTGGGACGCCCCGCCGCATCGGCGAAAACACTTCGCACCAAGAATCCAGGCACGTTTTGCGTTCGTGATGAAGCGTGACAGGAGAGACATCCTCCACGATCGCGAACAAACTTGGGCTCTTGCCCATCGTCTTGCGACAAGGTGTAGAAGATTGCTCCCTGTTTCGGATCCGTCGACGCGAATTCCAACACGTCTCCGTTTTGGCAATAACCAACGTAGACATCGTCGTTGAAATACAACGCACGGGGCCTCCGCGGCGAAATCCGATGCAGTTGCAAACTGGTTTTCGAAAACACCAACGTCTGTGAACTCAGTGGAATGTCCAACGCATTCAAAACCGACGGCAGATAGCCAAACTCCGGATCGGATTCCAGCTCCAGCGTCCCTTCTTCGATTCGCTGAGCCAATTTCGCCACCGGGTCGTGGACTTCCGCATTCAGATAATCGATCGGTGGTCGCTCAAAATCAGCCTGCGCCCAAACGGTCGCTGGCAACAAGAACAATGCTGCCGCGAAAACGGTGCAAACCCAGGCCGGCGCAATCAAAAACGGCATTGGCTCAGGATCGATGTGGTGGCGAGATATCATCAGCGGTTTGCTCGGGTGAGAGTTCCTGCCTAAACTTTTCTTTGTATACCTAACTGTACAGAATCAATATCTGCACTTCAATATGCAGATTTTAACTAATCTCGATAAATATGCTTTCAAAAACCGCCGAATACGCTCTCCGTGCCGTCGCCTGCATGGGCAGCCAACCAGGAAAACCGGCGTCGGCGGACCACTTGGCGGAACAAACCAAAGTCCCCAGACGCTACCTGACGCGAGTTCTGCAGGACCTCGCAGCGGCGGGATTGGTTCAATCACGCCCGGGCCCCGGCGGTGGTTACGAACTGTGCGTCGCGACAGACACGCTGACCATTTTGGATGTGGTCAACACCGTCGCACCCGTGGAACGAATCAAGTCGTGTCCGCTGGGTTTGAAATCCCACACGGAACTCTGCCCGCTGCACGCGGAATTGGATCGCGTTTACGCCGCCACGGAAGAAGCCTTTCGCGGTGTGACCATCGACGACCTGGTCAATTCCGCCAGCCCGATCTTGCCGCTCTGCGAAAGCTGACGATCAATCAACGCGACGACGGACCGATCATTCGTGACGGCTTGAGGAACGCCGTCTTGCCGATCGGACGCAGAGCCGACGCCGAGCGACGAAATGCGGCTTGCGTGTTGAACAACCACAGCACTCGAGTGCGTGTATTCGACGACTTTCGCAGCACGGGAGAGTCTCCATCGGTGAACACCACCACTCCGTCATAGCTTCGGTGCTCGTTCAAGAACGCGGTGACGCAATTCAGATCCGTTCCGCCGCGTCCCGTGACCTGCACGTCGCGACGTGCGGCACGAAAGGTCATGGGCTGACAGCGCACCTCGGTATCGAACCAGATCACATCCACCGAACGGATGCCGTACTGAAAGAAACGATTGACGATCGAGAAACCATTTTCCAAGTCGCGACGACTCATCGAACCAGATACATCCACCGCAAACAGCAGACTGGTTGTGAAGTCATAGCGACTTCCCATCTGAGCGAACCCATAGCGTCGGCTGGGACGCATCCGCGTCAGTTTCCGGTCAACCGACAGAACACTTTGCCGGAACTGTCGAAGCACAGCCCGATAATCCAATGGCGGCCGCAACGTCGCCCGCAACTGTTCTTGAGCATATCCCGGCAACGTTCCCCATCCGCCGTTCTCCGCCGCCTCCGCGACGGTCGCTTTGATCTCCTCGTGCAGCAGATCATCGGAATCCCATTGGTCAGCGTTTTGCGTTCCGGTTTGTGCCGGATCGATATACGCTTCCAAGTCATTGCGAGTGGGCTGATCACCGGCGGCATCCGAATCGTCTTCCTTTGCCGACGAGTCATCCGGGCCAGTCGCCGCGGAAGAGCCTTCACCGCTGGAATCCTCACCCTGGTCGGACTCGCCAGCCTCCGCTCCCCCGTCAATCACGTCCGATCCGGCGGAATCATCTTCCTCCGCGTCCGACGAATCGTTGGACGGACCTGCCTGAGCTTCGCTCACCCCGGACTCGTCTAAATCCGAATCGCTTGGCTTCTCGTCGTCACGTTCCGGCTCCTCATCCGATTCACGCTGCACCAGTTGCCGGTAGTAGTATTCAAAATACTGGTGGTCGTGCGACTCATCGCCGAACGTTTCTCGCGGACGTGGCATTGGAAGCTTGCTGCGAAGGCATTCTTGCACGGTCAGATTGCTGGCGGCGTAAGACAGCTCCGTCTTCGGTTGCCGACGTGCGTAGGGATGCCCCAGTAGGATCCGCATCGCTTCAAAACGAAGCACTTCGGCCAACTCGCCTTGCTTCAGCGACCGAACGAACTCGGGATTGAACTCCACCCGCCCATGAGCAACCCGAATGGTTGCGACTTCTGGTTTCGCAATCACCTCATGCAGCGTCCAAGCGGCAAACAGCAATGGGTCGACCAAGTACCAACCTTCGACCACTCGAGTGATCCGCTCGCGTGCTTTCGACTCTTGGGCTTTTGATTCCCGAGCACTGGCCTTCGATTGGATCGCCGCTTTACTGCTCACTGAATTTGGATGCCTTCGACGTATTCCGTCAGCAAGTTCATCAATTCCATCGACTCGGCAAACAGATCCATCGTCGATTCATACTTGGACTGGTCCGTCATGGAAACGAAGTGTGCCACCACCTCATCCAACTTTCGCTTGCGCAGCAGCTTCAAATAGCTCAACAGAGCTTTGAGCGACTTGGTTCGATCGGATCCCTCGTACGGATCGCTGACCAAGTGCATCATCAGCTTCTCGTTCAGCATCAGTAGCTCACTCAATGACATCTTCTCGATGACCTTGCGATGCTTCGAAAACTGCAACAACACTTGGTCAGGTGTCACGGGCAAACGCGAAGCCAGGCTGCGACGGAAAGCCATCGCGGCGGGTGACCCCACCACACCCGCCACCAACTTGATGTGCAGTGGCCCGATCGAATCCACTCCATCAAGAATGCTTGAAACGCGAGCCCAACCGCGACGGTCGGGTGTCTTCACCAAACCTGACATCGCGTCGACGTCTTCGTTGCCCGGTGCCGATCCTTCACCGTCCAAGAACTGCGGTTGCTGCTGAATGAATGAAGTGACACGGTCATCCACTTCATGTTGCTCGGCCCACAGCAACCAATCCTCCACCGTCGGCGCGAACTGATAGAGATTGAATCGCGAGACCAGGGCGGGGTCCAAATCGGTGAGCTGGTACTCGTCGCCTTCATTCACGGCGGAGATGATCACGCTGCCTTCGGGAAGACGTTTCCCCGCGAGCGTTTTGTTCAGCGCAAGCTCCATGACCGATTGCAGGATCTCCGGCCGCGCCCGGTTCAGTTCATCCAAGAACAGAACGATCGGTTCGTCGTCAACCGGCCACCAAAACGGTGGCAAGAACTCGCTGCGACCGGTCGCCTCGTCTTTGTGCAACAAACCGATCAAGTCGCCGGGATCACTCATCTGCCCCAGAAAGAACGGCACCACCTTCATCCCTCGAGCCGAGAAATGATCGGCGATGATCTGTGATTTCCCGATTCCATGCTTACCGACCAACATGATGTTTTGGTCGGGAGGCGTGATCTCGAGCAATTGAAGCAACTCGTGGACGTCAACTCGAACAGCCAAAGGAACATCTCATCGTTGTGGTGCAAAGACTCAATCGTGGCTTCGTTCACTTTCGCTGCGAACAATCGCCTCACTCATCATGACGAATCCATTCGGTTCGCCAATCGGCCTGCATGAACCCGATCATCTTGAATCGCAGCCCGTCGTCGTACAGCGACCGAAGCGTACGAATGGTTTGCTGCAACTGCGGCAGCACCTTTTCAAACCGCGTGAACGGAATATGAATCTCGATCATGTGCTGACCGGACAGCTTCACGAAGAGCTTCAGCTTTTGGGTGTCCATGCTGGTCGCGAAATCAAATTGTTCCTCCTTGGCCAGTGCCTTGACCCTCGCCACGATCGCTTTGGACTTCATTGAGCGGACTTTTTCGCGTTTGGCCTCTCCGGCCCGGCGTTTGACGTAACGCCTCAGCACCTCCGCGACAAAACTCTCCAGCTCCGAGAAATCGCTGACCAAGGCGGTGACCTCGCGATTCAGTCGACCAAAAACAAAGAGCAATTCGCCTTGCTGACTGCGTTCCAAACGCAGCTCGTCGGATCGGTAATAGGTCCTTGATTCATTCGGATCGGGAATGGTGAACCGGACCCATGTCGGCGATCGAGAATCTCGATCACCGGGATGGTTGGTCAAACGAACGCCCTCAATTCGCTCGAGCTTGCCCCGCCACTCCTTGATCAACGCGGCGCGTTGAGCGGGATCGATCTCAATCGGCGATTCTTCCGAGAAGTGATCTCGAAACAACTTTCGAACGGAAGGCAGCGGCAGTTTCACTTCAACGTCAACTCAACAGGGCAATGATCCGATCCATGGATCTCGCATCGAATCTGAGCATCCGCCACGCGATCCCAGAACTTCTTCGCCACCCAAAAGTAATCCAAACGCCAGCCGATGTTTCTGGCTCGGGCGTCGCTGCGATACGTCCACCACGAATAATGCCCTGGCCCCTCGTGAAATTCGCGAAACGAATCGATGAACCCCGCGTCTGCAACCGCGTCCAAGCCCGCCCGTTCTTCGTCGCTGAACCCGGCGTTCTTGCGATTGGCTTTCGGGTTGGCCAGATCGATTTCTTTGTGGGCACAATTGACATCGCCACAAAACAACACCGGTTTGCGACGATTGAGTTTCTTGACGTAGTCCAGAAAAACTTCATCCCACTGCATGCGGTAATCCAAACGAGCCAATCCACGTTGGGCGTTCGGCGTGTAGACATTGACCAGATGAAAATCTTCGAACGTGGTCGTCAGAACGCGACCTTCGTTGTCATGCTCTTCCAGGTCCAGTCCTTTGGTGACTTTGGTGGGTTTCACTCGGCTCCAAGTCGACACGCCGGAGTAACCTTTCTTGGTCGCGGGATTCCATTCTTGGTGGTAGCCCAACTCCTCCGCCCAAGCCAGATCGACTTGTTGGGGTTCAGCCTTGGTCTCCTGCAGACACAGCACATCCGGCTGCTCGGCTTCCACAAATTCGCGAAAGCCTTTGTTCATTGCGGCGCGGATGCCGTTGACATTCCATGAGATCAGTTTCAACGTCTCGATCAACCTTGGTTTTGGAACACGACCTCTTCGTAGGGTTGAACCACTACGAAACCATGTCCTTGGAAAAGAAATTGCAATGACTCGCCAGAGCCTCGGCCCAACATCGTTTTGAACTGGACGTCGGTTTTAAGTTCCGGCTCCAACTGTCCGGACCAAAGCACAGTCGCATTTGGATCGGTGACCACGGGCTGCTGAGGCGTGACCGGCAACGTGATAGGATCGTAGTGGCTGGTCACCGCTACCATTCCCGTGCCCTCCAAGCGAATGTTGAACAAGCCGCCCGCCAACATCGCGGTCATCTTCTTCATCATTTTGATGTTGTAGTTCAATGACATTTCGAACGCGAGGAGGTCATTTCCGTTGACGCAAATCGCCTCGTTTTGCAGCTCCAAGATCGTGATCTTCTTTCCGCTGTCAGCACAAAAGACCGATCCCTGCCCGCTGACCTTCGTCAATGCCGTGCCTTCGCCGGAGACGGCTTTTTTGAGCAGGTTACCGAGCCCCTGTGACAGAATTCCTTCGCGTTCAAAACGGACGTTGCCCGTGTATGCGATCATCGATCCCATCTTGGTCCAGACTTCGCCGTTGAGATTGATGTCGAGCATTCGATCCGACTCCAGCTCGAACAATCCCTGGTTGAGATCCTTGTCGCGAGTTTTTTCCAGGAAACGTTCGAGGGAATAACGTCGTTCGCTCATCAGAAGATCCTTCTGCAGAATTTGATACAAAACGGGGCTGAGGTCTCACGCGAGCCATCCACGCCACGGAATCCCGGATTCCGCACCATTCGCGGCATGAACCACGCTCAGGGCAGTGTAGCGATTCCTCCTGTGGAGGTCGCGATGGCAACCCCCGTGATTCCTGCGAGCCGGTTGCAGAGAGCGTAGAATCAGACATTCGACCACTTCATCGCGCCCGCCTGCGTCCCCACCCGCGAGCCCAATGTTGCTACCTGTTTTGGTGAGACCTGTATTGGTGAATGCTACCTGCTTCCAAGTTGACGAACGATGCGAAACACATCGCGATGCACAACAAGCTCAACAACTGCTTTCTCTGAACTCGGCTTCATCGGCTCAGCCTTCCAGTTGCTCTCGCCAATGGCTTGCTCGCTTGCTCCTGCTGGTCTTGCTGAGCATCATCGCATCGACACCATTCGCCAATGCCGCGAGCTACGACGAGGCAGTGCAGCAATTCCATGAAGGCCAATACGACGTGGCGGCACAAACCGCGGCCTTCGAAGTCGAACGCGGTGTCTGGAGTGAACGTTGGCCCCGCCTGCTCATTCGATGCCAAATGGTGCAAGGCGACTACAAAGATGCTTTACAAACCTATCAAGCGGCCATCCAGCGTTACCCAACCAGCATCGCGCTGCGTTACTTGGGTTTGGACGTGCTTCGGTTCAACGGCATGCAAGACGAGGTCGGACAAGCCGAAGCAGACCTGTTCAGCCAATTGCAACGCGCGTTTGCAGGCTACGTCACACGAGACAACTTGATCGCCGCGGGACGTTACTTCACCGAGCAAGGCGAAGACGCTCGCGAAGTGCTCGAAATGTTCTATGACCGCGTGCGTGATCGTGATCCGGAGTTCCTGGATGCTTATCTTGCCACTGCGGAACTGGCGATTCAAAAAGGTGACTTCCAAGTCGCGGCCAACACGCTTCAAGAGGCCCAGCGTTTGGACGAAAGAACGCCCGACCTGCATCACCTGTTAGCCCTGGCGCTGGAACCAAGCGACGGACAAGCCGCCGGTGCACAGATCCAAACGGCTCTGCAGATCAATCCTCGGCACCTTCCTTCTCTGCAGTGGTTGGCCGAAAAGGCGATCGACCGGGAACGATACGACGAAGCCAAAGACATCGCCAATCAGATGTTGCAGATCAACGTGCACGAACCTTCCGCGTGGGCTTTGATGGCTGTGGTGGCACATTTGAAAGGACAGTACGAACTCGAGCAACTAATGCGTGCGGCAGCATTGGCTCACTGGTCACAAAACGCGGATGTCGATCATTTGATCGGTCGCAAACTTTCCGAAAAGTATCGATTTGCAGAAGGTGCCGAATATCAAAACCGCGCCCTCAGCATGAATCCGTTGCACCTGAGTGCGAGCTTTCAACTAGCTCAAGACATGCTGCGATTGGGGGAAGACGAAATTGGCTGGGAGATCGCCGGTGAAGTTGCCAAAGCCGATCCCTACAACGTGGTCGCTTACAACTTGATGACTCTGAAAGACCGCACGTCGAAGTTTGAAAAGCTGCAACGAGACGGCATCCACGTTCGCATGGATGCCAAAGAAGCCAAACTGTACGGTGATGCGGTTTTGAACCTGCTCAGTGATGCGAAGCAGGTACTTTGTGAGAAGTACCAAGTCACACCGGACAAACCGGTGATCGTTGAGATTTTTCCTGAGCAAAGCGATTTCGCGATCCGTACCTTTGGTTTGCCGGGCGGGGCAGGGTACTTGGGTGTTTGCTTCGGTCGCGTGATCACGGCCAATAGCCCAGCATCGCAGGGTGAACGGCCATCGAATTGGAAGAGTGTCCTGTGGCATGAATTCTGTCACGTGGTCACGCTCGAAAAGACCAACAATCGAATGCCACGTTGGCTCAGCGAGGGCATCTCGGTGTACGAAGAGCGTCAACGCAACCCAAGCTGGGGCGAAAAGATGACGCCTCAGTACCGCTCAATGTTGCTTTCGGATGAGTTGACCCCCGTCAGCGATCTCAGCGCCGCTTTCTTGTCTCCTCCGTCAGCGATCGCGTTGCAGTTTGCCTACTTCGAATCGTCGTTGGTCGTTGAGTTCCTGATTGAGCAACATGGTCATGACGCACTGCTCGCCGTGCTCGATGATTTGGCGGCGGGAATTCCGATCAACGATGCTCTGACCCGACACACGGGTTCGCTGCAAAAGCTGGACGCTCAGTTTGACGAATATGCCAAACGGCTGGCTCATCAATACGAAGGCTTGGCCGATTGGTCGCGTGACACACTGCCCGAAAGTCGCGACCTGGCAACATGGAAGGGCTGGGTCCGCTTGAATCCCAACAACTACTGGGCGCTTCGCGAGATGGCGCGTGCGGCCTTGGAAGCCGAGCAATGGGAACAAGCCTTGGTCCCACTGACGCGAATGCAGGACTTGGGCGTGCTGACGTCCGAGCGAGACGGTCCTTTGGAATGGCTTGCCCAAACACATCGTGAGCTGGGGCAGGAACGACGAGAAATCCGCACGATCCAAGAAAATCTGGCTCAGTCCAGCGATGCTTTACCCTCCCTGCGGCGTTTCATCGACATTGGACAATCCAATGAAGACTGGGACAACGTTCTGGATGCGTCGCAGCAGGCATTGGCCATTCAACCATTGTTGCCTGAGTTTCACTTGGCATCGGCGGTCGCGGCGGAGAAACTGGATCGTCACGAGTTAGCCATTGAAGCACTCACGGCCTTGCTCGAACTGGATCCGGTTGATCCCGCTGGTCTGCACTACCGACTTGCGAAGTCCTACGACGAACAAGACGAAACCTTCCCCGCGAAACACCATGTGATGATGGCATTGGAAATTGCCCCCCGGTATCGCGACGCCCACCGCTTGCTCTATCGGCTGCATCATCCGAATTCGGACCAGGAGGAAACATCGCCATGACGGAGATTGATTCTGACAAGCAACAAACAGAAACGCACAGCCGTCCTGTTTTGGCGAAGTCCTCCATGAGAACTTTGCGGCGTTGGTTCTTGGTCACTCTCATTTTCGCGATGGGCGGCGTTGCCGTCGCGCAACGGGGCTACTGGCGAAACCGTGATCGATCGCTCCCCATGGATCGCAATGGTGTTCCCACTTGGGAGGTTGACCCAAAATTCCCCAAGGATTGCTTCACCTTCGTTCGCATCGAGTACGACTCTTACGGTGGTCGCGGACGACGCGGGGGCGGTTGCTGGACCGACTACCCCGACAGCGACTTGAACTTTTCACTGCGACTGCAACAACTGACATCGCTCAAGGTCAATCCGGATCCGGTGGTGATCCGTCTGACCGACGATGAGCTCTACGACTATCCGTTCATCTACATCATTGAACCCGGCGGATTGTCGTTCAGCGACGAAGAGGTCAAAGCTTTGCGTCGTTATTGCCTGAACGGCGGCTTCTTGATGGTGGATGACTTTTGGGGTGACTCCCAATACGAGAACATGCGTTTCGAGTTGAAACGTGTCTTTCCGGACCGCGATCCTTTTGAGCTCCCACTGTCGCACGAGATTTTCCACATCGTTTACGACTTAAAAGAAAAGCCCCAGGTCCCCGCGATCAATTCGGCCCGTCGTGGTCGTGACGGAAGCATTGGTTCATGGGAGTGGTCGTCCGACGGCAGCGACACCAGCACCCCACACTATCGAGCGATCACCGATGATGAGGACCGTATCATGGTTCTGATTTGCCACAACACGGACTTGGGAGATGGCTGGGAACGGGAAGGCGAAGACCAATGGTACTTCGACGAGTTCTCGGTCAAGAAAGCCTACCCGATGGGGATCAACATCGTGACCTACGCGATGACCCACTGAGCTGCTCCTTTCGTTCAACCTTGACCTTTGATTCAACCTTGCTCTGACACCTCGTTCATTCACTTCGCAACGGTCTTCCGTTCTTTTGACTCGTTCCTTCAACCCGATTGCACTTCATGACCACGGACACTTTGACGCAAGAAGACGAAGCCCGCGTGGTGGAACAAATTCGCGAGGGACGTGAACGGATCGTTCAAGAACTCTCCAAAGTCATCATCGGCCAAGAAGAAGTCATCGAGCAGTTGCTGATCTGCCTCTTCGCCGGTGGGCACTGCTTGATCACCGGAGCCCCGGGACTCGCGAAAACGTTGTTGGTCAGCAGCGTCGCGAAAATCTTTCACCTGAAGTTTCAACGCATCCAATTCACACCTGATTTGATGCCCGCGGACATCACCGGAACAGAGATTTTGGAGCAATCGGCGGATGGCCATCGGGAACTTCAGTTCGTCAAAGGCCCCATCTTTGCCAACGTGATTTTGGCAGACGAAATCAACCGCACACCGCCCAAGACTCAAGCGGCGTTGTTGGAAGCCATGCAAGAACATCAGGTGACCGCCGGTGGTCATCGATACGAATTGGAGGAGCCCTTCTTTGTACTGGCGACGCAAAACCCGATTGAGATGGAAGGCACTTACCCACTGCCCGAGGCGCAACTGGACCGCTTTCTATTCAATGTCTTGATCGATTACTTGCCGCCCAAAGACGAATTGGCGGTGGTGATGCAAACCACGGCACAAAAACCCGCTCCGATCGAACCCATTTTCACTGGAGAAGACGTGGCACGTTTCCACGCCGCCGTGCGACGGGTTCCCATCGCCGAATCCATTGCGGCTTACGCCGTTCGTTTGGTCGCTGCGACCCGCCCCGGTCGAGATGGCACGCCCGACTTTGTCAACGAATACGCGTCGTGGGGAGCCGGACTTCGCGCGGCACAAACGTTGGTCCTGGGCGCCAAGGCCAGAGCATTGCTGAACGGCCACGCGCACGTCCGCACGGAAGACATTCAAGCGTTGGCTCACCCAACCCTTCGCCACCGCGTCTTGCTGAGCTACCGCGCGGAAGCCGAAGGTTTTGATGTGGAAAAGCTGGTCACCCGCTTGCTCACCGAAACGCCAACGGAAGTCTGAATTGAGCTGGTTCCAACGTTTTTCAGGTACTTCGCAACCGGACGCTCGCCAGGCAAGCCGGTCAGGGAACTCGTCGGCAACGGCAACCGGTCGAACCGACGCCGCGGCATCCATGGATCCACACGCCTTGATGCGGATCAAAAACCTTCAGTTGCGATCCAAGTTGGTGGTGGAAGGTTTCTTTGGCGGTCTGCATCGAAGCCCGCTGCACGGTGCTTCGGTGGAATTCAGTGAATACCGTTCCTATTCACCCGGCGATGATCCGCGAGGGCTGGACTGGAAGCTCTTTGCCAGAACCGATCGTTATTACATCAAGAAGTTCGAAGACGAAACCAACCGGCGATGCCATCTCTTGGTCGACCAGAGCCAATCGATGGCTTACGGTTCGCTGGAGTACAGCAAAATGGACTACGCCAGAACCCTGGCGGCAACGCTGGCTTACTTCCTGACTCTGCAGCGTGACCATGTTGGATTGATGACCTTCGATGAAGCCATCGCCGATGTCGTTCCGGCTCGAAGCCGCACGGGGCACCTGCGCCAAATCCTCGCATGCCTCGATCGTCCCACCGCCGGCAAGGGAACCAACTTGAACCGCCCGCTGTCGCAAATCGCGGCGGTCACGCAGCGGCGTGGGTTGGTCGTGTTGATCAGCGACATGCTGGCTCCGACCGACGAGCTTCAGCGATCGCTCGCTTTACTACGATCTCGACAACACGAAGTCATCGTCCTGAGAGTCCTGGATCCCAACGAAGTTGAAATTTCGGTGGATCAATCCAAAGTTCTGGTGGACATGGAAACAGGACGAAAGATCCAGGTTGATCCGGACGCGACTCGACGGTCATACCAAACCGCATTCCGAGAACACGCGGATGGTTTGCAAGCGATCTGCAATGCCGTTGGCGCGGCGATCTACACCACGACGACCGACCAACCCTTGCAAGATTCGCTGTCAGACTTCGTTTCTGCACACCAACGCCGGCCGATTGCTGCCAGCCGTGCGGGAATGCTGGGTGGCGTGGGTGCGGGCGGCGGAGGAGGTTCCTAATGAGCATGCTGGCACCTCTCTTCTTCGCCGGTGCGTTGACTATCGCGGCGCCGATTTTGTTTCACTTGATTCGGCAACACCCCAAGGGCTCTGTGCCATTCAGCTCGGTGATGTTCCTGCGTGAGGTCCCATCACGGCTGACTCGCCGCAGCCGCCTTGATCAATGGCCGTTGCTTCTGATTCGCAGCTTGGCGTTGATTTTGCTTGCTGCCGCGTTTGCACGACCGTTCCTTCGCAGTTCGGCTGACCTATTGAATCAAACCCCGGCCAGACGAATCGCATTGGTCATCGACCGCAGCGCCAGCATGCAACGCGAAGACCTCTGGCAACAAGCCGTCGCGAAAGCGGAATCAGTCATCGAGGATCTTTCTGCCAATGATCAATTCGCGATCTTCGTCTTTGACTCAGAGGTCAAAAAAGAATGGGAGTCCAACAACACACTGCTGGATGAAGGCCAACGGCAACTTGCGATGGAAACGTTGCGTGCGACCCAATTGAGTTGGAAAGCAACGGATCTGGGCGTGGCTCTTCGCGAAGCCGCTGACTGGGCACAATGGCCGGAAACATCGATCAATAGCGAGACCGAAGATGCACCAGCATCAACGAACTCAGCATTATCCAGTCCAACTTCCTCCAGCTCCAATCGCTCTGGCCCCGGCCCCGCCAGCTTGGTTCTTATCTCTGATCTGCAAAACGGTGCGGCCATTGACGCGTTGCAACAAAATGCATGGCCCGAGCAGGTAACGCTTGACATTCGCCGCGTGGCCCCGCGAGAACCCGGCAACGCCACCGCGGTCGTGATGAATGATCCCGCGCGAGACAACATCCGAACCGGCCAGAAAGACGCAGAATTTCAATTACCGATTCGGGTGATCAATTCCAAGCTCGCGTCGCAGTTCGACTTGTCGCTGACTTGGGACCCTGAGGATGAACCACAGAACATTCAGGTCGAATCCGATTCGGTCCGGGTGGTGCGAGCGACTCCTCCCGCCCAGAACGGTTCGGAGATCACGCCACCCATTGTACTGTCAGGAGACAACTCGCCGTTTGACAACACGGTTTACTGGGTGGCTCCCGAGAAGCGAACTTTTCAATTGCTGCATGTTGGTCGCGAAACAGATGAACCTCGCGAGAGCTTGTCGTATTACCTGCGGCGAGTTCCGCTCGATAACGCGACGCGGGAAGTCACGATCGAAACCGTTGACCCTTCTGGTCTTCCGCCTGACGTCGATCCAAAGCAGTGTCCATTGTTGGTCATCAGCCAAGTCAGCGGTGACGCCGCGTTTCAATCTGCCTTGCAGCAATACACGAACGATGGTGGACGATTGCTGTTCGTCATGGATGATGCGAAATCCGCGAACGAGTTGCTTTCGGTGATCTCCGCGTTGACCAGTTCAAAGAACTTGACCGTTGAAGAAGCCAAGGTTTCGGACTACGCCATGTGGTCTGAAATCGACTTTTCGTCGCCCGTGTTCGCGGCGATGTCGGACCCGCAGTTCAACGATTTCAGCAAGATTCAATTTTGGAATTATCGCTCCGTCAACGGCCTCACCACGCAAGCCGAGACGAATGAAATTGACTGGAACGTTTTGGCAAGCTTTGATTCAGGTGATCCCGCCTTGGCCAGATCCGGCAACGTTTGGTTGCTGACCAGCGGCTGGCAACCCTCGCAGAGTCAGTTGGCTTTGTCGACCAAATTCCTTCCATTGATCGCACAGCTATTCACTGGCAATGAACCCATCACAGGGTCGTCGGTGGGACACACGATCGGAACACCGCTGCCATGGCCACCCTCGGCGGGCTCCCGCTTGATTCGATCGGACGGCGAAACAACCGCCTATGAAGACAGCCTGGATGCGGAATTCATCGACCGCCCAGGTGTGCATCAGCTCCGGCTTCCGGACGAGACCATGATTTCGTTTGCCAGCAATTTGGCGGAAACGGAAAGCCAAACGGATCCGATGGAAGAGGACACACTCGAACGGCTGGGCATCCCGCTGGGCGAAGCTCCTGACAGCGAAACATTGACCGAAGCGACACAGCAATTGCGTGATCGCGAACTCGAAAGCCAACAACGATTGTGGCAATGGTTGCTACTAGCCGCGATCATTCTGTTGGCGGTCGAAACCCTTTGGGGAGGACGCTATGCAAAAAGAATTGCTTGATTGCATTCATCCAGTCATTCGTCGACTTCGCCGGCTACGGTTCTGGCAATCGCTGGGTTGGCTTGCGTGGACGCTGGTTGCGTTGGTGTATCTTTGGCGGCTTCTGTCGAGTCAGCCCTTCACTCCCGCCAGCTCGGTCGCCATTGCTTCGACATGTCTGTGTCTGATCGTTCTCTGTTTCATTCAATCGCGTTTGCGCGTTCGCAATGTGCAGAATGTGGCCCGACAAATCGAACATCGCTATCCGGATTTGGATCAACGATTGATCACGGCCGTCGATGATTCGGTCGCCCGACAACCGGAAGCCTATTTGAATCAACGTGTGATACGGGAAGCTCGCGACCACGCCCGTCGAAACGATTGGCCCGATGTGGTATCTCGGCGGTGGATGTGGTTCAGCCGGTTGTTTGGTATGTCGGGAACCGTCACGGCGCTCGCTCTGGCCGCGTTGTTCTCGCTGGCCAAACCAGATGCCATCGTCAAAGCATCCTCCGTCGCATTGCCGCGTCCTGACGTGATCATTCAGCCAGGCAATACCGAGATTGAACGTGGCACCAATCTGTTGGTCACCGCAGAATTCCAGGCCAATTGGATCAGCCAACAATCTGCGGTGGAACCAGAACTTGTTTTAACGGAGACGCTCGCCGATGGTCCGATAAACTCCGAGGACGCAGACTCAGACGAGGAGAACTCTCCGCGAACCGTTCGTTTACCGATGCGGCGTAGCATGGCCGATCCCATTTGGGGCGGGCTGGCTTCCGAAGTGGACGAATCATTCACCTATCGAATTGAACTCCCGCATTGGTCCAGCGAGTCGTTTCGTGTCGACGTGTTCGAATACCCGAGCGTCACCCGCAGTGACGCCGAGATTGCTTACCCAACGTTCACCGGATTGGAGGATCGTCGGATCGAGAACACGGTCCGCATCTCCGTCGCCGAAGGCAGTCAGGTGACATGGTGGATTCGTGTTAACAAACCGATCCAAGCCGCGAAATTGCTGCCGAAGCCTTATCGAAACAACTCGCCCGAAACCGTTGATCCACAACCAATTGAGTTGCGTCCAAACGATGCAGACCCGTTGTGGTGGTCCGCTTCGTTCGAGGTCAATCAAAGCCAACGTTTCGATGTCTGGTTGCAAGACGATCGAGAACGTTTGAACCAGAAGAAAACGCAGCTTTCGGTGAGGATGCTTCCCAACCAAGCCGCGAAAATCCGGGCGACGATCGGCGGTGATCTCTCGGTTTCCGCCCTGGAGGAATTTCCCGTGGCCGCGGAAGTCCGGGACGACCATGGGATCGCACGCGCCGGGGTGACACTCACATTCGCAGACCAACCACCGCGTGACGTGGTACTGACGGAAGACGTGCCATCAAACCAGAAACGAACCATCCAGTACATGGTCGACATGGAATCGTTGGGGGCCAAACCGGATCAATTGCTTTCGTATTCGTTCTGGGCTGAAGACGCCGTGGCAACGGACGAATCGGACAACGAAACACGTCGCACCCAGGGTGATCTGTACTTCGCGGAAGTCCGACGGTTCGAGGAGATCTTTCGCGAAGGCGACGCTCAACCCAGTCAGCCCTCTGAGCAACCCAGCCCGCAACAACAGCAGGCCGAAGAACTGGCTGACTTGCAAAAGCAAATCATCCAAGCCACATGGAAGCTTTCCCAAAACATGATTCGCTTCACCGATGAGGTTGCAAGTGACACCCAAGTGATTGCCGAATCACAGCAAGATGCCATCGCTCAACTTGATGAGCTAGCCCAAGAGCTTCAGGACGTTGATTCAAAACGACACGCGGTGGACACGCGGCAGGCGATGGAAAAAGCGGTGGAGGAACTGACTCGTGCCATCGAATTGAAAGACAAGTCTCCGTTGACATCGGCGTTGGTGTCCGAACAAGCCGCCTACGCCGGGTTGCTGCGTTTGCGGGCCAGCGAGTTCCAGGTGACTCGATCGCAACAGCAACAACAGCAAAGCCAAGGATCGTCCAGCCAACGCCGACAACAACAACTGAATGAACTGGAGTTGGACCAAGACGAGAACCGCTACGAAACGCAGCAGCAGGCTCAATTAACTCCCGAACAACAAGCTCAGCGGGAAACACGTCAGGTGCTCAGCCGTTTGGCCGAACTCGCACGTCGGCAACAAGACCTGAACGAAGAACTGGCTCAGCTTCAATCCGCATTGCAACTGGCGGACGACGAGGAAGAAAAAGAGGAATTGCGTCGACAGCTCGAACGCCTGCGTGAGCAACAGCAGGACATGCTTCGTCAAACCGACGAAGTGATGGAACGCATGAACTCACCCGAAAATGCGGCGGAGATGCAGGAAGCCAGTCAACAACTCGAACAGACACGAGAAAACATTCGCGAGGCCGCCGAAGCGTTGCAACAACAGGACGCTGCGTCGGCACTTTCCAGCGGTAAACGAGCGGAACGTGAATTGGAAACGGTGCGAGAAGAAATTCGCGAACAAGCCGCCGGCCAATTCGACGAAGCGATGCAAACGATGCGTGAGCAAGCTCGCGAATTGAGTTCGCAACAAGAACAAATCGAAGAGCAGCTTTCCAACTTGGATTCGCTAACAGAATCACCAGGCCTGCGATCCAGCGGCAGTCGAGAAGAACTTCAAGACGCCCTCAATCAACAACGTGAGTCACTGGGCGAATTGATGGACGACATCGAACAAGTCGTCCAGGAAGCCGAAGAGGCGGAACCGTTGCTGGCTCAAAATCTCTACGACGCGTTCCGAGAAACGCAGCAACGTCGCGCAGAAGAACGCTTGGATGCGGCCGGACAATTGCTGGAACGTGGCTTCGACCCACAATCGCAACAAATGGCCGAACAAGCCGGACAGGCGATCGATGAAT